>JAPORU010000097.1 GCA_026710045.1 Aestuariivita sp. | reverse complement strand
GGTCATCCACCCAAGCATGATCAACGGGCGGAAGAGGTCAATCCATAATGTCTAAGCGAATATAAGCATAAGATAAACAAAGGGGGATTACTAAGATAATTTGACATGACACATTATGTTGTGCTTAGATCGTAATATTTAATCATCATATTGTATGCGGTCAAGTTATCTTAGTAATCCCTAAACAAAGCACGTTTTGGAGATCCGAGCGTCCAGCGGAGAACCTGTCCAATTATTCGTCATCACGCATATTGGACTCCTCATCACCAATCGGCTCCAATGGAACCCTGTAATCTGCATTCAACCACTTCAACAAATCAATGTCGGCACAGCGACGAGAACAAAATGGGCGATAATCCGTAACATGCGGTGAATGACATAAAGGGCATTTCATGCAAACACATCACTTAGCGGAACGCGATCTCGTTGCCTCTGAAGCTCATAGTGCCCCAATGGAGTCCAACCCGCCATGACAGTATCCGATTGATCAGCTTGAAACGCTGCACGCAAAGCGTTCTCAAAAACGGGGCGATGTTTCTTATCCATAGGGGCACAGTCAACCGTAACTTGCCCTCCAAGACCCTTCACTCTCAAAGCCCTTGGCAACGCCTGAGCCGCAGCAACATTGGCTTTCAGACCTGCCGCCGGCGTCATATCGGCCCCGGTATTGACATCCACCGCAACCAGCGCACGCGTGGCCTCAATTGCCATCGTTGCATGGGTACTAATTTCAACAATCGGATCAGCAGCCGCTTCAATTTCCTCTACTAACCCTGAAATCTGCGCGCCCTCCCCTTCTTCTTCAACAATCATAGCCGTAGGTTCCCAGTCACGTAACGCTTGTCCCCAGGAATCAACCCCTTCCATCAAGACACTCAGCTCGTTCGATGAATCATCAAAAAGACCTTCGGCCCGAACACGCAACTCATGAACCTCCTCCGACACATCACGAATGTCACACATCTCGGCAGCCGACCGAATGATTAATCCCATCTTTGACCCTCTCATGACATGGTCGGCAAGTTCCTGGAACCTGCTCCGCCGATCATCATCTCGTATACGACGCGATACATTGCATCCCGGGTCATTCGGTGTGACGATCGCACACCTTCCCTTCAACAATAATCGACGACTAACCGGTATCGCTTTCGCTTTTTCAGCGTATCCATTTACCTGCACCAGCAACAATTGATTTGCAGGTATCCTCTTGCGACTGCGCAGAAATGCCGTTCCGTCAGACGTTCTGAGAAAATAACCGCCCAAACTCTTCGCAGATTGCTGCACCATGGCCCGATAAATGGTCCCAAGTGCCGGTTGATCCGAATCGACCAAAAGATCTTCCAGAACACCATTCACCAACAAGGCCGCGGCCTTTCGGCCTTCAAAATATCCCAGAAGAATATGCGTCCCACGCATAAATTAATTGTTCCCGATTGAGTAACCGAAAGATTGAAGCAAAGCCGTGGTTTCAGCGAGGGGCAGACCAACAATAGCACTAAAAGATCCGGAGATCCATGGAATAAAAGATGCCGCGGATCCCTGAATTCCGTACGCACCGGCTTTATCGCACCAATCATCTGTCAATAGATAATGGCGAATCTCTTGCTCAGACAGTCGCTTCATGCGTACCTGGCTGACCACCAGGCGTTTCCGAACGATGCTGTCACACTTTACGGCAACAGCGGTTAAAACGCGATGACGTCGACCAGACAGTGCCTGCAAGAGATCTTTCGCCTCTGCCGCGTTTTCAGCCTTACCCAAAATCCTGCGGCCAAGCGCAACCGTTGTGTCGGCGCTCAGAACAATGTCCAAACTCTCTGAAGCAATCGAATTGACTTTCTCAACGGCCATGCGCGAACAATAATCACGCGGACTTTCACCGGTCAGAGGGCTTTCATCGATATCGGGTAGGCGAACGACATCGGGAACACATCCAATTTGTTCCAGTAACTGACGACGGCGCGGGCTAGCAGAACCAAGAATAAACAAAATTACTTGAAACGATAATTGATCCGACCTTTCGACAAATCATACGGGGTCATCTCGACCTGCACCTTGTCTCCAGCTAAGACACGGATACGGTTCTTCCTCATTTTTCCTGCGGTATGTGCAATGATTTCATGGCCATTTTCTAACTCAACCCGAAATGTCGCGTTGGGCAGGAGTTCCTTAACAACGCCGGCAAATTCGAGTAATTCTTCTTTCGCCATAGTCTCTCCTTGCGTCTAAACTCAACCTCACTGTGAGCTTCAACCTAATGGCCTACATATTGCAGGTTTTCAAGACAAATAGGAAAAATTATTCATTTTGTGCTTCCATAGCCATAGTCTGAAAAACGTGCGTGCAACTTGACGAATATGTGACAGGGGAACATTCAAGTTCAACAGACCATAGCGATGAATCAACAATTAACTACCCCCACTTTGCCTGCAACTTACCAATAATCTGATCACGTGTTTGCCGATACGCCGCTAATTTCGCCTCACGTGTCTCTCCTAAACCCGTTGGATCAATAGTTGGCCAGTACTCGACAGACAAATGATAATGCCGTGTAAGTTCGAGAGATCGCCGTTGAGCGGCAGGCGATAACGCAACAATGAGGTCAAATGAACCGAGATCATCTCCCCACTGCTCCATTTCGTCAAAGGACCGTGACCTGTGTCGACTCAATTCAACATCCATTTCCTGGCAGACGGCAATCGAAAATCCATCAATCTCCATATCACTGTAAACTCCAGCGGACTGAACATACGTACCTATACTATAGAATTTCTTCATGAAACCTTCCGCTATTGGCGACCTTACTGCATTATGATCACAACAGAAAAGAACCGATTGCGGTAGCCGGTCACGCACATTAACCCCCAAAATGCAAGACACAAATGAGAGTGAATAATCGGCGCGCGGTATCGTTATCCATTTCAACTTTGCCTTCCAGACGCTCCCGCAGGACCCGACTGCCTTCATTGTGAATTCCACGACGGGCCATATCGATGGTTTCAATTTGCGACGGCGGCAATCTCTTGACAGCATCAAAGTAACTTTCACAGATCTGAAAGTAATCTTTTATGACTTGCTGAAACGGTCCCATCGAAAGATGGAATTCAGCTGCGAGATCATCCGTTTCAGAAAATATTGTAAAAACCAGTCTCCTCTCGCGAATTGACAAATACATTTTATAGGGGCCATCAGGAACCACTCGATCATCCCTTTTGGGTAATTCAAACCGATTATCTTCCAAGAGATCATAAATTGCGACCTTACGTTCTTGCTCAATCTCGAATGTCGGGGGCGGTAAACCTGCGTCATCCAACTCGATTTCGATCAAACGCGACATTTTCTCATCCATTCAATTTCCCTAGTCGAGCACGGACTGAGCGTGCATGAGCGTGCAATTTCTCCGATTCCGCCAGGTTCTCAGCGATCGGCCCAATGGCACGGATACTCTGCGGAGTCATACGGGTGATCGTTGTACATTTCAGAAAATCCATTACGTTCAAACCGGACGAGAACCGCGCCGATCGGGCGGTCGGCAAAACGTGACTGGCTCCGGCAACATAATCACCAATGGCCTCAGGAGTCCACGAACCCAAGAAAATAGCACCAGCATGAATACACCGATCCGACAGCAATTTTGGATCGGCCACGCAAATCTCTAGATGCTCAGGCGCAATGCGATTTGATAAATCCGCCGCTTCTTCCAAGTTTCTGACATTGATTATGGCACCGAAGTCACGCCAGCTTTGACGAGCCGTCTCTTTACGGGGCAAACTCTCAAGGTGCGAGTTCACCGCGCCGGCAACCTTATGGCCAAATTCGGCACTGTTCGTAATAAGTATTGCTTGCGCCGTTACATCATGTTCAGCTTGGCTGATCAAATCAAGCGCAATCCACTCAGGATCATTATCGTCATCGGCAATGATGAGAACTTCAGACGGACCGGCAACAAGATCGACTCCGACATGTCCATAAACACGACGCTTCGCCGCGGCCACAAAAACATTACCCGGCCCTGTAATTTTATCAACAGGTGGTATCGAATGAGTCCCATACGCCAAAGCAGCAACCGCTTGCGCTCCACCGATTCGATACATTTCACGAATACCAGCAATTCTGGCGGCTGCACAAAGTACAGGATCAAGCTCTCCTCTCGGAGTTGGAACCGCAACCGCCAATCGCTCCACTCCCGCCACCTTAGCAGGAATTGCGTTCATCAATAGAGTAGAAGGATAGGAAACCTGACCCCCAGGAACATACAGCCCAACAGATCGTATCGCCGACCAACGCCATCCCAATTCTGCACCGATGTCATCCGTCCAACCCACATCATTCGGTCTTTGCTTGAGGTGATACGCACGAATGCGCTCAGCCGATATTTCGAGAGCTTTCCAGGTCGTCTTTGATGTTTGTGACGCCGCCTGATTGATATCTTGCTCCGATATTCGAAGTGTCTCAGGAGTCAGGGCCACATCATCATAACGCAATGTATAGTCAATTAAAGCGGAATCGCCGCGCGTTCGGACATCCGCAATAATCTTGGATACAGACTCATTCACGTCCTCGCCGAATTCACGCTTAACAGTCAAGAATTGAGAAAACTGTTCCTCAAAATCACTGAGTCTTATGTCAAGAAATCTGGCCATCACTCAACCTTATGGTGTCAGAGATTGAAAGACTCTCCCGTCCGATCCACGCTATATGGGAATTTTCAATGTCGGCTTTTCAATTCAAAGAGATTTTATCGAACACGACTGTGATCGTTCATATATGTTCCGGTATCACAGGCTGACAACTTGAAAAAAGCTCTTCTCGGCTTTCAAGGCCGATACATCCTAACGGCAAGCGATCTCCCGATAAACAAACGACACATTCGCTTATGAGCCCATGAAAACCGCACTGACCGTCTGCGATCAAACAAAATGCCTCGGTTCCTGACCGGATAACGCCACATAAGGTTGCGTCACATCCTTCAACGTCACAGCGATTGTTTCGACATCCAATCGAATCGCACCGTCACCCGCCAAGTTCAACATTATGCTCCCCGATGTCTCATCTGTTGACACAAAATCAAGGTTGAGCAATGACAGCACCAGACTGCAATCAGTTTGCTGAATGCCCTGACTTGATACACTCAATACATCATCAAACGCCAAGACAGATTGAACCCGTTCCGCTCCATGTCTTGACCGACCCTCATCCTCCCACCGAAACCTGTTCAATAGGAGAGCAAAGGATCGTCTCGTCCTCTGCCACGACATCTCAGTAATTGGAAAGACAGCATCTTGAATCAGAGATGACATTACTTTCAGATCCTCTACGTCAACCGCGCCTAAATTCAAAGGCACTTCTCGACCATCTTCAAATTGCGCGTCATTGCTCATGAATTCTGTATCCGTTCAACATCTGCCCCAATTCCCTTGAGCTTGGTAACCACCTGTTCATACCCACGGTCAACGTGATACACCCGATTGACAACGGTCTCTCCGTTGGCCGCCAATCCAGCAAGAATGAGTGAAACCGAAGCACGTAGGTCGGTTGCCATCACCGGCGCGCCCTTGAGCCGCTTCACTCCCGTAACCCTGGCAGATCCTCCCTGTATATCAATTCTTGCCCCCATGCGCAGGAGTTCAGGTGCATGCATAAATCGATTCTCGAAAATCCTCTCTTCTAGGATGCTTACCCCTTCCGCTGTGCTCAACATCGCCATCATCTGTGCCTGTAGATCGGTCGGAAAACCGGGAAAGGGTTCCGTGACCACATGAACGGCTTTTGGTCGACAACCGCTTTGACTCACGCGTAGTCCTCGCGCCGTCTCTTCGACGTCAATACCCGATTCCTCTAACTTACCACAAAAGGCTTCCAATAAATTCCGTCGTCCACCTACAAATTCTACATCACCGCCTGCAACGGCAGGTGCGAGCATATATGTCCCCAATTCTATGCGATCAGGAATAACCGTGTGTTCAGCACCAGAAAGCGCATCAACACCCTCAACAATGATCTCACCGGTACCCTCGCCCGAAATCTGAGCCCCCATTTTCCTGAGACAAACCGCCAAGTCGACGATTTCCGGTTCGCGCGCGACATTGCCCAGAACGGTTGTTCCTCTTGCCAAAGTTGCAGCCATCAATGCGTTTTCCGTTGCACCGACCGAAACAGAAGGAAATTCAATCCGACCCGCCGTCAGTCCTCGAGACGCTGTTGCACGCACATATCCATCTTTCAGTTCAAGCTCTGCCCCCATTTCTTTCAAAGCAAATAAGTGCAAATTAACAGGCCGAGCACCAATTGCACACCCTCCTGGCAACGATACAACAGCCTGTCCGTCTCGCGCCAACATCGGGCCGAGCACCAAAATAGAAGCCCGCATCTTTCGCACAATATCATAATGGGCAACGTGATTCGTAATCGATGCACTCGACAGCGTAACAACACGACCATCATCCGAGCGATCAACATCTACTCCCAAGGTCTGGAGCAATGCCATCATCGTATCAATGTCACTGAGACGCGGAACATTTGTCAATGTTAACGGCTCTGCACACAGCAACGTGGCCGGCATGAGAGCCAAACATGCGTTCTTTGCCCCAACAACCGAAATCACTCCTCTCACGGAATTACCACCTTGAATGATAATCTGGTCCATTGATCTATCCCTGAGAATCTCTCTTTTTATGACCGGCGACTACCTTGCGGACCCTTTCCTGACGTTTGCGCCTTGCAAGATTTTCCTTGAGAGAAATCTTTAATCGCTGTTCACGCGTAACGGCATTCGTTTCCTTGCTCTTCTTCGTACCTGTTTGCGACATCTTTCCACCTTGATTATCGACGCATCGTCCGCACATTAGACTTGCGTACATGATCGTCTCTCTCTACTTTACCATGTCACACCCGTCATGCTGCTGTAGCTCAGAGGTAGAGCACTCCCTTGGTAAGGGAGAGGTCGAGAGTTCAATTCTCTCCAGCAGCACCAGATCAAACACCGTTCTTCGCGCATGTCTGCAAGCCCTCATGCCGACACCTCGTGAACACAAGACCCGTCATCCATACATTGATCTGGGACCAATATCTCCGGCACCGGTCAATTCAAGCGGTTGAGCATAATGATCATCGTTGGGGTCTTGCCAATCTCTGCACGACACGTCTGCTTGACTGTATGTTCAAGAACCTCTCGTAAAGCCGTGTCATTCTCAAGCACCGAACGGTCAGCCGCCTTAATCGTAACCGTCAACTGATCATGAAGTTCCCGGTCCAGCAACCCCGAGCGCCCATACTTGCTTAATCCCATTGTTTCCAGAAAAACTTGGACAGTCGGCTTTGACCGAGGCGAATAAACGACATTCACAGATACATGACCATTTACGGCCATATTCAATCTCTCCCGAACAATACCGTCACGTGCACTATACTTAACTTTGCCGTCCAGATAATCACGTCCCGTCTCAACATATCCTGCGACAACCGGAACATCACCAGACAAATCCACTATCGTACCATTTGTGGCCACAATGGATTGATAGCCATTCTGCCGGCACAGTCGTGCATGTTCCCGTAAATGACGATGTTCACCATGCATCGGAATAATGATCTTGGGATGAACAAGCTGGTGAAGCATTTCTAGATCTGGACGATTCGCATGGCCAGAAACATGATAATGAGGAAACGAATCATCGATAACGTCCACGCCAGCGTTGCTGAATTGATTGATTATTTGAAGGACCCCACGCTCGTTTCCCGGTATCGTTTTTGATGAAAACAAAAAAAGATCACCTTCACGCACCTCAAGCTTCATGTACTTACCACGTGATAGCTGTGCAGAGGCCGCACGCGGTTCACCTTGACTACCGGTCACAATGAGCATAAGATTTTCACGCGGGATGTCACGTGCATTTTCAGGGCTGACGGTCTTCGGAAAATCCGTCAGAACGCCAACGCGTACGGCCGTGTCAACCATGCGGCGCATCGCTCGACCCAAAATGCAAATCGACCGACCCGCTCGCACCGCTGCATCCGCCAACGTCTTCACCCGTGCGATATTTGAAGCAAATGTGGTTGCAATCACCATACCTTTTGCACGCTTTATCAGACTTTCGATCTCAGGTGCTAACCCACTTTCTGAGCGACCAGCCGCGCCCGAATGAACATTCGTCGAATCACAAACCAATGCGTGAATACCCTTCGATGACACGTTTTTCCAAAGGTCCACATCAAATGCCGCACCCACCACCGGACCTGGATCAATCTTGAAATCGCCCGTATGAATCACGGTGCCCCCAGGACTCTCAATAACAAGAGAACTACTCTCCGGAATGGAGTGCGAGACCGGAAGAAAACGAACCCGAAAGGATCCGGTATCAATTGTATCGGTCCACCTGCGCACAACTTTGATTTTCTCAACGGATTTCCCAAGATCCTTCATCTTATCCATCAAGATATTTGCCGTGAACAAACGTACATAAATCGGAACCGGCAAGACGTCACAATAATGCGCCATAGCCCCGACGTGATCCTCATGTGCATGCGTAATAAAGATCGCCTCAAGCCTCTTCACATGCTTCATGAGCCAGGTCATATCAGGAAAAATAAGGTCAACTCCAGGTGACGTTTCCATATTTGGAAACGCTACACCAAGATCGATCAAAACGAATCTCTCTTTGTTAGGCTGACCATACCCGTAAACATAAGAATTCAGGCCGACTTCTCCAGCGCCACCGAGAGGCAAATAAATTAACCTTTCATTGCTCATGGGTCATGCCGTTGTTCTTATTGTGATTATGGATCACCACTAAACCATGCATCGTTAAATCATTGTCAATGACGTCAAAGAGTTTTTCCGTCTCTGCAAACAATGGAGCAAGGCCGCCCGTTGCAATTATTTTCATTTCAGCTTTCCTTTCATCCTGTATCCGGGCGCAACACTCCTTGATTAAGCCAATATAGCCCCAAAACACACCGGACTGCATACAGGCCACTGTGTTTGTTCCAACAACGGATTGCGGTTTTGATATGTCCACATGCGGCAAAGCCGCCGCTGACATATGCAGAACCTCAAGACTGAGATTCACACCTGGAGAAATCAAACCGCCGACATAAGCACCATCATAATCAACCACGTCGAAAGTCGTCGCTGTGCCAAAATCAACGACGATTAAATTTCCTCCCAGACGATCATGAGCACCCGCGGAATTGACTAAACGATCTGGGCCCACAATTGTTCCGGCATCGACTCGCGGTTCATTCGGAAGCCGACAGTCAACACGTCCAACAACCAAAGGACGACACCCGAAAAAACGATCTGAAAAAACGCGAAGATTAAATACGACGCGAGGAACGGTCGAGGAAATAATAATATCTTCAATCTGTGGGTTAATCTGATAATGCTTTAGAAGCGTCGTGAACCATGTGAAATAAGCATCAGCCGTACGCGCATGATGTGTCGATGTACGCATTGTACACAAAAATTTTTGACCATCCCATATAGAAAAAACCGTGTTCGTATTGCCGCAATCAATCGCAAGCAACATCAGTGAACTCCCTCAAAAAAGACATCAGCGGCCGCGATTTTCTTTGGTCCGTCCGCCGTATTCAAAACAAGATTGCCATCTCTATCAACCGTTTCAAAAACACCAACCAGGCGCGACACACGGGTGACCGCCTCAATAATGTCGCCGAGTCGCGCCGCATGCTTCAACCAATCCACGCGAATTGATTCAAACCCAAGATCCCGAAACTGTCTTTCCCTCCGTGCATAACTCGCCGCGAGATAGTCCATAAATCGGACTGCTTCAATCGAAACACCCGTTTCACCGAACAAAGATACAGGATTTGCCGCACGTTTTTCGATTGTCCTTCCGACCGGCGCATCAAGCAGATTCACACCAATGCCAATAGCCAACTCGATCGACTTGTTTCGTCCTCGACAGCTTTCCAACAAGATTCCTGCCAACTTACCACAATTCAAGAGCACATCATTTGGCCACTTGAGGCTCAATCCGTGTGCTGGACCAACAATCGCGACAAGGGCATCAAAGAGCGCCAGTGACATCACAAAGGAGCGCAAGGCGGCGGCCTGCGGACTTTCATCAAGACGCATCAACAATGTGGCTGAGAAGTTACGCTCTCCGCTGATCCACTTTCGACCATTCCTTCCACGAGGACTTGTTTGATTTTGTGCGAGAATCCACTCAGGCTCGTCTATCTCAGAAAAAATCTGTCTGGCCACATCTAACGTACTTGACACCTCTCCCAACAATCGACGTTGATACCCGGCGGGCCATTCCATCAATAGATCCCCATCATGATCGGACAGTACCAACCGGTCGGCAGACAGAGGCTCACACCATAATAGTGAAATGTGCTCAACGGATCAGAATTTCTGCCGCAACAGACGCTGCACCATCGATGCCAAACAAGTTGACAATTCCAAGCACCATAACGGCTGCACACACCACAACAATTGCCGTCAAGATCGGCGTGCCACGAGTCTCCAGCTCTTCATTCACATCATCGCCGAAATACATAAGGAAGACAATGCGAAGATAGTAATAGGCCCCGATTACGGACGCAACGACCCCGGCAATAGCCAGCCAAATCAGGCCGGCTTCATAAGCCGACTTGAGCACATAGAACTTTCCGAAAAAACCAAGCATCGGTGGAACACCGGCAAGCGAGAACAATAAAATCAACATCGACAAGGCCTTGAGAGGATCACTATTGGCGATAAGTTTCAAAGCTGAAATGTCTGTAATCGGTTGACCGTCCCGCTCCATTGTCAAGATAAAGGCAAAAGTGCCAATACTCATGGTCACGTAAATGACCATGTAAACAAGGAGCGCCTCAATACCCAGTTGGGTGCCTGCGGCAAGGCCCATTAACGCATAACCCATATGCGCAATGGATGAATACGCCATCAAACGCTTAATGTCTGTTTGCCCGATGGCCGCAATGGAACCAAGAAACATCGACAAAACCGACAACAGAGCGATCACCTGTCTCCAGTCCGCAATCGCGCCCCCAAAGGCATCGTGAAGAACCCGTGCAAACAAGCCGATCGCGGCGACTTTCGGGGCCGTCGAAAAAAAAGCCGTAACGGGCGTCGGTGAACCTTCGTACACATCCGGGGTCCACATATGAAACGGAACCGCAGACACTTTAAAGGCTAGCCCCGAAATGACGAAAATGAGACCAAACAACAGTCCGAGGGATAACTCCTGATCCCTGGTGGTCTCAATGATTCCTGCGAATTGCGTTGTACCGGCATAGCCATACACCAAAGAGGCGCCGAACAAGAACAGGCCCGATGATAAGGCTCCCAGCACAAAGTACTTCAAACCCGCTTCCGTTGCCCGAACACTGTCCCGTCGAAGTGCCGCAACGATATAAAGCGACAAAGATTGAAGCTCCAACCCCATGTAGAGTGTCATGAGGTCCGCCGCACTGACCATAATCATCATGCCGACGGCGGCAAGAACAATGAGAATCGGATACTCAAACCGCAAAAGATCATGCTTCGCCATGAAACTCTCGCTCATCAACAATATTACCGCCGCTGAGGCCAAAATTAAAATCTTCGCAAAGCGTGAAAACGCGTCGTCAACGAACAAACTATTAAACGCGACGTGTGTACCGGAACCGACAATCCCAATAAAGGCCGTGACAGCAAGCAGCATTCCGGTCGATACCCAAAGCAAGAGCGAAGCCCGCTGGTCTTTCCCTGCGTAGACCACTGCAATCAATGCAACTAATGCAAAAACCGACAACAGAATTTCCGGGAGAATGACGTAAAGGTCTGAGTAAATCATCTTCGATATCTTAGTTTAGTGCCCACTGCGTGACCACGAACGCGTGATCAAGAGCGGCGTTACGCTCTTCAAGCAGTGCCTGCACGGACGGACCAATAATATCCAGAATGGGTGCCGGATAGATACCGAAAGCAATCGTCGCCGCGATAAGCGGCGCAAAAATCATGCGTTCACGACGAGACATATCCTGAATGGATGTCAGACTCTCTTTGATAAGGTCTCCAAACACAACACGTCGATAGAGCCAGAGAGCGTAAGCAGCTGAGAAAATGACACCCGAAGTCGCCACCAAGGCGACCCACGTATTTTCTTGAAACACCGCCACCAAGGTTAGAAATTCACCAATGAATCCGGATGTACCCGGCAATCCAACATTCGCCATCGTAAAGAGCATGAAGATTAATGCATACGCCGGCATTCGATTCACCAAGCCACCATACGCATCAATCTCACGAGTCTTCTGGCGATCGTAAATCACACCAACACAGAGAAAGAGCGCCCCAGAAATAAATCCATGACTGAGCATCTGGAAGATCGCTCCATCAAGTCCCTGCTGATTAAATGTGAAAATCCCCATTGTAACAAAGCCCATGTGAGCAACTGAGGAATAGGCGATCAACTTCTTCATATCCTCCTGAACAAGCGCAACCAAAGACGTGTAAACAATTGCAATTGCGCTCATCCACAGAACCAAGGGTGCCATGATCTCGGATCCAATGGGAAACATCGGCAGACTAAAGCGCAAGAATCCGTAACCCCCCATTTTAAGGAGAATAGACGCGAGGACCACCGATCCGGCAGTCGGAGCCTGTACATGTGCATCCGGCAACCATGTGTGTACCGGCCACATTGGCATTTTCACCGCGAAACTGGCAAAAAATGCCAACCACATCATGGTCTGCAGTCCCCCGACAACGTGAAAACCGAATATATTGAAAGGTTCAAAACTAAACGGATGCCTGAGCAAACGCTCAATATCCGTCGTCCCGGCATCAATATACATCCCGACCATCGCTACTAGCATCAAAACCGACCCAAGGAATGTATAAAGAAAGAACTTAAACGAAGCGTAAATGCGATCCTTGCCACCCCATATCCCGATAATCAGAAACATCGGGATAAGGCCCGCCTCAAAGAACAAATAAAACAATATCAAATCAAGGGCCATGAATACGCCCAGCATCAAGGTTTCCAATACCAGAAACGCAATCATGTATTCCTTGACCCGCGTGTGCACGTTCCAACTGGCCAGTATAACCAACGGCATAATGAACGTCGTCAGCATTACGAACAGAACGCTGATGCCATCAACACCCATCTTGTACTTAAGACCGAACAACCACTCACCCTCTTCTACGAACTGAAACCCAACATCATCAGGGTCAAATCCGAACAAGATAAAGAGGGACGTCACAAAGGTGGCAATCGTCGCGAACAATGCAGCAAACTTCGCATTCCGGTTCGCGGCGTCATCATTCCCGCGTAAAAATAATGTCAGTATCAAGGCCGCAATTGATGGCAGGAACGTTGTGATGGAGAGCAGATTATCCACAACTACCCTCCACTGCTAATCGACATCCAGGTGATCAAAACTGCGATACCAACAACCATCCAGAAAGCATAAGTAAAAATGTAACCAGATTGTGCACGGCTCGCAAAGCGAGTCAGAGTCGGGATGATTCCCATAGCGATCCCATTGATCGTACCGTCAATTAAGCTCCCGTCACCCCGACGCCAGAAGACGCGACCGAGCGAAAGAGCAGGTTTAACAAAAATAAACGTATACGCTTCATCAAAATACCATTTATTCTTCAGGAACAGATAGAGTGGACGTTGGTTTTGTGCGAGACGGCGCGGTAAATCGGGCGCCAAGACATAAAACCAGTAGGCAAAAATAAACCCGACCACCATGGCCATAAACGGAGATGTCTTCACCCAATTCGGAACGGCATGAGCGTCATTCAGTAGAGTGTTCCCAGGACTAAAATACAACCCACCCTCACCCGGTTGTCCAGAAAATATGTCATGATGCTCTGCCGCATGTCTCTCGCTATCTCCTGATCCAACAGGCCCATGATGCGCGCCGACCTTATCGGAGTCAGCGCTTATGTCACCTTCATGCGACTCCAGATGACCGCTCTCCGATAACTCGGTAAAGGTGATTCCGTAGAATTTGGCAACATAATCAACATGACCAAAGTAGGATTGATACCAGACCATTCCCGAGAAAATGGATCCAATCGCAAGGACTCCCAACGGGACCAGCATGGACGCAGGGCTTTCATGCGCGCGCTCATAGGTATCCTTGCTTCCACGCGCGTGTCCAAAAAACGTCAGAAACATAAGTCGCCAAGAATAAAAGCTGGTGAACAAGGCGGCAATCACAAGTGCCCAAAACCCAAAAGACGACCCCGCCGCGTAGGTACTCTCAATGATAGCATCCTTGGACTGGAAGCCCGCAAATCCAACTGGAATTTCACCGAACGTAAAGATCCAAACGGGAACGCCGACACCGGTGATCGCGAACGTTCCAATCATCATTGCCCAAAAAGTATAGGGAATCACCCGACGTAATCCACCGTATTTCATCATATCTTGTTCATGATGCATCGCATGAATCACGGATCCAGCACCCAAGAAAAGCATCGCCTTGAAAAACGCATGTGTAAAGAGATGAAACATGGCCGCAGAATACATTCCCACGCCTGCTGCGACAAACATATATCCCAGCTGAGAGCAGGTTGAGTAGGCAATAACGCGCTTGATATCGGTCTGTACAAGCCCGACCGTCGCCGCAAAAAACGCCGTTGCAACTCCGAGAAATGTAATAAATGCGGTGGCATTTGGCGCGAATTCCATTAACGGTGACATACGACATACCAAGAAAACTCCGGCAGTCACCATTGTCGCGGCATGAATCAAAGCGGAAACCGGTGTCGGTCCTTCCATTGCATCCGGCAACCAGGTATGCAGGATCAGTTGCGCGGACTTTCCCATTGCTCCGACAAACAACAAGAAACATACCAGTTCAATAGCGCTCCAGCTTGTCCACAAGAACGCAATCTTGGTCTCAGCAAGAACGGGCGCTGCTGCAAAAATATCCGAAAAATAGACCGAATCGACAAGAAAAAATAACGCAAAAATCCCCAGACCAAATCCAAAGTCACCCACACGGTTGACGACGAAAGCCTTAATTGCCGCGGCGTTAGCCGAGAGCTTACGATAGTAGAAACCAATCAGCAGGTAAGATGCGAGGCCGACACCTTCCCAGCCAAAAAACATCTGGACCAGATTATCGGCGGTTACCAACATCAACATCGCGAAGGTAAAGAAGCTCAAATATGCGAAGAAGCGTGGCTTATAACTTTCCCCTTCGCTCCAATGCGGATCATGCGCCATGTAGCCAAAACTGTAAAGGTGAACGAGACTCGATACCGTGGTAATGACCACAAGCATGATGGCCGTCAAACGATCCATACGAATAGCCCAGTCGGTGCTCAGCGTACCGCTCTCAATCCATCGCAGAATCGATACATTGTAGTAGCCCAACTCATGGGCGCCTGGGTCAAGCGTCAGGAAAATGACCCAACTCAAAAAAGCCGCCAGAAAAAGCAACCCGGTCGCCACACACTGTGCAACAACCTCGCCGATGATCTTCCATGTAAAGCCACAGATAATCGCACCGACCAGCGGAGCAAAGAGAACAAAACTCTCCAAGACCCCTTACCCCTTCATGACGTTTGCATCTTCAACAGCAATCGTGCCGCGATTTCGAAAGAAACAAACGAGGATTGCGAGTCCGATCGCCGCTTCTGCGGCCGCCACAGTCAAGACAAACAACGTAAAGACCTGTCCAACCAAGTCACCCAGAAAAGCTGAGAAAGCCACCAGATTAATGTTCACAGCCAACAACATCAATTCGATGCTCATCAACAAAATGATCACATTCTTTCGATTCAGAAAAAGACCAAAGACGCCGATAACAAAAAGTGTGGCTGCAACCGTTAGATAATGTTCCAAACCAACCATGTGATCACTTTCGTCCCAGCCTGAGTCCACTCACGGAACCAGCCCTCGGAATCCAACCGCATTCAGCGTCCTTGATACCCAGCGCCAATAGTTTCACGCGACAGATCTCGTCAGACGATGCAAACATTCCTTACACCTTTGCCAAACAAGAAAAACGACGCTCGCGACACAGCTGACCGGCCCAACACAGTAACCGCGGTCTGCACTCTACCGAACGCACGACCCTGAACGGCTCTTGGTTCACCTTAAAGCCCTTGCCCCGGCTTGACATCTCTAAGTTCCAGTGCGTGAGCCGGATCACGATACATCTGCGCGAGGATATCCTGGCGTTTGATTTCCTGACGATGGCGCAGAGTCAGCACAATAGCACCAATCATCGCCACAAGCAGTATCAAGCCCGCAAGCTGAAACAACAAGAAATACTGATCATAGAGAATAAGCCCCAGAGCTTCCGTGTTGTGATACTGTTCCAAGGTTATCTGAGCACGCAAACTCTGCGCTGCGGCGTTGGACTCCCATGCGCCGAAAGCCATGACAAACTGCATCAATAGGATCACCGCGATCAACAAGGCCAACGGCATATATTTTGCCATTTCGGCTTTCAGAGCAGCAAAATCAACATCCAACATCATCACAACAAACAAGAACAAGACCGCCACAGCACCAACGTATACAATAATCAAGAGCATTGCGACGAACTCAGCTCCCAACAAGACAAAAAGACCCGACGTTGACAAAAACGACAAAATCAACCATAAAACCGAATGAACAGGATTGCGGCTTACAACCGTGAAAAAACCACCCATCAAGACACTGAGTGCAAAAAGGTAAAATACCCAGTCGCTCACGGCTCATCTCCCACCACTTCCTGCGCCAAAGATAACGCACGTGTTACGGCTGGAACACCCGCGAACGCCGTCATTTGTCCAATGGCTTCAAGGATCTCTTGCTTGGTCGCCTCCGCTTCCAACAGATGTCGAACGGTCTGACGTATCGCCATATCGGCCTGAGCTCCTTGGCATGTCAGACCCGCCAATGTGATGAAGAGCCGTGTCTTCGCATCAAGGCCATCCTTATTGATCGTTTTTCCAAACCAGAATTCCATCACATCCTTGGGCATCGTTGGCCAAAGATTTTCAAAATCTTTCGGATTCAGGGACTCCAAAGCCGGATTCAGGACGCGCGCCATCTCTTGGGCCTGCTGAAGCATCACTTGAAAGGGATTTGGTGGCGCATCAATCATCGATAAGGTGCATCCATCTCGAGATTTCGGGCAATCTCAACTTCCCACCGTTCCCCATTGGCTAAAAGTTTTTCCTTGTCATAGAACAACTCCTCGCGCGTTTCGGTCGCGAACTCAAAATTCGGCCCTTCAACAATGGCATCAACCGGACAAGCTTCCTGACAAAATCCACAATAAATGCACTTTGTCATATCGATATCATAACGCGTCGTTCGACGTGAACCATCTTCGCGGGGTTCGGCGTCAATCGTGATCGCTTGCGCCGGACAAATCGCTTCGCAAAGCTTACACGCAATGCAACGCTCTTCACCATTCGGGTATCGTCGCAAGGCATGTTCGCCACGAAATCGTGGACTCAAAGTCCCCTTTTCATGCGGATAATTTACCGTCGCCTTCGGAGAAAAAAAATACTTGAGCCCCAAACGCATACCTTTGAGAAAATCAACCAGAAAAAAGTACTTTGTTGCACGCAAGTAATCAATTTGAGCCATAGCGAAAACCCTTCATGCACCAATCTTGAGCATGACCTGACATCCTATACAACAAACAACAGGACTGCAATTTCCGTGCACAATACCGAAGGTGACAGCGAAATGCCATCCGCTTACACCGGCCAACGGGCAAAACCGCCCCAAAACCAGTCGAATCGCGCGGCGAAAGCCGCAAAAACAACCCAAGCCAACGAAAACGGTAAAAATACCTTCCATCCAAGGCGCATCAACTGGTCATACCGATAACGGGGTGTAATCGCCTTAACCATTGCAAAAAGAAAAAAGAAAAACAGCATTTTGGCAATCATCCAATGCGGCCCATCCGCTACGCCCGGGATGGGAGACAACCAACCACCAAAAAACAACAAACTTGTCAACGCACACATGAGAAAAATCGCGACATATTCTCCGGCCATGAACAACAGGAACGGCGTCGAAGAATACTCGACCTGATACCCCGCTACGAGCTCTGACTCCGCTTCGGGGAGATCAAAGGGCGGTCGATTTGTTTCGGCTAATGCGCTAATGAAGAAGAGAAACACCATTGGAAGATGGGGTAGCCAATACCAGCCGAAGAACCCATATGACGTATCTTGCGCGTGAACGATTGCTCCGAGATTCATGCTACCGGTCGAGATGATTACACCGATAATGATCAACCCAATCGACACCTCATAGGAAATCATCTGCGCGGCCGATCTCAGACTTCCCAAAAAAGGATACTTTGAGTTCGACGCCCACCCTCCCATAATGACACCATACACTTCCAGAGATGAAATCGCGAAAACAAAGAGAAGAGCGACGTTAATATCCGCGAGAACCCATCCGTCGTTGAACGGAATAACGGACCAGGCCAAGAGTGCCAACACGAAAGAAATCATCGGTGCCAACAGAAATACCGTCTTGTCCGCACCCGCCGGAATGATCACCTCTTTGAAGACATACTTCAGAACATCCGCCACCGACTGCAACACACCAAATGTTCCAACAACATTTGGGCCTCGGCGCATCTGAACCGCAGCCCAAATCTTGCGATCTCCGTAAACAAGGAAAATCAACGAAATCATAACGAACGCAATAATCGCCAGGATTTGCGCGATCATCAGAATTGCAATACCGGCCGGTGTGACCAAAAAATCAGCCATCGGTGCCCGCACCATAGATTTGCTGTCTGTTCATCACACCGTTGGATCCTGTATCATGATCGCCATCCCAGGAAGTGGCGCTGTTGCTCATTCTCGTCCACAATTTCAGACCACATGTACGCTCGGGTCAATCATTCATTCATGAACATCAACGGGACAACGCCGACAATTGAGCCATGAGCGGGCTGGCCCGTGCAATCGGATTGGAGAGATAGAAGTCTTCAATCGCCGTTCCAAATTGACCCTGCATAAGTTCTCCCTGAGGGACACGCTGCCACTCATTTTCCGGCACTTCATCAATCCATGCCAAATGCGGAACCTCCGCAATCATCTCAGTTCGCAGCCCGGACAGACCATCCCAGCTCTGAGGCGCACCCAACTTGGCCGACAAAGCTCTTAGAATGGCCCAGTTCTCCTTTGCATCGCCTGGTGGAAAATTTGCACGAAACGCATATTGCGGTCGACCTTCCGTATTCACAAACGTACCATTTTCCTCGGTATAACAAGCCGCAGGTAGAATGATGTCCGCCCGATGTGCGCCCCGGTCACCATGACTGCCCTGATAGATGACAAAAGAATCCGAACCATATTCAGTTTCATCGGCTCCGAGGTCGAAAATGACATCAGCGTCCGTCAAAATGGCAAGACCCTTGTCTGTTACGGCGCCGATATCCATCGCTCCAACACGACCAGCAGCCGTATGCAGAATCATTAATTTCGATTGTGTTTGCTCCGCAACGGTCATTGCAGCGGCGAGCACCGCCTCACCATCAGCATCTATCAAAGCAGCCTGCCCGACAATGACGACACTCGTCTGTTCCATCTCACCACAATGCCCCTTCTCAGCCAGACTCTTGAGAGCATCGCGATCATCACCCAAATGCCGGTAATCATACGTTAACTCAACGCGTTTTCCCACAAGAGCAACCTGGGAGCCCGCCAACCACGCTTTGCGAATACGTGCATTAAACACCGGAGCTTCCGAACGCGGATCACATCCAATCAAGACGATATGCTTTGCACAATCAATATCCTCAATTTGCGCGCTTCCAACATATCCGGAACGATTGCCAATTGGCAATTTTGCTCCATCAACTCGGCACTCAACATCACCTCCCTGCCGTTCAATCAACTGCCTTAACGCAAAGGCCGCTTCGGTTGACGCAAGATTCCCGACTAACCCGACTAAATTCTTGGCTCCACTTATCGCCCTCGCCGATCGATCCAGCGCTTCTTCCCACGTAACCGGTTGCAATTTGCCCTTTTCACGAACGAAGGGGCGATCGAGGCGTTGAAGACATAAGCCATCCCAAACAAAGCGTGTCTTATCCGAAATCCACTCTTCATTCACGCCGTCATGATTCCGCGGAAGTATACGCATCACTTCACGACCTTTGGTATCAATACGTATCGCAGAGCACAGCGCATCCATGACATCAATGCTCTCCGTCTTGGTAAGCTCCCACGGACGTGCCGTAAAGGCATAAGGTTTTGACACCAGAGCACCGACCGGACACAGATCAATGATATTTCCCTGCAAATTGCTGTTGAGGGTTTCACCAAGATACGATGTAATTTCTGCATCCTCACCGCGACCGGTCTGGCCCATCTGTGCGATACCCGCAACTTCCGTCGTAAAACGTACACAACGCGTACATGAAATGCAGCGTACCATATGGGTTTCAACCAATGGCCCCAGATCGAGATCATCGACCGCCCGCTTGGGTTCCTGATATCGGCTGGAGTCGAGACCATAACTCATAGCCTGATCTTGAAGATCACACTCACCTCCTTGATCACAAATTGGGCAATCAAGCGGATGATTTATGAGCAAGAATTCCATCACACCTTCGCGGGCCTTCCTTACCATCGGAGAATTGGTCTTTATCCGAGCCGGTTCTCCTTCCGGACCCTTGCGAAGATCCCGGACCTGCATCGCGCAGGAGGCCGCAGGCTTGGGTGGACCACCAACCACTTCAACGAGACACATGCGACAATTTCCGGCGATCGAAAGGCGCTCATGATAGCAAAATCGTGGAATCTCGATTCCTGCAACTTCACAAGCCTGGATCAATGTCATCGCGCCTTCGACTTGAACGGATTTATCATTAACAATTAACGTGTGAAGGTCAGACATCGTTCTAATTTGCTTTCAACAATATTCCAATTTGGCTTTGTTTCTCAATTTCTTCGTAGCCAAAACGGCAAAAGTCCTGGGGTTTCTCTGGATCAACGCCATGTTCACGAAAAAAAGCGTGACCCCGTTCCTTCATTCGATTCTTTTCAGTATCGCTCTTTATGTACGCGTTCAATTCACCGGAACTATAGCCAAGTTTCTCGACATCCTGCTTCAACCGATACATCACGTTCATCGCCCGGAGCATGCGTCCGTCGATGGTCGGGCATTTGTTGCGAATAACATTCGCTACGGCAATATGGAATAGTCCGTCATCAAATTGTTTGATCTCACTCAAAGCCGGCCTCGCAGCGGCAATCGATGCAAGACAGACAATCGCAACAAGAGTGGATATGAAAAAACGTAACGCGCGCGTCGCTCGTTCTAACGTCGTCTTCAGGATCAATGACGACATGTCACTGAAACACGTCTGCATGATCAACCGACATCGTTATGCCCATTTCTATTGCATCCATGGAACCGGCTATCGGGGCCGACACTCACCAAAAAGAACCAGATCCCGGCCATCGTCTACGTTGTCATGATCTTCTTCATGTGAACCAGAAAACCAGTTCAATTCGGACGTACCATATGCGCCGATACAATACCGAATCGCTTCAAATTCACCCGCTGCACGTGCACCGATCCACGAGACCTCCGGATTGCGTACTGTTATCTTGAAACGACGACGGTCCGATCGGTCCGTAATCTCGGCTCGAGTTTGGTAGGCGTGTCCGTCAAACAAGATCATATCCCCTTCATTCGAACACGCCAGAAGCAGTGACACACAGAGCAGGACCGCAAACAGGCGCATAATTCACTATTCCGCAGCGACAGCAGCCCATGCCGGGCGCACGTCCTTGTTCTTTATACGATCTTCAATTTCATCACGGAAATTCCGGATAAGGCCCTGAATCGGCCAGGCCGCCGCATCACCCAACGCACAAATCGTATGCCCCTCGACTTGCTTTGTGACCTCAAAGAGCATGTCGATTTCTCTATCCTCAGCCTGACCGAGCACGAGACGTTCCATAACCCGCATCATCCAACCTGTACCCTCCCGACATGGAGTACATTGACCACAACTCTCATGCTTATAAAACTTCGACAATCGCCATATTGCCTTAATAATATCGGTCGACTGATCCATGACGATGACAGCAGCCGTTCCGAGACCGGATCCCAACTCATTCCTAAGATAATCAAAATCCATGATTGCGTTCATCATATGCTCGCCCCGCACACACGGCACCGAAGCACCTCCGGGAATCACCGCCTTCAAGTTATCCCACCCGCCTCGAATTCCACCGCAATGCTTCTCGATCAGTTCATCAAAGGGAATTGACATCGATTCTTCGACCACACAAGGATTGTTCACATGACCGGAGATTGCAAAAAGCTTCGTTCCAGTGTTGTTCGGCCGACCAAACCCGGCAAACCAATCCGCCCCTCTTCTCAAAATGGTCGGGACAACGGCAATCGACTCGACGTTATTCACAGTCGTTGGACACCCGTACAACCCCGCCCCAGCTGGAAAGGGTGGTTTCATCCTCGGCATACCTTTTTTGCCCTCAAGACTCTCCAACAGGGCCGTTTCCTCACCGCAAATGTACGCTCCAGCCCCATGATGCAAAAAGAGATCGAAATCCCATCCCGAATCAGCCGCGTTCTTGCCCAGTAAACGAGCAAAATAGGCTTCATCAATGGCCCGCTGCAGCACTTCTCGCTCTCGGATATACTCACCGCGAATGTAGATGTAGCATGTATGAGCGTTCATGGCGAAACTTGCCAGCAAACATCCCTCAATCAAGGTGTGAGGCTCATGCCGCATAATCTCGCGATCCTTGCAGGTCCCCGGTTCCGACTCGTCCGCATTCACCACCAGATAACTTGGTCGACCATCACTCTCCTTTGGCATAAAAGACCATTTCAAACCCGTCGGAAACCCGGCACCACCGCGACCTCGTAGCCCACTTTCCTTGATTTCTTGAATAATCCAATCACGGCCTTTCTTGATCAGATCAGCCGTCTTGTCCCAATGACCGCGCGTCCGTGCGCCTTCCAGTGTCGACTGGTACATACCGTAAAGGTTTGTAAAGATGCGATCCTGATCCTTCAACATATGTCCATCACCTCTGCATTTCCCTTTGCAGCCGTCGCAACTTTAGGATATTTATTCCAGCATAGACGAGGGCGGCAAGCGCAGCGAAATCAAACAAGAGCGCATAGCGACCCGGCAAACCCAATCTGCTGCCAAGAAATTGCAGTATGAGCCAAGCCATCATCGTCAGAACGATCACCAACGCAATATGGCGACCTTTTGCCGCAATCCTCTGGTCTTTCGAATCCATCATACCCGGTCAAACCCTCATGCGGGCAACGCTTTCTCGAATGTCACGTCACGACATACTCGGCGGCTGATAACGCCACTGCCCCTTACGATTCGCTAATTCTTGTGTTCCGGGGAGTTGTGTCGACTGAATGGCGCTTGTGATTTCCGACCTTGGAGGCGACGTTTCAATCGCTCTATCGGCGCTTGACACGTGTGTGGAAGGATTCGGTTCCGACAAACCAGACGCATGGTCAAGATGTCTTGATGACGAATGTGATGATGACGCAAAATCCTGAGACTGACAAATCAGGTTACTGAAGAGTAAGCCGACGGCAACACATATCGCGCCCCCCGTAAGAACAGCGAGCAGAGGGCCTAAGGCGCCATTAACGCCCAATACAGCCCCGGTTCCAATCCCGAGGACCGCGCTCACGCCCCAACTCACAGCCAAGCAACTCGAATTTCCGGTCATATTTGCCATCGTACATTGTCTCCCTAATTGTTGCGATTCTTGATCATGGATTCAAACGCACGATTGCGTCAATCCATTCGATTGCCCTAAATTTCAATCGTCTCCGCGCCATTGTCCTTCTCAATCTTAACGGTATCGGTCGACCCGGTCACGGATTGCAGATTCTCTATTTCCCGATCTCGCCAAGGGGTCACTAAAGGCACTTCAGAACCATCAATACGTTTCGTCGTATCAGCGTGATCAAGTGCCAGTTGGACAGATGCGTTGCAGGAGGAGGATGCGGCACCAAAATCTTTTAAGCTGGTCAGACCGGAACCCGGTTCACAGGAAAATCGACCATTTTGAGGGCCAGGTGTGACGCCTTCACCATTCTCAAGCTTCTGCAAGACATCCATAAGACGTTCTGGCGTCAAATCTTCAAAATAATCCTTTCCGATTTGCACCATTGGTGCGTTCGCACAAGATCCCAAACATTCGACCTCTTCCCACGAAAATTTACCATCAGAAGATATCTTATGCGGCCATGATGCAATTTTTGCCTTGCACACAGTGATCAAGTCGTCCGCACCTGATATCATACATGTCGTCGTACCACAAACCTGCACATGCGCCACGCTTCCAACCGGTTGCAACTGAAACATGAAATAAAACGACGCAACCTCGAGTGCACGGATATAGGCGATATCAAGCATGTCCGCAACGTACTCAATCGCCGGTTTGGTCAACCATCCTTCTTGCTCCTGCGCGCGCCACAAGAGGGGAATAATTGCGCTGGCGGCACGATTCTCTGGAAATTTGGTGAGTTGCGCCTCAGCCCATGCTTGATTTTGCGGAGTAAAGGTGAAACTCTCCGGCTGCTCAGAATGTAAACGACGAAGCATTGCGGTTTCCTTAAAACCCTTTACGCAGCCATATCAAGATACGGGACATATTCGATTTTGATCTAAACCCGTCCTCAGGAACCCTGAACAGACCTGAGTGTCCCGGCGACATGATACGCCTGCGCATCTCACCGGTCGATTTCTCCAAATACAACATCCATGGTTCCAATAATTGCGGCCACGTCGGCCAACTGGTGGCCCTTGGCAACAAAATCCATTGCTTGCAAATGCAAAAACCCGGGTGCACGCAACTTTACACGATAGGGTTTGTTGCCACCATCCGATATGAGCTGAACACCAAACTCACCTTTCGGTGCTTCGACAGCCGCATATACAACCCCTTTGGGAACATGAAAACCCTCGGTATAAAGCTTAAAATGATGAATGAGAGCTTCCATCGAAGACTTCATTTCTCCACGTTTTGGCGGGGTGATCTTTCCACGCACCAAAATGTCACCCGTTGTCTGGCGCAACTTAACAATAGCCTGCTGAATAATCGAGACCGATTGACGCATTTCCTCCATACGAACCAGATACCGATCAAAGCAATCGCCATTCTTTCCGACCGGAATTTGAAAGTCAAATTCATCATAACATTCATACGGCTGAGAACGCCGAAGATCCCAGGCCAGGCCACTCCCGCGCACCATCACTCCAGAAAATCCCCAATTGAGAACATCGTCTTCGGTGACGATCCCGATATCGACGTTTCGTTGCTTGAAGATTCTGTTTTCTGTAAGGAGTCCATCGATATCGTCGAGGACCTTGGGAAACTCCGTCGTCCATTCCCCAATATCGTCGAGCAATTGATCCTCTATATCTTGATGCACACCTCCCGGACGAAAGTAAGCAGCATGCAGTCTTGCACCGCAAGCCCGCTCATAAAAGACCATCAATTTCTCACGCTCTTCGAAACCCCACAATGGGGGAGTCAATGCACCTACGTCCATGGCTTGAGTGGTAACATTCAAGAGATGGTTCAGGACGCGTCCGATTTCAGAATAAAGCACCCGTATCAGTGATGCACGATAAGGTACCTCTGCACCGGTTAACCTTTCAATGGCCAGGCACCAAGCATGTTCTTGGTTCATCGGTGCCACGTAATCGAGCCGATCCAGATACGGCAGGTTCTGAAGATAGGTTCGACTTTCCATAAGTTTCTCGGTTCCACGATGCAACAACCCGATATGGGGATCGCAACGTTCAACAATTTCCCCATCCAGTTCGAGAACCAAACGCAATACACCATGTGCAGCCGGATGTTGTGGACCGAAATTAATGTTAAAATTACGAATTTTCTGCTCACCGGTCAGAGCGTCGTCAAATCCTTTTCCACCATCCATCACAACGACGTCCTTTCACATAGTTCCGGACACATACACATACACCGACGTCCTCGCCAAATGATGGGCAGTATTGACCCGCAATGGCACCCCGTCGAATCCGATCACTGCAACATACTTCGAAGACTGTGTCCTTGCCTCAAAAACAACCAATTTTCGAATCCTCTTCAGCAGCGAATATGCACTGTTCCATCTATCCCTTAATGCTTAAATTTGGGTGCTCGATTATTCGTATAGAGAGACGTACTGATTATTCCGACTTTTGCTCTCGGGAGTCATCTGGAATCCCGTAATTTGTACCTTCCCAGGGTGACATAAAATCGAACTGACGATACTCCTGTACCAGACTGACAGGTTCATACACGACACGCTTGAGGGCTTCATCATAGCGAACTTCTGTATACCCCGTTGTGGGAAAGTCCTTACGCAGTGGATGCCCCCGAAATCCATAATCCGTCAATATTCGCCGTAAATCAGGATGTCCCGAAAATAAAACCCCGAACATATCAAAGACTTCGCGTTCAAACCAATTGGCCGACGAATGCACCTCCGTGATCGAAGGCACCGTTTCTCCCTCACGAACAGCCACGCGCAACCGAATGCGTTGGTTCTGATACATACTCAGAAAGAGATAAATCACATCAAATCGCTGCGGACGTTCAGGATAATCAGCAGCCGTTATATCAATAAGCGTCGAAAATTTACAACTCTGATCCTCCTTAAGGAACTCAACACATTCTACAATCGACGAGAGAGCAATATCCATGGTCAACTCGTTATGATTAACCTCCCAAGACAACACACAATCGGGCCGCTGTGTTGCAATTTGCATACCCAGTTCGTTTAATTCCTCCAGCACCAAAACTGCTCCTTACCGCACAATCGTTCCCGTACGGCGAATTTTTCGCTGTAACGTCATGAGCCCGTACAACAAGGCCTCAGCCGTCGGGGGACATCCGGGAACATAGACATCAACGGGAACGATTCGATCACAACCGCGAACAACGGAATAACTATAATGATAATATCCACCACCGTTCGCGCACGAACCCATCGAGATCACATATCTCGGCTCGGGCATCTGGTCATAGACCTTACGAAGTGCAGGAGCCATTTTGTTCGTCAATGTTCCGGCCACAATCATTAAATCGGACTGTCGTGGCGATGCACGTGGTGCGGTTCCGAAACGCTCAAGATCATAACGCGGCATGGATGTATGCATCATTTCCACCGCACAACAGGCCAATCCAAACGTCATCCAGTGCAATGATCCAGTTCGCGCCCAATTGATCACGTCTTCAGCTGATGTCAGCAAGAAACCCTTGTCCTGCAGTTCATTACCAAGCGCTCGCACCGTCGTCTCTTTATCCGATTGAGACTGGTATTGTCCTGTTTCTACTCCCATTCCAAGGCTCCCTTTTTCCACTCATATGCAAATCCGATTGTCAATACCGCCAAGAAGATCATCATTGACCAAAAGGCGAGATCACTCAACTGGCTGAACCCAACAGCCCACGGGAACAAAAATGCGATTTCCAAATCGAAAATTATAAACAGGATGGCCACCAGGTAAAACCGAACATCGAATTTCATGCGTGCATCATCGAACGCATTGAATCCGCATTCATAGGCAGAGAGTTTTTCGGGATCAGGTTTACGCACAGCAATAAGGACGGCAGCAAGTATGAGCACAAGCCCGAGCCCCGTAGCGATCACCAGGAACACGAGGATAGGAAGGTACTCCACAAGGACATTACCCACGATTCAGCTCCTTGTTCTGCTGCCTTAAGCCAATTGGCCGTAGATGATCCCATCAGCCATAGTGTCTAACAGGGCATTCGTCAATCCGAGAGAACAGGCGATCGTGTCAATTTGGATATCACGAAGACTAATTTACCGCGTTCGCGACCACGTTATGCAACCACAACAGCTCCATTGCACCGCTTCAAATACACGATTTACGCGCGCGAATTATTACTCGGCACATCTTTGAATCACCATCGATTTGTCCATTGTGGATTCCGGCAACCGGAATCAGAGTTGAAACCAATTCATTGATGAAGTATAATGATGTATTTAGGAAACGAGATTTCCATGGATGGACAGATATTTGACGAACGCCCTCAAACACGAACGAAATACAAAGCCCTTGGTATACATCACCTCAATCAGATTGCCGATATCGGCTGTCTCTCCAAAGAACAGATCCAGACCATTCGTATTGTCGGACAGGTGTTTCCATTCCGGACGAACGACTATGTTCTAAAAGAATTGATTGACTGGGAAAAAATTCCCGACGACCCAATTTTCCGATTAGTTTTCCCGCAACGTGACATGCTCACGGAAGAAGACTTCATGAGCATGGCCCGACTCGTGAAAGGTGATGCGCCACAATCTGAAATCGAATGCCTACGCCACGACATCCAGTCCCGGCTCAACCCGCATCCCGCGGGACAGAGAGAACTGAACATTCCAACAGAAGAATCCCTGCCCATTGACGGACTACAACACAAATATCGAGAGACGGTCCTTTTCTTTCCGAGCCGAGGTCAAACCTGTCATGCTTATTGCACATTTTGTTTTCGATGGGCGCAATTTACTGGAAATAAGGAACTGAAAATTGCGTCCAAGGATGCAGACACCATACGAATGTATCTTGCGAGGAACAAGCAGCTGACCGATCTTCTCGTTACGGGCGGAGATCCCATGGTCATGAAAACACGTGCACTAGAGAGATATCTCCATCCTATCCTTCAGGACTCATCACTGGACCATATCGTCAATATTCGCATCGGAACCAAAGCTCTAAGCTTTTGGCCACATCGATTCATCCACGACACGGACGCCGATGATCTCATGCGTTTATTCGAGGATATCATACAAACTGGTCGTAGTCTCGCGATCATGGCCCATTTCAATCATCCACGAGAGTTAGCAACCGACTCTGCAAGACAGGCCATTCAACGTATTCGCAACACTGGGGCTGTTATCCGCACACAATCTCCTCTCCTGAATCACATCAATAACCATGAAGATATATGGGCCGCTCTATGGAACCAACAGGTTCAACTCGGATTAATTCCCTATTACATGTTTGTTGAACGTGATACGGGCGCAAGACATTATTTCGAACTCCCGTTGGCAAAATGTGTCGAGATCTATCAAAAATCTGTCCGTCAAGTGTCTGGTCTGGCGCGTACCGTACGCGGCCCTTCCATGAGTGCGACACCGGGCAAGGTGGAAATTTCAGGAATTGAGACGGTTGCAAACGAACGTGTCTTTGTTCTTCGTTTTCTGCAAGGGCGCGATCCCTCATGGGTTGGTCGACCTTTTTTTGCCAAATATAATCCACAGGCTACATGGCTTGATCATCTCAAACCAGCTTTCGGGCAAAGCTCTTTCTTCTTTGAAGAGGGATAAGCGGTATGCAGTCGTGTTCATTGAATGATACAAGAACAGTATACGAATTTTTCAGTCTGAAGGAACGGGACGACGCTCTCTTTTTCGGAGACGTAAAGACTTCGTTACGAATATTGAACATGAATACCACAACGCCGTCGATGATTTATGACTCGGACATCCCATCACTCTGCGATACATCGGTTCTGCTCAGCACCCGCCCGAGATAAGATCGCGTGGATACGTCAAAACCTTTTCAACACATCCCATCCGAGATATTGATTGGCGACAAAGCCTGTAACTCGGACGGGCAGTTCAATGTATTCGCAGAACGTATGACCAAGGCAGTGATACACTGAAGAGAAACCAAGTTATCCAATGCAACTTCGACCAGGACAGATACCGGGAACAGAACCGGATTCAGAATGACGGTCACTATCCTTATACGCACGGCTCTCAGAGGAATGGGATCTTTGTTATGGTTTCAACATAAGCGTGTTCGATCCGTGCCACTTCGTCATCGGTCAAAGCCTTGAACTCCCTGGTTCTGGCGCGACGGGAAAGCACACCCTTGTTCTGATGCAGAAAGCGGAACAACAGATTGATAATGCGCTCGGGCATTTCAACAACAGCTTCAACCTGGTTGCGAAATGCATCATAGTTTCGCAGGAATGACATCTCGCAAGGTAGGTCCTCTTCGATCGTCTTCTGAATGCATGAATAGAGAAATTCTGCGTGCCGGGTCGCATCGAAGAAGCGGTAAAGATCACCCGTGTCATTCAGAATCCGGATGTTGAATTTCTCCGTCGGCTCCCATTCGATCAGCGGCAGAAGCGGCGCAGAATAGCTCTCAAGAACCGTTCTATACTCATCCATTCGATCGAGGATTGCGGCGGAGACCGGAAAGACCACGCCCGGCGGACCAAAGCCGCGTTCGGCGAGCACATGGTGGATTAGATAACGATGCAAGCGACCGTTTCCGTCCTCGAATGGGTGGATGTAGACAAAGCCGAATGCAAGAACAGCCGCAGAAATGACCGGGTCCATGTGGTATGACGCGTCTTGAGCAAACGCGATCATCCCGTCAATGAGAGATGGAAGATCTTCATGCCGGGCACTAATATGATGCGGTAAAGGCATACATGTTTCGCGGTCATGATCACCGATAAAACCGCCCGCGTCACGGAAGCCCAACTTGGTGAAGCGCGTATTGCCAATAACAATCCGTTGCAGTCTCAGCAGATCATCTCGATCAACGGGTCGGCGGCCTGCTTCTCCGATTGCACGACCCCATCGTTGAATCCGGTCCTTAGGAGGACGTTCACCTTCGATGGCATAGCTGGAGCGCGAGTCCTTGAGCAGCAGAAACGCAGTCGTACGCGCAAGCACATCTTTAGGTACGTCGGCAATGACCGCACGCGCAAGGCCCGGCAAGTCCGTTTCGATAAACTGAGTTAATGTTGATGTGCGAAAGACTAACGGGCAGAAGTCTCTCGTTCCCGGCAAATTGTTCTTCACAAAATATCGGGGAACATTCTCACCTTGCGTCGCGAATTGCAGAACTGGATCAACGACCGGCACATAACGGCCACCTTTTGCATCCGGCAGATCAAGTCGGTCGCCTGTAAGCCATTCAAACAGAAACCAGATACGTCTTGCATAACCACCGGTCGGTCTGCGTCGCACAATCTCCGTGATCGCGTCCGGATCTGCGGTAGCGAACAGTCTGTTAAGGACAGACAGATCAAGCCCTTCGTACTTAAGCGCGAAAGTCAAATGGCCCTCGAGGTCCGCGCTCGGAGCATGACGTGGCGTCAGTATCCGCCAGGTCTCGTTCTCGATAATACGATGACGATCTCCCGTTGCAGACAGTTTTCTCGGCAAGGGAACGGCCAGACAGTAGGCATCAATCAAAGCGCCATAACCGGCCAAAATTGCGGGTACCGGAAGACGCCGGTCCTGAAAGATGCTTTTTGGACCTGAAAACTGTACATCATAACGCAACGACATGAACTGTATTTCTTTCACCTAAATTTTTTGCCGAAAATTTAGAATTTCATGAAATTTGTATACAGGGTATGAAAACGTATCTCAAACAAAAGAAAATATGAATAATGTTGTCACTATTTACAGGTCATACCCGAAAGTACATCGCCCACTTCGGACACATCAACGAAAAAATTCTTGAACTTAAAATCAGAGTTCACCTGTTCAATCCAACTTGGACACTACGACAGCATAAGCTGCACGGTATCCCGAACCGACGGACTCATGGGCGCTCATGGGCGCTCATGGGCGCCCACACCCGCATTCCGTCAACATTGCACAACGGCCATCAGGTCCATGCGGATGTGTCCTGGTCAATACTACGTTGTTAAACATCACCCAACTCTGGACAATCCCGTCCCTTCAAAGTCTCTGGTAAAAATTCGGACGGTGTAGCTCATCATGTCTGTTCAATACCACTTTCATACAAGCGCAAAACCAAGTGATACGATCCGGCAACCGAAGACGCGTCTTTAAAATCGCACTGGCGCACCGCGAGCCTGGAACGTCTTCATCCCGTCATCTCACACTATGATCACACGAACCATTGGAAACGAATCACGCCGTCCTTGATGATCACTGACACCGTACATCTTTGAAACGACAAACACGCGGAACAACTCAGGCGTGAAGTTTGCGATTCAGGCGCGATCAAAATGAGAAAAGGCTTGATAGACATTATGGATTGACCTCTTCCGCCCGTTGATCATGCTTGGGTGGATGACCC
>JAPORU010000195.1 GCA_026710045.1 Aestuariivita sp. | reverse complement strand
ACCGCCACAGCACCGCCTCCAGAAAGAGGCGGTTATCCGCCGTCCGGCCGGGGTCCGTTGCCTTTCCCGATAGAAGCGGTTCAATCCGCTCCCACATCGCATCCGTCAAGATGGTTCGATCCTTATTCATGATTCTGCTCTCTCAATAATGTCCGTCGCCTCTTTTTTCGGGCGACTCTGAGAGTGAATGTAACAGAAATCCAGAAACGTTCAAGAGTAGATGTCAACGGGTCCTAATATTGCATAGTATTACAAGAACAATATCCATATGTGAAACTGGAGAGACGAAATGATGCCAACGGAACCGCAAAAGTAGAAGTGCGTGACGTGATCGGTTGCGCTGTCTACTTGAACGATCGAGATGGATAATCTCAGTTCATTTGTGGATGCTACGGCAGTGGCCGCCCAGCTTGGGCGGTTGGACTCCTTTCAACTCTCTTAGCCGGAATCGGTATTATATTGGTTCTTGGGGGATTGTTCGCATTTTTCAATTTTCGCGCGGTTGCTGGAAAGGAGGCAAGGGATGAAGCCAAAAAAATAGCAAAGGAGGTTGCCGAGCAGGTTGCTAACGAACACATGCAGAAAGAACTTCCGAATATAATCCGCGCTTATCAGGCTATGATTCCTGGTGATGATACAGACGAAGAGGCGGATAGTTTTGCTGAAGTTCAGGAAAGAGGGGAAGGGGACAATGAACCTGGCGGATGAATTGAGATTCCTGATGACGGTGCGCGGGTTGGCCCCCGTACCGGTCCATGTAATCCCGGAAGCGATGGGCATTTCTTTCAAGGAAGCCTGTCTTGAAAATGAAATCTCAGGCATGATTGAACGGAAAGGTCCGGGCTTCGCGATAACCATCAATGCAAAGGATCCGCACACGCGCAGACGGTTTACGCTTGCCCATGAGCTCGGTCATTATATGCTGCACAGGCATTTGATTGGCGATGGTCTGGATGACGATAGACTTTATCGAAGTTCGAGGGGTGGAAAGTACCATAACACTGCGGTTGGTCCGAAAGAGGAAACCGAAGCCAACAGGTTTGCGGCCAATCTTCTTATGCCCAAGGAATTGGTTGAGTTTCACCGAAAGGAACTTGACGGCAATGTTGCAGAAATGGCTAAGCTTTTTCAGGTTTCCAAGCATTCAATGTTTATACGTATGGGGGTTCCTTATAAGGACTAAAAATCCTAAATTTATTGGTGCTGATCAAAAAAGTAAGTGGTGCGGCCTTGAATTCAGAGTAATTAAAAATTATCAGCAACTGCGATTATCATCGAATTATGTTGGTGCGTTTAGATGACGGTGAAGTTGAAGGAATCTTTCCACAAGATGGATGCATCGACGCTCAACAATACAATCCGACAGACATCGCAAACTTTATCGTGAAGTGATTTTAGGTACAATCTTAAGTCTAAAACGACCGAAACCCGTCCAGGTCCCGAATGGCCGAGAGTTGCCGGGACGTGTTGTGTTGCTGCAGGCGGCGGCCTTGATCTGATACCGGGTTTCGTCACGGTCCTCGGTATCAAATCCCTTCTCCGAATTTCCCGCCTAGCGCCATCCAAAGGCCTTGCAGAACAGAAATTCCGCCAGAACCCCGGTGGGTAGTATGTTTTCACTACGCAGTACACCCTGTGCCCGCAGTTCCTTCAAGGCGTCCACATGCAGACCAAGCAGATCCATGCTGGATCGGTTGTTCAAGTCCTCAGCGTTCATTTAAATTACGTGACATTATCGTGTGTATGAGCATCGGCATATGCTCGAACCTGCTCCGATAATCTTTTATTTTGATAGACATCTTCAAGCCTGAATCAGATCACAGGCGCAAATCAATGTAAGCGCGTGGTTCAGGTTCATAAGGGGTTCACTGAGAATCGTGAAAATACACTGATGCGCTTCCTCGGGTTGGTTCCGAGTGAATACTCATCGGGAGCGTGCCGATGTACTGGTTCGATTACCAAGACCGGCAATGGCCAGGTTTGCCGCATCTTGGTGGAGGTCGTAATGAAGTCCTACCGAACTCGAAAAAGCAATTTTTATAGTTTGGGCCACCACAGAGGGGCAGATAGCTGAACTGTGCGGGGTAACAGAATGGGCGGAAAGAATGGCTGCGACAGCTGAAGAATCCAACCAATTAAAATCTAAGCGTTGATCCAAAATTGAAATCTTGCTGTTTTGACCCCCCTAGTGCGTCATGGGCCTAAATTTCTTTTGAGCAGTCTTAAGCTCTTTCAAGACTGCCGAAAGGTCACCGACTTGGGATTATCGGAAAGTGTTAGTTTGGTAGCTTGATCAGGACGGCGAGGAATGCGAAGCCGGCACTGAGAATGGCGATCCCGAGCGCAATCATCCCGGCCATTGTTACAATCAAACGGTTTTCGCGTTTCGCCGCGTCTTTGCGAAAATTGGCTATATCCGCCTGCATGCGGGCGAGGCTTGCATCAATCCGTGATTCCATCGCGTTATTCTTCGTGTGGATCGCGTTCATGTTGCCTTTGATCTCGGCGATCTTCAATCATATCCTTGTCAGGTTGGCGTATTATAAGGGTTTAATTCTGAAACACGCACCGACGGCGAATTTTCATACCCTTGCCGTCTATGAGACAATCTGGGTGTGCGCTCCAATTTATTCCGGCTAAGGGTGGTTGATGGTTTTTGGGCCAACGTATGGACGCATTTCGTCGTCTTCTACGGTAAGCGTGTCGAATTCAGTACCATCTAGCCTCCATCCCCATTCGCAGTCTCCGTCAATTTCATGGTCTCTAAACGCAAGAATTAGAAGAAATAGAGCAAGAAATCAATCGTCTTGAGTATTCTGCCTCTTGCAAAGTTAGATAACAGTATTACTAATATGCAATGCAACGGGGCACATATCATGCATTAGGTGCAATTCTGCAGTGAATGTGTTCTGTTGGTCTGGTTCCATAGTGCTCAGATCATGGTGTCTTCCCAATTCACTAGGCATGGGTCCCGGACGGGTTGTCGTGTCGATATCATTAGTGCGCGCTTGATAGTCGCGCGCATTAAGTGGGAGACGTGACACTCAATCCAGAGTACCCAATCAAATCTGAAATCGTCAGTTCCTCGTTCCGCTTCTCGAATACCCGGATATACTCGATCATTGTGTTCGAGTGCTCACGCATCATTCCTTCTGCGCGCACGGCGTCGCCGCTTTGGATCGCTTCACATATGATCTTGTGCTGAGAGTTGCCAAGCTTGAGGCGAAAGAGACTGCGGTCTACACCGTCCTTCGTTGACAAAACCTGCGTGTCAAAGACCATTGAGCCCGCTTCGAGCATGGGCAGATGGCTGATTCGATCGCACGTAAATCCGACATAGTCGTTTCCGCAGCCACTCAGGATTGTCTTGTGAATGATCGCGTTCTGTTTTTGCATCAATCGGAGCGTCGGGTCGTTCAATTCTTTACGATCGATGAGACGGTCAATTTCATCGATTGCTGCTTCCAATGTCGGCATCGCGTCATGTCGTTCCGGCGATTGAGCCATGAGCCGTGCTGCAAGGCTTTCCAGATGTCCGCGGACGAGCACAGCATTGAGGATGTCCGCGACACTGGGAATGTTTACAAAGTATCCGCGTCCCTCGCTGCGTCGTATCATGCCTTCGTTTTCGAGCATACGAAGGGCCAGCCGAACCGGCGTTCGGGAAACGTTGTGTGTGTCGCACAACTGCGTCTCGGACAAACGCTTGCTTTCCGCATAGTTCCCCAAGATGATGTCACGCCGGATTTTGGCGGCAAGCTGGGTGTCAATCGATTCCATAAGCGTATTCACTTGTGTTAGGATCTCACAGTCAAGCGTTATTAGCGCAAATGTGACGTCTTTAAAAGATTCGACTTGATTTGGGATCCTTAATTAGTTTTATTGGGGGAAACTGTGCCGAATTTGTGTGTCTTTTGCTGTTCCTGCTGTCTTTGGGATCCCAAACATGGGTGAACCCATTCCCTTTGGGGCGCCGGGCTGGAGACGTGGTTACGTCAGGAGACCTATACACCGCTACAACGCGCGGAGATGCGTGGGCGATCAAGAGCAAATGTGAGGAGCCTGCATGGACGGCCATACAGATGGGAAAGCGTTGCAACATTTCATTGGCGGTCAATGGGTGGATGCAACGAGTGGATCGACATTCGATGACTTGAATCCGCTCGACGATAGCCTGTACGCCCGGGTTGCCAGAGGGACTAGTATACCAACATCATTGTATTGATGGATAAAGGGATTTCAGTTTGATGCGGGCGTCGTCGGCTGTGAACCGCCAGTCGACGGGTTTTGTGTCGGCGTTGCGCTGATCCTGCCATGCACGCACCTCCCGCGTCAATGTCTCCCGGTCGGGAATGCGTCGCGCGAGGCATTGACGAGACAGGACATTGATCTCGATTTCGGCGATATTGAGCCAGGAGCCGTGTTTCGGCGTATAGTGGACCTCGAAGCGATCCACGATCCGCTTGGCCTCTCTGGATTGTCCGGGCCGGCGCGAAAGTGTCGTAGAGCGTGGAGAGCTTATGGGTGTTGAGATTATCCATGATCAGCGTGATCTTTTTCTCTGGAAAGTGCCCATCCGCCAGGTCCCGCAAGATCGCGGCAAAGTCCTGTCGGGTCCGACGATCCGTCACCTCAAC
>JAPORU010000083.1 GCA_026710045.1 Aestuariivita sp. | reverse complement strand
TCCCGAATGCCGATCAGGCCGCGATCTACCACGCGATGCAGATCGCACCCCCGGCCCGGAACCTGCGTAAAACTGTCATTTAAGACCATCAGAGATCGCGCTGCACGGCGCGCGCAATATTCCCGAAATTCAAGTTTGTAGTGCCACCACATTTTTTAAGGCATTGAATATCATGACTTTTTTGCACAAAATGTTAAAGATGGGTCAACGCTGCCATCTGTTACGGCGGCTATTTCAAATAAGATGTGAGAGAGGCGGAGACTCTTACAGGGCTCTGAAGTCAAAAAGAAGAGTCATCTGTTGTGGATAATTTTTGGGGACGGCGTACCCTCTGGATAACCTGTTCTTGAGTCGACGCCCATACCGGATTCTGAAATATCACATTCTGATGGTGGTTTTGACAGCGGTCGGTGCTTGAGAAAGCGAGATCGGTTTATGAATGGTTCTCTTGTGGAAAGAGGGCTCTTTCTTGACGGGTTCGCGTGACGAACGGAGCACGACGTTTGAAATGACAATGATTCGCTGTCGAATCCTGTCCAAAGACCCTTATACTTCTCATTCTCTTGCGCCTTTTTGGACACTAATTTAAAGTCCATACTGGAGAGGCGTACTCCGTTTATCTCTGACAGCGTAACCAACCACCCTTCATTACCGTCATTACCGGAGTTTCAATCTGACTGTTCAGTAGGAAGTTGGGGCGCGGTGAGAAGAAGCCCAGTAGTGCACTTAACTGTTGAATCAGTCGATCAGAAAAACGATAACACATAGTCTCTATGTTCGGTATTACGTATTGGGTGGGGCAATGTTGACAGAGAGACCGAGGAGTTGATGAGACCATTTATGCCTGTACTTGCGCCAAAACCGGGCATCATGGACATATCTCTCTACCAAGGGGGTGAGTCGCATGTGGACGGTGCGTCACGGGTTCTGAAGTTATCGTCAAATGAAAACCCGTTTGGTCCAAGCCGTGCCGCAATTGATGCGATTGCATCGGCGGGTCTTGTTGCACACCGTTATCCGCCAACCGATCATGCACGTCTACGCACAAGAATTGGAGCGGTGCATGGGCTCGACCCGGAGCGGATTATTGTCGGGGTTGGCTCGGACGAAGTCTTAACCTTGTTGGCACTGGCCTATGCCGGAGTCGGCGATGAAGTGGTGTATCCAGAACATGGATTTCTGCTCTATCCGACCATTGCCCGTTCCGTCGGTGCGACGCCGGTTGCGGCGTCTGAATCCGATCGTTGTGTGGACGTTGACGCTCTTCTCAGGGCCATTACGGCGAAAACGCGACTCATTTATCTTGCTAACCCCGCAAATCCGACGGGAACGATGGTCCACACGGAGAGTCTTGCATGGCTGGTTGAGAAGGTACCGACACATTGCTTGCTCGTCCTGGATGGGGCTTATTCGGAATTTGTTGACAACTTTGACGGGGGCGCCGGTTTTGTCGAGGCGCGAAGCAATGTCGTCATGACGCGAACCTTCTCGAAAATCTATGGTCTTGGCGGATTGCGTGTGGGGTGGGGTTATGGACCCGCGGAAGTCATTGATGTTCTCAACCGTATTCGTGGTCCGTTCAACATGTCCGGGGTTGCTCTTGCCGGTGCCGAAGCCGCACTCTCGGATCAAAAATACGTCGCTCACTGTCGAACAATGAATCAGACGCTTCGCAAGCGACTGTGTGATGAGGTGCGCCAACTGGATCTTGAGTGTGACGAAAGCTTTGCGAATTTTGTTCTTGTGCGTTTTGCGGATGAATCGGTTGCCAAAGCGGCCTATGACTTTCTGAAGTCTCAGTATATTCTTGTGCGACGTGTTGATCTTTATGGATTTCCTGAGGGCTTACGCATCACTGTCGGAACTTCTGAAGAGATTGAAGCACTCCTGTCAGCCCTGCGGCTTTTTCAGGAGAAGACATGACGGTGATCTACAATCGTGTGGCGTTGATTGGTCTCGGACTGATCGCGTCATCAATGTACTGGGCGATCAAGAGGCATGGAATTGCGCACGATGTGACGGGATTTGCCCGAACGGTCGAAACGCGTGAGACGGCACGGACTATTGGTCTTTGTGACCACGTCTATGAAACCCCTCAAGAAGCGGCACGAGACGCTGACCTGGTTGTTCTATGCGTGCCGGTGGGCGCCATGGGCGCGGTCGCCAAAGACATTTCAGGCGTACTGAAAGCGGGAGCCACCTTAAGTGACGTTGGCTCCGTCAAGCAGCATGTTATTCAATCGGTTGCCGAGCATGTTCCGAGGAATGTCGATTTTATTCCCGCCCATCCCTTGGCGGGTACGGAGCACTCCGGTCCGAATGCGGGTTTTGCCGAATTGTTTGAAAATCGATGGTGTATGATCGTTCCTTTTGCAGATTCAAACGCGTGTGCGGTTACACGGTTGCGGAGTTTCTGGGAGGCTATGGGATCGAAGACGACAACAATTGATGCCGAGCATCATGATCTCGTGCTGTCTGTGACCAGTCATGTTCCGCATTTGATTGCCTATACGATGGTTGGAGTGGCCGATGATTTGCGGCGCATTACCGATCGTGAAGTCATTGATTATTCTGCGGCTGGATTTAGAGATTTTACGCGAATTGCCGCGTCTGATCCGACAATGTGGCGTGATATTTTTTTGACAAACAAGGATGCAACCTTAGAGGTTCTCGGTCGATTTACAGAAGAGCTTTTTGCCCTGCAACGGGCTATTCGTACAGGGAACGGCGAACACTTGCATGATTACATGACACGAACACGGACGATCCGGCGTGGCATTATTGAAGCGGGTCAAGATACAGATGCACCAGACTTTGGCAGGGGAGTGGTCAAGAGGTGATGCGTTCGTATGATGGTTTATGTCATGCTCAGGCCGCGACCGGAAGATTTATTCCGGTGAGTCCGGGTGATGTTCGGGCGTATTCGTGTGACGTTTGGGTTTGACGTGTCTATAGGTATGTGGTGTTGTGTGGGAGGAATTTCGCATTGAATGGATCGTTGTGAATGGCGCTCTGGGTATTTGGATATGGATCCCTGCTATGGAATCCGGGGTTTGACGTGGTTGAAACACAAGCGGTAACTTTGGATGGTTATGTGCGGTCGTTCTGTATGACATCGATTCATTATCGAGGAACACTGGCGAAGCCCGGTTTGGTGTTGGCCCTTGATCAAGTTGACGGGGCGAACTGTTTGGGTCTGGCGATGCGCGTGTGTCCCGGTAGAGAGGAGAGTGCGCTGAATGATTTGCGCAAGCGTGAACTGATTTCGTCGGCTTATGTCGAAAAGAAATTGCCGATAGTGCTTGAAAATGATATCAAGGAGCATGCGGTTGCCTATGTGATTGATCGAAAACACCGGCAATATGTCGGAGACATAACGCTTGAAGAGCAGGCTCAGCGGATATCCCGGGCGGTTGGAGAGCGTGGGCCCAACACGGAGTATCTATTCAAGACAGTTGCCCATCTACGTCGAATTGGATTGAAGGATCCAAAACTTGATTGGCTCGAACAGCGTGTTCGTCAATTAACGGCGTCTGACCTTGGCGACAAGAGCTCTCTTTGTTATTCTTATGAGATGGACAGGCCAGCAATAGAGCCAAGTCAATGACAGACATCTATCCACAAACACGGGCACAGTTCTCCTATCCAGTCCGGCAGATATTTACCATGCTTCTGGTACTGGGTTTATCCGGTTCCGGAGCTTTCCTGGCCTTGCCGCGTGTATTGCCTGTGTTCCAGGCGAACCTGTATCTGAATGGCTTTATCCTGTTTGTCTTTGTCGTCGGTGTATGTGTGTGTTTTTGGCAGGTCTTTCAACTCATCGGAATGGTACGTTGGTTAAAGCTGTTCACCGACCGTGGCGCAACGGCACTTGGATATGCGTCACGCCCGGGAGATGCGCCGAAGCTTTTAACTCCTTTGGCAACGCTGTTGGGTGCGCGCGGTGCGCAGATGCAAATCAATGCGTTGTCGGCACGTTCCATATTGGATTCGGTTGCACAACGGATCGAGGAAGCACGCGATATTTCGCGTTATATTGTAAACTTGCTGATCTTTCTCGGTCTCTTGGGTACGTTTTACGGTCTCGCGACAACCGTGCCCGCCGTGGTGGATGTTATTCGCAATCTGGCGCCGGCTGAAGGTGAGGAAGGCGCTATTGTATTCAACCGACTCATGAGTGGGCTTGAATCCCAATTGTCCGGTATGGGCGTGGCCTTCGCGTCGTCTCTGCTTGGTCTCGCGGGTTCACTGGTTGTCGGTTTGCTGGAACTTTTTGCGGGGCATGGTCAGACCCGCTTCTATCGAGAGCTTGAGGAATGGCTGTCCTCTATTACCCAGATTGGTTTTTCACGATCGGATGATAGTGGACAGGATGGTTATTTTGTTCCCGTTTCAATGGATCAATTGGCTCAAGAGGTCGGCAACTTGCAACAGATGACAGCCCAGTCGAATGCGGGTCTCGTCAGCCTCGAACAAAGATTAAACTCTCTTGCGATATCGCTTGAATCGGTCGTCAATTACTTGAGCGGTGAAAATGAAGCCGTTGATGTTCTCAAACAAATTGCCGCCGGCCAGGACAAATTGCTCGTGGCGGCGAGTCAAACGGACAGCGAGGAAATTGATGCCGAAATGCGGATGCGGTTGCGCTCTATTGACGTACAGATGTTGCGGATTCTGGAAGAAATTTCAACCGGCCGCCAAGAGCTGCTGTCTGTCTTGCACAAAGAGATTGACACGGCTCTACAGATGATTTCGGGAACGGCGTTGACATCGCAGGGTCGCAAGCGGACGACCGGTTCGATCCCAAATACCAAGGGAAGTTGAGTGATGGCGCTCGCACGGCGCACGGGGCAACGATTGCAGAGCGCAATTTGGCCGGGGTTCGTGGACGCGATGACCGGGCTGCTTCTTGTACTGATCTTTGTTTTGACGATCTTCATGTTTGTGCAATTTGTGCTGCGGGAAACGATTTCCGGACAGCAGAACAGATTGAGTGGTTTAACGTCCGAAATCGCCGCCTTGACCGAGACGCTTGGGCTCGAAAGAGAACGTACGTCCGATTTGGAACTTGAAGTTGATCGATTGTCGGTGACGCTTCGTCAAGCGGAGGCGGATTTGTCAGAGCAAGCGGAGCGGATTGCCGGTCTGCTACAGCAGAGAACGGAACAGGACCAGGCCTTACGTGATGCGCAAACGCAAATTACAGACTTTGAAGCGCAGGTCGCGGCTTTGTTGGCGACTGAAGCTCAAAATCGTGCCAGCATTGCCGAGTTGGAAACGGATCGCGAGCAGTTACGTTCTGGGCAGGAGGCGTTGAACCTGGCACTTGCACAAGCGCGCACCGAGATGGATGCTCAACTTGAAGCGGCGCGCCTTGCGGCGGCACGACGCGAGGCTCTGGAGGCGCTTGTGGCCGATCTTGGACGACAGAATGCAGACGCTCAGGATCGAATCACGGATTTAGAGACGGAATTGTCACAAGAAGAGGCGGCGCGCTTGGCGGACGCGGCGGCGGCTGAGATCTTACGGTCCCGCTTGGCGGATGCGAGTGCTGAGCTCACGTCAATGACGCTCGCCTTGGAGGAGCAGCGGGCATACGCGGAAGAGACGTTAACTCTTCTCGCCGCCGTTGAAGCGACCCGCGACGACTTGAATCAGAAACTTATTGCGGCTCTATCGCGTGTAGAAGGGGTCGAGGAACAACTTGTGGAGCAAACGGCACTCCGTGCTCTCATAGACGCGGCGCGACAAAGAGCGTCCGATCTCGAAGTCAATTTAAGCGATACGGAGGCCGAGCGGGCGGCACTCAAACTGCAAGTGCAGACTCTGCTTGAGCAGGAGCAGATCCTGTTGGAGCAGCTTGATGAAACCAAGGCAGACGAAGAGAGTCTGCAGCAGCAATTGTTAGAAGCGCTTGCCGCTCAAAGGAGTGCCGAATCGAAACTGGGTGAGGAATTGAGCCGTTCCGAGCAACGCGCAGTTCTATTGGCGAGTGCACAACGCGCGCTTGCGGAGGAAGAGGAGATTTCGGCTGAGGGTCGCCGTCAACTTGCTGTCTTGAACCAACAAATATCGGTTTTGCGTGAACAACTTGGCCAGTTGCAGGGTTTGCTGGATGATTCGCAAGCTCGCGATGCGGCTTCAAGCATCCAGATTGAGTCGTTAGGTCGCAAGTTGAATGCGGCACTTGCAAGAGCGGTCTCGGAACAGGCTCGCCGTCGGCAATTGGAAGAGGCCGAACGGCGTCGGCTGGAAGAAGAAGCACGCCGACTCGCCGACGAGAAACAGAATCTCGAAAGCTACCGCTCCGAGTTTTTTGGACGTATGCGCGAGGTCCTGGCCGGTCAAGATCGGGTGCGCGTCATTGGGGATCGATTTGTCTTTTCCTCTGAAGTTCTCTTTGCGCCCGCTCGGGCGGATCTGTCGCCTGAGGGAGCCACTGAAATTTCCAGTATAACCCGTGTGTTGAATGACATTATCGACGAGATTCCCACCGACATCAATTGGGTGATCCAGGTTGACGGGCACACCGACGACAGACCGTTAACCAGTCAACGCCAGTTCTCCGACAATTGGGAGTTAAGCCAGGCACGTGCTCTTTCGGTTGTGCGGTATATGGTGGAAGAATTAGCATTTCCGCCGGACCGTTTATCGGCGAATGGGTTCGGCCCGTTTCAACCTGTGAACGCTGATAACTCGGATTTTGCTCGTGCACAAAATCGGCGTATTGAACTGAAATTGACGGAAAAGTAAGAGTATGGCCATCAACAAGTATTCCTCACCTGATCAAACCCCATTAGCCCATTTTGTACGAAAGGGGATCAAACCGGCACGATTTTCGGTAATCGGCAAAAAATCCACCTTTTAGACGTCCGCTGCGGGCTGTTCTTGATTTTGTCTGACGGGAAAACGTTACGCACCACACAACCTTGCCTGATAGCCTGTTTTCGTCGTTCTACAGGAGTGTTTCATTCTGCACCATGACTACACGGCACAAAATTGGCGATTCCGAGCCGTGCACACTGCCGTTTCAAGTGGGATATGTAGCGTCTTTTTTATCACGCCGTTGACGCACGGGACAGGAAGAATTAGATTGAAACAATGAATGACACACCGGACACCCGCGAGTTGGAAAAACAACTGCTCTCGTAAAGAAGGATATGGAGATCATGAAAGCGGATCTGAGTGCAACGCTGGAAGGGTTTCGGACTGACATGGCCACTGCCCGCGAAGAGGCGGCGAAACGCGAGACTCGGTTGATCCTGGTCATGGCCGGGATGATCACTGCTGCGGTCGCCGTTCTCGGGATTCTCATTCGTTGGCCCGTACCGCCCGTCTGATCCTGGAAGGGACGGTCATTTCTTGACCGTCGTCTTCCCCATCGCCAAACACCAGATTCCAGTCTGGTACATCCAGCATCGTTGTGATCACGATACAACGAGCCTTTAGATTCGGAAGAGCAAGCGATGCCCGGTGCCGTTTCGGTTTCGCAGAGGTTATCGTAGACATGTGGATTGTGTCGATGCTAACGTACCTTCGTTCAGTTGCTAAATTCGTCGACGCGATGTCAAACAGGAACGGTACGATAAGGTGGGATGGAAAAGGAGTGATATGGAATGACCCCTTGGTTGAGCCGCAAGCAACAGATAAGCAGTAGACAAACGGTGATCGCGCGTGTAATGTTCAATCTCTCTGATATAACCCTATACATCGTCACCATGGCTCGCCTTAACCTTCATAATCTGAGACTAGTAATGACCAGGCGCCTCTGGAACGGCCGCGGTGACGTGGTAATACTTCTCTCTCCCATCCTCCACTTCAGGTCTTAGCTGATGCTGTCGGGCTCGCGTGATTTGGTGAGTGCCGCGCAGACGTTCAGCTATTTCCTGCACGCGTATCTCCAGACACGAGGATATGATCCTGACAGTCTGTGAACTAAGGTGCGCGTCACTGTTGAGTGGACGGTTACGCATGAAAGGTAAGAATCTACCGACGAATTCGGTGTGCGTTATTTTTCTGTAGTTGGAGACGTGTCAGTCGGCGGTCAAGAGAGGAGGCCTGCTGTTCGAGAGACGGGCCTTGGGAGGCCCATCGAACGTGAGTTCGAGTTCACCATCCTTGACACTTACTTTCACATGACCCCCTTTTGACAGCTGACCGAAGAGAAGCTCTTCCGCGAGTGCCTTCTTGATATGTTCCTGAATAACACGACCCAAAGGACGTGCTCCCATCTTGTCATCATATCCTTTTTCAGCAAGCCATTCCGCCGCGTTGCGCGTCAATTCAATCGATACACTGCGATCCATGAGTTGCGCCTCAAGCTGCATGACAAACTTCTCGACCACCCGTAAGATAACGTCCTTGGAAAGTGCAGAAAAGGAAATTACAGCATCGAGTCGATTACGGAATTCGGGGGTAAATAACTTCTCGATCGCCGCTGTATCCTCTCCTTCACGACGATCACGACCAAAACCAATGGCCTCTTGGGCCTGTTCATAGGCTCCGGCATTGGTGGTCATGATCAGGACAACATTGCGAAAATCAACCTGACGCCCATTGTGATCCGTCAGTTTCCCGTGATCCATGATCTGCAAGAGAATGTTGTATACGTCCGGATGGGCCTTTTCGATCTCGTCGAGAAGGATGACACAATACGGATGTTGATCAACACCATCGGTCAGTAAACCGCCCTGATCAAAGCCAACATACCCGGGAGGAGCGCCAATGAGACGCGACACCGAGTGCTTTTCCATATATTCGGACATGTCAAACCGCAGCAACTCGACACCGAGGGTATCGGCCAATTGGCGGGCGACTTCGGTCTTTCCAACACCGGTTGGTCCCGCGAAGAGATAGTTTCCGATGGGCCGCTCCGGTTCCCGTAATCCGGCACGTGCCAATTTGATGGCGCTGGCTAAGGCTTCGATTGCGGGGTCTTGCCCGAACACAACCCGTTTCAGATTCTGGTCTAATTCCTTGAGAACTTCGGCGTCATTCCTGGACACGTTTTTTGGCGGAATGCGGGCAATTTTTGCAACGACGTTTTCGATTTCCCTGGTTCCGATTTTCTTACGCCGTTTGGATTCTCTGAGCAGGTGCTGGGCCGCTCCGGCTTCATCAATCACGTCGATGGCCTTGTCGGGCAATTTTCGGTCATGGATGTAACGGGAAGAGAGTTCCACAGCCGTCCGTATGGCGTCCGACGTGTATTTCACGTGATGATGAAACTCAAAATGAGGTTTGAGGCCGTTTAGGATCTTGATGCTGTCACCAACAGACGGTTCGACAACGTCGATTTTCTGAAACCGCCGTCGTAAGGCCCTGTCCTTATCAAAATGTTGACGATATTCCTTGAATGTCGTTGATCCCATTGTGCGCAATTGCCCGTTTTGCAAGGCGGGCTTCAGGATATTGGACGCGTCCATGGCCCCGCTGCTTGTTGCGCCAGCTCCGATGACGGTATGGATTTCATCAATAAACAAAACATTATCTTCGTGTTTTTCGAGTTCTGATAAAACACTCTTGAGCCGTTCCTCAAAATCTCCCCGGTAGCGTGTTCCCGCAAGTAGAGCCCCCATGTCCAATGAGAATATGGTGGTCTCGGAGAGGATTTCCGGCGTTAATCCAAGCACGATTTTGTGTGCCAGGCCTTCGGCAATGGCTGTTTTTCCGACGCCGGGATCTCCAACCAGGAGCGGATTATTTTTTCGACGGCGGCACAGAATCTGGATACAGCGCTCGACTTCCGCCGTTCTTCCGATCAACGGATCAATCAATCCGGCTGTGGCCTGTGAATTGAGATTGACACAGTAGCGCTCCAGTGCACTTTTCTTGCGTTTGGAGCCGGTGCGTTTCGGGTTGGTTTCCTCCTCGTCGCCATTGGCTCCAACGACGGGTCGGCTTTCTCCGTAAGATGGGTTTTTCGCAACACCATGGGCAATAAAGTTGACGGCGTCGTAACGGGTCATTCCTTGTTCATGAAGGAAGAAAGCGGCATTACTGTCACGCTCGGCAAAGATTGCGACCAGGACGTTGGCACCGGTGACTTCGGAGCGGCCGGATGATTGCACGTGAATCGCGGCTCTTTGGACGACCCGTTGGAACGCTGCCGTTGGAACCGCCTCTGAGCCTTCAATATCGGTTTCAAGACTTGTCATTTCGTCATCAAGAAATGTTTCCAGTGCCGTCCGCAGTACATCGATATCAATATTGCAGGCGCGCATCACGCGGACCGCGTCCGGCTCGTTCAGAAGTGCCAGCAGAAGATGCTCCAGCGTCGCAAATTCATGTTTGGACTTATTGGCCAGACCCAGAGCATTATGAATTGACTGCTCAAGTGATTTTGAGAAGGACGGCAACGTCGTGCTCCTTGTTTTCTCGGCGACCGGCGTTCAGTGACGTATCACAATTTATACTAAACCTTAAAATTTGGATTGCAATACACAGTTTCTTCATATTGTTCGACGTGCGTATCACCTATCATTTGGCGGGATGTTGCTGTCGGTTTATGGTATCAAAAATGATCTTTGCGTCTGCGAATCTCCGCAAACACATCGGCTGGGGCGGAACCGTCCAAGCCAAGATATCTCTGGATTTTCGGGTCCGTCGCACGTAAGAAGGGATTGGTCTTGAGTTCTTGTGACAGGCGCGACGGAACCGTGGGTGTGTTTTCTTCCCGTTGACGCGCGATTTCGGCGATTCGCGCCTGCAGTTCGGGATTGTCAGGATCAATGGTGATCGCAAAGGCACCGTTACTTTGTGTATACTCATGTCCGGAACAAATAAGGGTCTCTGGGGGCAGCTGAGCGAGTTTCTGCAAGCTCTGCCACATTTGCGGCATCGTGCCTTCAAAGACTCGCCCGCAGCCGAGCGCCATAAGACTGTCAGCGGTAAAGGCGACCTGGGCCTGCCGAAAATAATAGGCGATATGTCCCATGGTGTGCCCGGGAACATCAAGGATGGTGCCGGTTTCATCGCCAATGTGAATGTGATCGCCCTCGGACACTTCAATGTCGAGTTTTGGCAGTCGCGCGCGGTCACTTTTTGCGCCAACAACTTTAGCCTCTGGATGGGCCGTGCGGACCGCGTCAAGTCCGTCAACATGATCGGCATGATGGTGGGTAATCAAAACGTGATTGAGACTCCAGCCGTGTTTGTCTAAAGTTTGTAAAATGGGTTTTGATTCAGGAATATCGATTAATGCGGTATGACCACTTTTTGGTTCATGGGCCAGGAAGGCATAGTTGTCCGACAGACAGGGAATTGTAACGATTTTGAAAGGCATGGCATCCGAATTTCCGGTTTCACAGTTCGGTGTATCTGTGATTTTCTCTAACAGATTTACGGATTAAGTGCAATGCACTTCGATGTCCAGGATCTCAGAGATTTCTATTATCGGAGTACGATGGGGCGGTCGGTCCAGTCGGTATTGAGAACGCGTGTCAAGGAAATATGGCCTGAGGCCAAGGGGCAAACCGTTGCGGGTTTCGGATTTGCAGTCCCGCTCCTGCGTCCCTATCTTCAGGAGGCGCGTCGGATCATCGCGATGATGCCGGGGCCGCAAGGCGTGATGCCGTGGCCCGCGGACGGTCTTAATGCGTCGGTTTTGGTCGAAGAGACTGCGTGGCCGGTTGAAACCGGTCACGTGGATAAATTGCTGATTTTGCATGGCCTGGAAACATCCGAGCAACCGTCGGTTGTTCTTGATGAATGTTGGCGGGCACTTGGCCCGGGTGGTCGGGCGCTGTTTTTTGTTCCAAATCGTGCGGGTCTTTGGTCACGGAGTGATCGGACACCGTTTGGCTATGGACGACCCTACACTCTTGGCCAGGTCGAGAAGCAGTTACGCATGCATCACTTTGCAATCGAGCAACATTTTTCTGTTCTCTATCAGATTCCTTCGACCCGTCGGTTCTGGGTGAAGTCGGCGGGGTTAATGGAACGAATGGGGCGGCATTTGCCGCGATTTCTGGCCGGTGGCGTGTTCATTATCGAAGTATCAAAGAGGGTCATGAATCCAAAAGGGAAAGCGGTGAGAACGGAAGTTAAGTCGCAACTTGGTGCGTTAGAGGGACTATCAAGACCGGCGGCGAAACCTGTTACGTGGTATTGTGACCGTCACGACATCCGCGCTCTGTATAGAGGCTGCTGATGGAATTTCGGCTTTCTCCGAATGCGGTGATGACAGGCTCGGGATGGATCTGATGGATGGATCTGGTACCGTTTGGCTGCAAGTTTTTGATGGTATCGACCTAAAGAATCCATGGATTATGATTTGGCAGGGGCAGGGGAGGAGTCGTGACTGGTGTGAGCGTGTCTGTTGTCTGTCCTGACGATGTTGGGTCGTTTATCGACTAAAGATAATGATCGCTGTGAAACGATCAGGATCCAGCCGGCCGGATACATTTTTCGATTGCTGAATGAGTGACCCTCTGATACATGCCGGCGAAATATTCAGCATTCAAGCCTCGCCTCATAGGACGCGGTCCGCAACTGGGATCTATCTTATAACGATTTGGTAGCCTCGGTGAATACAGATCATTCACGGTGGTAAGAGCGCGATTGAGAAACAAGAAAGGTCCGATGTGTCTGAACCGGCGTCAATTTCTGCAAGCATTTCTGAACGCTATGCGACAGCGGTTTTTGAGATTGCGATGGAACATGATGACCTAGATGGTCTGGCGGACAACCTTGGTATTGTAGAAGATGCCATTGCAATAAGTTCGGACTTGCGTGACGTGATTGCCTCCCCGGTTCTCTCCCGGTCGGAGCAAGGAAATGTAATGGCCGAACTGGCGCTCAGGCTGTCGCTGTCGGATACAGTACGCAATCTGCTCCTTCTCATGGCGGACAAGAGACGCTTGTTCGTATTGCCGCATTTGTTTCAGAGTGTGCGGGCGAAGATCGCAGACCATCGGGGTGAAGTGAGCGCGGAAGTGCGTACCGCGCACGCTTTGACGCCATCACAGATTGATACGCTATCGGCTGTTCTAAAAGCAAAATTTGATAGGTCAATTGTCATGGATGTTGTCGTGGACAAGAGTCTTGTCGGAGGACTCGTTGTGCAGGTAGGGTCCAAGATGATCGATACATCCATTGCAGCCAAACTCAGCACGTTGCAGAACATAATGAAAGAGGTCGACGAGATATGAGCATTCGGGCGGCAGAAATATCTGCCATTTTGAAAGATCAAATTAAGAATTTTGGTCAGGACGCCGAGGTGTCTGAAGTCGGGCGCGTATTGAGTGTCGGGGATGGGATCGCACGGGTGTATGGGCTTGATAACGTGCAGGCCGGTGAAATGGTCGAATTTCCCGGTGGTATTATGGGAATGGCCCTCAATCTTGAAACCGATAACGTTGGTGTCGTGATCTTTGGATCTGATCGTGACATCAAGGAAGGCGATATCGTCAAGAGGTCGAATGCAATCGTTGACGTGCCTGTCGGCGATCAATTGCTTGGTCGTGTGGTTGATGCGCTTGGAAACCCGGTCGATGGGAAAGGCATGATCGAAGCGGCGGAACGGCGCGTCGCCGATGTCAAGGCGCCGGGGATCATTCCTCGTAAATCAGTCCATGAACCAATGGCGACGGGATTGAAGTCGGTCGATGCGATGATCCCGATTGGACGGGGCCAGCGTGAGTTAATCATTGGAGATCGTCAGACTGGCAAAACGGCGGTTGCGCTGGATACGATCTTAAACCAGAAATCATATAATGATGCGGCCGGAGATGATGAATCGCAAAAACTTTATTGCGTTTATGTGGCGGTCGGGCAGAAACGTTCAACGGTTGCCCAGTTGGTCAAGAAACTTGAGGAAACCGGAGCAATCGACTATTCTATTGTCGTGGCGGCGACGGCCTCCGAACCGGCTCCGATGCAGTTCTTGGCGCCCTATGCCGCAACGGCGATGGCCGAGTTCTTCCGGGATAACGGACGTCACGCACTCATTATTTACGATGATCTTTCCAAGCAAGCTGTCGCATATCGTCAGATGTCTCTTCTCTTGCGTCGTCCTCCGGGACGTGAAGCCTATCCGGGTGATGTTTTCTATCTGCATTCCCGACTGCTGGAGCGATCCGCCAAGTTGAATGAGGACAATGGTGCCGGATCGTTGACCGCTCTGCCAATTATCGAAACGCAAGGCGGCGATGTATCGGCTTTCATTCCGACGAATGTGATATCGATTACCGATGGCCAGATTTTCCTCGAAACAGAATTATTCTATCAAGGTATTCGTCCGGCGGTAAACACAGGATTGTCCGTAAGCCGGGTTGGTTCGTCTGCGCAGACCGATGCCATGTCATCTGTAGCCGGTCCTGTGAAACTTTCGTTGGCCCAGTACCGTGAAATGGCGGCGTTTGCTCAGTTCGGCTCCGACCTTGATGCGGCGACCCAACAACTCTTGAATCGCGGTGAACGATTAACCGAATTGATGAAGCAACCGCAATATACCCCGTTGACCAACTCCGAAATTGTCTGTGTTATTTTCGCAGGAACAAATGGTTATCTTGATAAGATCAATGTCAAAGATGTGGGCCGCTTTGAAAATGGGCTGGTTGCGTTTCTGCGCAACCAGAAAGCGGATTTCCTGCAATGGATCAGCGATGAAGATCCTAAGTTCAAGGGCGGGGAGAATGTTGATAAGATGAAAGCTGTCCTCGATGAATATGCGGCAACTTTTGTGTAGGACATCACAGTATGCCGAGTCTTAAGGACCTCAAGAATAGAATTGAGTCGGTCAAGTCGACTCGCAAAATTACGAAGGCGATGCAGATGGTCGCAGCGGCGAAACTGCGTCGTGCGCAAGAATCGGCGGAGGCGGCACGTCCCTACGCTGAGCGATTCAATGCCGTCATGGCGGGACTCGCTTCTTCGGTTGAAGGTTCAGAGAGTGCCCCGAGACTTTTGGTCGGGTCCGGGTCGGATCAGGTTCATATTCTCGTTGTCATGACATCGGAGCGCGGACTCTGTGGCGGGTTCAATTCCAATATTGTCAAGAGGGCAAAGGCATTCGCGGAAGAATTGTTATCCAATGGAAAGGCGGTCAAGGTCTTGACGGTCGGTAAAAAAGGGCGCGACCAGCTGAAGCGTGAGTATTCGGACATGTTTGTCGGACATATTGATTTGAGTGATGTCAAGCAGGTCGGATACGGAAATGCCCAAGCGATTGCCCAAGAGGTGCTGTCGCGATTTGATTCCGAGGAATTTGATGTCGCGACACTCTTTTTCTCGAAATTTGTCAGTGTTGTGAGTCAGGAACCGCAAGCCTTGCAGATCATTCCAGCTCATTACGATGTATCAGACGACTCTGATGTTGCATCGATCGTATATGATTATGAACCCGACGAGGAACGTATTCTTGCTGATTTGCTGCCCCGAGGGGTTGCAACCCAGGTCTTCGCTGGGCTTCTTGAGAATGGCGCATCGGAACAGGGGGCCCGGATGTCGGCGATGGATAATGCCACGCGCAACGCGGGTGAGATGATCGACAAGCTGACGATCCAGTATAACCGCTCACGGCAAGCCGTGATTACCAACGAACTGATCGAAATTATTTCAGGCGCCGAAGCGCTTTAGCAAGTGGAGACAAACCAATATGGCCCATGCAAAAGGCAAAGTGACTCAGATCATCGGCGCGGTTGTCGATGTGCAGTTTGACGATCATCTGCCTGAGATTTTGAATGCCTTAGAGACCGACAACAACGGAAAGTCCTTGGTGCTGGAGGTTGCCCAGCATCTCGGCGAGAATACCGTGCGAACCATTGCTATGGATGCAACCGAAGGTTTGGTTCGAGGTCAGGAGGTGATGGATTCGGATGGACCGATTGCCGTTCCTGTGGGATCGGCGACCTTGGGACGGATCTTGAATGTTGTTGGGGAGCCGGTCGATGAAGGGGAACCGATTCAAGCAGAGGAAAAACGGACCATTCACCAGCCAGCCCCGGAATTTGCAGAGCAAGCCACAGAGTCTGAAATTCTTGTGACCGGGATCAAGGTGGTCGATCTCTTGGCGCCCTATTCAAAGGGTGGAAAAATTGGTCTCTTCGGGGGGGCCGGAGTTGGCAAGACGGTGTTGATCATGGAACTGATCAACAACATCGCAAAGGTTCACTCGGGGTTTTCGGTCTTTGCGGGCGTCGGCGAGCGAACACGTGAAGGCAACGACCTTTATCATGAAATGATCGATTCCGGTGTCATCAAGCCCGATAATCTTTCCGACAGTCAAGTGGCATTGGTGTACGGCCAAATGAACGAACCACCCGGGGCACGGGCGCGGGTTGCGTTGACAGGATTAACGTTGGCCGAGCAGTTCCGGGATCAATCTGGAACGGATGTGCTGTTCTTTGTGGATAATATTTTCCGTTTTACTCAAGCCGGTTCGGAAGTGTCGGCGCTCCTGGGGCGTATTCCATCTGCGGTGGGATATCAGCCAACCCTTGCGACCGACATGGGAGTAATGCAGGAACGGATAACCTCGACAAAGGCCGGTTCCATCACGTCTATTCAGGCCGTCTATGTTCCCGCCGACGATCTTACCGATCCAGCACCGGCAACAACTTTTGCGCATCTGGATGCCACAACGGTCTTGTCTCGGGCGATTTCTGAGCTGGGAATTTATCCTGCTGTGGATCCTCTCGACTCAACCTCGCGCATTCTTGATCCGCAGATCGTGGGTGAGGAACATTATCAGGTTGCACGAGACGTACAGGCTATTCTGCAGCGTTACAAGGCTTTGCAGGATATTATTGCCATTCTGGGCATGGATGAACTGAGCGAGGAAGATAAACTCACGGTCGCGCGTGCACGGAAACTTCAGCGGTTCTTAAGCCAGCCTTTTGATGTCGCCAAGGTCTTCACCGGTTCCGATGGTGTTCAGGTGAAAATCGAGGACACGATTTCTTCGTTCAAGGCCGTGGTCGGAGGAGAGTATGATCATTTACCCGAAGCAGCCTTCTATATGGTTGGTGGCATTGACGAAGTCATTGCCAAGGCTGAGAGAATGGCTGCAGAGGCCGCGTAGGGGTTGAATGCTGTGGTGGATACTGTTGAATTCAGTCTTGTCAGTCCGGAACGGCATCTCGTGTCAGTGGCGGCAAAGGCTGTCCAGATTCCCGGTGTAGACGGTGATATGACCGTCATGTCCAATCATGCTCCGTTGATTTCGACGTTGCGGCCGGGTGTGGTGGTAGTGGACGCGGATCAAGATCGGAAAGAGTATATTGTCTTTGGTGGGTTTGTCGAGATTGGTGATAAGGGTGTCTCGGTACTCGCGGAGAAAGCGGTAGCGACGACAGAGTTTGATCGCGCAATGTACGAGAACATGCTCGCACAAGCCAAAGATGCGTTGCAGTCCTCTGAGACGACGCAGGAACACAGCCGTGATGTTGCTGCGAAGGTGGTCGCCGATTTAGAGATTCTTGAAGCGTATGTTTTCGGTTAGCAGGTCGGTAGACGATGATCTGGGGTCTTCCCGATGCTATTGCTCCTTAAATTTGACTGTGCAGAAGAGCGGTGCGCTTATTTTAGTGACGCAATCCATGGTTTTTCTACCTATGGCGGTTTGAACTGGGTTGAAGGGGTAATACACGTCATTCTTTGACGTGATAACATTGAGCAAGACGGTGGTTTTCGGATCGTCGTTTTTTTAATCAAATTGTAACTATTCAGCACCCCAACAGTTAATTTTTTTTAGCGGAATATCATCATCCGTGCAACCAACTGTCGTTCTGAATGACGACGGGTCGTACCGTGACTCTCGGTACCTGCGATGCTGTGACCGGTGCCCGTGATGGGACGCCACGAGCGGGAAAGGGTTGAGACGTATGCTGGATTATCTCTGGGCGTCCGTGATGAGTGCAGCCGACAGCTCGTGCGGCGAACGACGGAGCGTGTCGAGCCTATTCCACCCTTGTTTGCGTCCGGCGTCCGCGGCGTCCGGTTGACACCAATGGAGGAAGTGACTCATGATACCGAAGACCCTCCGTCCCATGCCGATCATACGCGGTCCCGATCAAGTCGATGACATAAGGTGGCAACGGCGGACCGTCGGCCGGGTTGCAGCGGTGAATCGCGTCTCTTAACACGATCGCCAGGTCTGCGGCTCAGTCTGCGGCCCAGCGTTCATCATCCCACTCCACCCGGTTCTCAAGTTCTCTCAAAATGTGCGCGACACAGAGCGCGTGCTGCACCCCGGGGATCGTATAGTACGGCTTCCAGAAGTCATGGACCGCGCGGCCGGTGGCGTCGCGCATCCCATCGCCTCTCGCCTTCCCAATGCCCGGCGCCAATCCAGAAAAAGGTCAGGAGCGTGGTACAGGCGACAGGCCGCCAGTGAAGTGTTCCTTCCACACGTATCCCCGTTTCATCCATATGTTTAGGGCGACATGTAGAGGGATTCGTAAATGGGTAAGAGTGTCTCCGCCTCAAACAGTGACGACACACTGGTTCCGCTCCAGATGTTTAGAATAGCCTGGGCGAATATGGGTGCGGTAGGGAGCACGCGAATATTGGGTGCTTCAAGCGTTTCCGATTTTGGATTGATCGTGTCTGTAATGACGAGGGACTTCATGACAGAACCCACGATTCTCTCGACGGCCGGACCGCTCAATACACCGTGGCTGATGTAGGCATGCACTTCTTTTGCACCGTTTTGTTTGAGGACTTCGGCAGCCTTTCGAAGGGTCCCGGCTGTGTCGCAGATGTCATCGACAATGAGACATATGCGGTCAGCCACATCACCGATGATCGTCATTTCAGCGATTTCGCCGGGTTTTTCACGGCGCTTGTCCACGATGGCTAAAGGGGCATCGACTCGTTTGGCGAGTTCCCGAGCCCGTGCAACACCACCAACATCCGGGCTGATCACCATCAGTTGATCAAGCTGATCCTGGAATGTATGCCGGATATCTAAGGCAAAAATCGGAGAGGCATATAAATTATCAACGGGGATATCAAAGAACCCTTGAATTTGAGCGGCATGCAAGTCCATCGTCAATACTCTCTCAACACCTGCGCTGATCAGCATATTTGCGATCAGTTTGGCTGAAATAGGCGTTCGCGCCTTACTTCTGCGATCTTGGCGGGCATAGCCAAAGTAGGGAATGACTGCCGTAATACGGCTGGCGGAAGATCGTGTTAATGTGTCACACATTATCAGAAGTTCCATGAGATGGTCATTCGCTGGATTGGACGTCGGTTGAATGATGAACATGTCTTCGCCACGGACATTTTCGAAGACTTCGACAAAAATTTCACCATCGCTAAATCGTTCGACGCGGGTATCGACAAGCTTTATTGGGACACCTCTGTGGAGGGTCATGCGTCGGGTGATTGCGTTGGCAAGGGGCCGGTTCGCGTTACCAGAAATCAACTTCGGGTCAAAATGGTTTGGCATTGGAAGAATTCTCTATTGCGGCAGCTTGAAGCGAAAACAGGGTGTCCATTTTGGACGACAAGGGGAAGCGAAGGCAGTCACATCTGTCCAAAATCGAATGATCAGAGTGGTGAGGTTTCTATACCGAAATTTCTTACGGTTTGCATCGAAGGAACCCACTCGGTTCAAAGAATGGGACTGAGCGGTTGACATGTTTGTTTGATACATTGATGTGTATCGGAGAGTTCGGGTTTGTCTCCTTGCCGAATTGTTTTGATTGACGTTACGTCCGTTCGTTATTTTATACGTAACGAGGATTTTGGGTGTGGTTAAATCAGTTGTAGAAATTCGTCGATCTGCTCGGGGGTTATGAACCAATCACAGACAAAGCGGGCCGTGATGGTCTCCTCTGCCGGTCCTTCTTCCATTGAATTCCAGAGATAAAATGTGACTCCGGCCTCCTTTAGACGTTGGTAGGTTGCCCGAGACATCTTGGCAAAAACCATATTTGCTCTTGGCATAGCAAGCAAGGTAAAATTTGCCTGCTGTAATCCTTCCGCCAATTGCCGGGCTCGAGCGTTCGCGTTCCGGGCACACCGCAGCCAGAGATCCTCGCGAAGGTATTCGACCATTTGTGCTGCGATGAATCGGTGCTTGGACAAGAGATGTGCACCGCGCTTTCGACGCAGTTCGAATTCTCGGGCCTTTCCCGGGTCAAAGAATATCACAGCTTCGAGTTGAAGGCAGCCATTCTTGGTTCCGCCGAAACTGACGACATCGATTCCGGCCTTCCATGTCATGTCCGCCGGTGAACATCCCAGGGCGACCAGTGCATTCGCGAAACGGGCTCCGTCCATATGTACTGGTAGATTGAATTCGTGTGCAACATGGGTTAAGCTGTGGAGTTCATCGAGCGAATAAAGTGATCCTTTTTCTGTGATCTGGGTTATGGATACGGGTCCGCGTTGCGGGCCATGTACACCTCGTTGTTCTTGTCGTAATATTTCCTCATGCAAGGCTTCCGGGTTGATTTTGTCATCGCCCTGGACGAGTGTAAGCTTGTTGCCGCCGAAGAACTCAATCGCGTTACATTCATCTTGATGAATATGCGAGTCAGCCGTACAAAATATTGTCTCCCAAGGTTCGCTCAGAGCCGATAAGGCAAGAACATTTGCGGCACTGCCGGTTGCCACCAGATAGATGGCTGCGTCTGGAGCTTCAAATTTTTCGCGCACCCGTGTTTGTGCCTGTTGGGTTATGTCATCTGCACCGTAGGAGGGGGCAAATGCATGATTGGCACGTGTGAGAGCGTGAAGAATTTCCGGACAGACCGGTCCAGAGTTATCGGAGGCAAAATACATATTATATGGGTTCTTCGATAATATAATCTTCCCAGTGCTCGACTGTGACCGCGAACTCGGGTATTGTCTTGTCTTGCATTGATACGCCAGCCGCATGGACGGTTTCTTGAGATCCGGAATTCAACGGATGCCAGCTGTAGAGCGGCTTGTTTTCGTAAATGAGCCGATATGCACAGGTTTGGGGCAACCAGTAAAGATGTGCGGCAATATTGGATGGACGGAGTACAACGCAATTCGGGACGAATTGATGTCGTATCGGATAACACGCACACAGGCATGTCGTGTCATCAAACAACCGGCATGCGACGGTGGTGAATTCTACTTCTCCGCTCTCAGAGTCCTCAAGTTTGTTCATGCAGCATTTGCCGCAACCATCGCAGAGCGATTCCCATTCCTTTGGTGTCATATGCTGCAGTTTCTTGTGTTTCCAAAACTGTGGTTCGATATCACGTCGCTCGATTTCGTTGATCACGGTGTCCTCAGTTTGGTCCGAGCTTGGTGGCAATCGTGGGCCATTTGAGCGATCAATTCGTTCTGCGTGTCAAATGTTTTTTCGGGTCGGAGAAAGTCAACAAACCCGATGGATAACGTGGTTCCGTAGAGATCCCCTGAGAAGTCAAACAGATAAGTTTCGAGATTCGGCTGATTTTCTCCAAACATTGGCCGAACACCAAGAGAAGCGACACCTTGATAGGCTCCAAGATGTTGTCCGTCCAAGATATCGATCAATACAGCGTAAACCCCATACATAGGTGGGTGCAATCCTTCAATGGACAAGTTTGCCGTCGGGAATCCCAGTTCTCGACCCCGTTGCTCTCCTCGAACGACGACACTTTCAATTCGATGCCAGTGGCCTAACATTTGTGCGGCCTTTTTAGGATTCCCATTGCTGAGAGCGGTACGGATGGCGGTTGAGGATATCGTTTCGTTGCCGTCTTCAATTAAGTCTGCGATGGTTACGGAGAATCCGAAATCCTGCCCGTATCGTCTTAAGTCTGCAGCACTCCCGGCACGGCCTTTCCCGAAGCAAAAATCGGTGCCGACCACAATGTGTGACAATCCGAGCCCTTGATGGATAACCTTTTGGGCGAATTCTTCGGGGGAAAGTGTTGCGAGAGAGGTGTTAAAATTGAGTTCGTAGAGCTTTTTTACTCCTAATTTCTTTAGGCGGGATGCACGTGCGCGCGCACTCATGAGGCGAAAAGGCGGAGAGTCCGGAGCGAAATGTTCTCTTGGATGCGGTTCGAACGTCACGACACCCAAGGGAATCCGTTCATCTGCTTGGCGTGCTAAATTGATGACAGCCTGATGTCCGAGATGGACTCCATCGAAATTACCGATGGCGGCACTTGCGCCACGATCATGTGTTTCGACGTAATGAAAATCCCGGATTATTCGCATAACGGCTTTGCTACATCTCTCTCGCTATCTTGGCAAGCATTCGTTACTGTCTTACTTTTAGTATCTTGTTGCATATTTTGGGCGTTTGGGTTCCGGAATGTTGGCGTCAATCCATTGTACGATGTATTCCTTATCGTCAGTTAACTCTGTAGTCATTGCCGAGAGTGTCGTCGATTGATCTGTAAGTTCTGAATATGTGGACTGATTGAATCGTGAAGTATATTCTTGAACTCCTTTTCGCCTCAACTTGGTTTCATGCTGTACAACTGACACTAACACCTCCTCCAACCCAAATTCTATTGATGTTGCAACTGACATTGCACGGGGATAGATGATACTAATCGAACAAGGAGATGTACCTGAAAACGAAGAACCGCTAACAATTGAAGCAATCTACAATTTTAATGAAGATGGAGCTTCAAACTGCCTGCTTTCGTTTGCCTGCACGGAACATCAGAAACAAGCCGACTGGGATACATTATGCGACAACGGTGAAATTGACACTGCCAAGGCACAATACGAAGAACCACCAAGAAAGAGCAAAAGGAATACCAAAAGGAGAACGCCGTGGTCACCCAGCATTCCACCGTGACCGTCACACCGGATCCGGAGAACACGCGAGTGGTGGCGATTGCGTGGACCCTTGACCCATCCGAAGGCTCAATGCTGCACAAGCTCGCCGTCGATCGTCTGCGCCCCAATTGTCTCGACTGGACCGCGGAAGTCATGTGGAAGACGTATGCGATGCTCACGGATGTCGAAACCGTCTTCCGCTCCCGCATGTCCGAGCTTGGTCTGCGCCCCATCTACCATCCTGAAGGGTCGGCGCGCCGATGGGCCTCTCTTCATCGCGGTGATCACCGGACCCCGACGATCCGGGTCCTCTGCACCCGCAGGACCCAGACCGGTTTGACAGCCCACTGGACGACGATTCGCAATGTCCTGCGTTCCCTCTTGCGCATTACCACCGCCTTCGCCCGCCCCGACGGACGCCGATTGCATATCCGCAATACGGCGTTGCGGAACGCCGACCTGACCGCGATCGATCACGCGATGCCGATCGTACATCCGGCCCCGAACCTGCGCAAGACCATCGTCTGAGACTACCGGAGACCGTGCCGCACGGCGGTCTCGCAAAAAAATCCGACATCGAAGTTTGGTGTGCCACCACGTCTTTTTAAGGCATTGAATATCATGACTTTCTTGCACAAGACGTTAAAGATTGGCTGTAGATTACCTCGAAAATTATCGTTCGTGTTCACGATCTGAACGCTCTGCGCCAAGGTCGCTCAAAGTTTTCTCGCGAGCCATTTCGCGGGCATGCTCCTGAAAATGCGCGGCAGCATTCTCGCGCGTGATGTTCTTGTTGGCGAGTTGCACCATCACGTCGGCATGTTCTGTGCGGTCTGCACGTTGCAACTCAAAACCGTTTTCATACAGAAACACGTCAGCGGCCATCAGCGCCGTGCGCTTATTCGCATCGGCAAAGGCATGATTTTGCGCAATGCTCTGAGCATAGATCGCCGCGAGCTGGAAAATATCCCGCTCTTCTGCATATGCAAATTCGTTCTGAGTACGAGCGGATTCGAGAAGTTCCAGCTTCACAAGTCCTCCTGCTAAAGTGCTGTCCCTCTCGGTCACGATGGCCTGTAGCTCTTCAACATCCTCGCGGGAAAGCGATTTTGGCTCTTTCATCGTTTGGATAGCTCTGTGAGCGTGTTGCCGTGGTAAGCTGTGCGCTCACGCATCATTGCTTTGCGATCTTCGCTCACGCCATGTCCAGCCAGGCGGCTATATTCCTCAGCTGACAAGAGCACAAGGCGATCACGATCATGGCTTGTGATGATGACAGGTTCACGCATTGCAGCATCGCTGAATGCGCCAATGTTATTCTTAAATTCTGTTGCAGTTACGCGTGTCATGTGAACCTCCTTTAAAAGCATCATTATATGGCTAAAATGTCCATTTTGTCCATGAGTACATTTTCCTAGCTTTTTGAATGGTTGATCGGTGGCTGTTTTTTTATCTTTGGAGCTGCTTTCGCTTGAGCGTGGTTAGATCAGATGGGCGGTGACTTCACCTGAAGAGCGGAACGTATGTGGAACACGGCTTTAGCCGTTGAATGTCTTCGACAATCTGAATCCATCCTAAGCGTCGAAAGTGGTGATGTTCAGAGGAAAATGCTCCGCATAGTTTTGCATTACTCCTCCGGTGCGGAAGCTCAACGGGTGCAGTTGTAAGGCATCTATATATGAATATAGTCACAAAATACCGATGCGTATCTCCCGGAACCGGGACACCCTGGATTAATCAAAAGACGATGCTGTCGTGTGCTTTTCGGTTCACGGCCTCGGTGACAGCACGGGATCCTTTCCTCCGCGCCGCAGGATATAGCTCTGGAAACTCGGGATCGGACACGTCAGCGCGCCGGTATCGGGATCCTCCTCCAATGCGCCGCAATGAATGAGATGGGTGATGAACGTCGCATAGGTCTGTCCCGGCGGGCATTCGAAATCACCGGTTTTGTCGTTTTCGCAATAGGATTTGATGGTGTTACGGAGCTGACTTGCATTGAGACTCTCCCCTATCCCGACCGCGGCCCCGACGTCATACAGCACCTGCCCTGTCAATTTGGGCGAATACTTCATGCCCTCGCTGTATTGTGTGTTGTAGTATCCCTGCCGGAGGTGATCTGATCGGGCCTGCACGGCGTCCCAGTCCGCAATCCGGTCGGCGTTACCCTCTACCCCCTCGACCAGGAGCGCTTCCGCCAGGGCCTGCTGTGCCCAGTGGACATGACGCGGCCAACTGTCGGTTGTCTCCATGAGGGCATCGATTTCAGACCGTCGGTCCCCGATCCGTATTCCGAAATGGGCGCACCATTGTTCCGTTAGATCCGCGTACTCTTCTGGTGTAAAGCACCCCAGCGCATGGGGCTGTAGTCCGTGGGTCAATCCCAGGTCCTGGATCACCGATTGTGTATCCCCTAATCCCGCAAGGACCAGGGTCACGGGCAAGGTCGTTGCGCCTTCATGAAGGAGACGAAGAAATTTGGCCAGGTCGGAGGACGGTCCCTTGGGAAGGTTTTGGGCTTCGTCTATAGCGACCATCACCGGCGCTTTCCATGCGGAGGACGGACGTTTCTGCTGGAGATCGGTCAGATCCGAATACAGGGGAATGTGAAGATTGTTCATATGGGGCAGCGCGTGCAGCCATGTCGGTCCCGCCCGTGCTCAGAGATCCAGCCATTGAGCCCGTTCACTCGCCCCTGCAAACGCGATCGCGCGCGTGACGGCGGGAATGTTCTGCTCCAGATAGGCGCTGCTGATCTTGACCACCCGTGCGTTGACGGCATGCGGGGCCCGGATATCCAGCTCGCTGAGAACCGAACTCTTGCCCGCGCCCGGCGCGCCCTGGATCACAGTCGTGTTGCCGGGGATGCCACCTTTCCGTTCACCTGTCCGGCGCGCCTTTGTGAGAACATCTTTCAGGACATCCTGTCGACCCGCAAAAACCGGTGGATGATCTTTCTCTCCGTCGTCCACGAAGTTTTGCAGGTCCTCTCTCTGAAAGTCATCCATGCCTATCCGCTCCTTGATCCGTTTGAACCCTATCTGCGCGCCCAGTTCAAATTAACAATTTCCATGAATGAACTGAATCATAACATATCGATTCAAATACAGTCTTTTCGCGGAGAATCGATGGTCCAATAATCAATCATTCAGGTCGAAGGTCTACGGCGGGTGAAAACATTACGGTGACATCTGTGGAGTGTAACGACACTAGTCGGGTCATTGCACGCCGTGATAAATTTTCCAGAGGCGTCTATGTGGCTTAGATCGACAAAATCGCAAGGGTTTGATCGTAGAAGCTGTCTCAAAATTTCGGGTGTTGAAAACGGCTTGAAAACTACTCATTGACCAAACATACAGCGGCACTGAGTGATCAATTATATATTGTGTAAATCTGTGACCGATCCCTCAGGAGTGGAGCATTCAGGTATTTCGAGGGCTTTGGTGATCGTGTATTGAGAGATATGTATGTTGAATTCGTCTCAATCTCATAGAGTGCGCAACGACACCGCAAAAGGAAGAGGACTTATCCGAGGAGTTGCTCGGCATCTGTATAACTGCGGCTTCGTATCTGTTTCCGAGTTTGTGCCTCATCAAGGACTTCGTGTCGACCTTATTGCGCTTGGGTCAAAGGATGAAATTTGGATCATTGAATGCAAGTCGTCGCGTTCCGATTATCTGTCCGACAAGAAGTGGAAAAGGTATCTTGAATGGTGCGATTGTTTTTTCTGGGCCGTTTCAGTCGACTTTCCGGTAGACCTGCTGCCGAGTGGAACGGGATATATGATTGCAGATCATTATAACGCTGAGATTATCCGCGAAGCCCCGATGAAACCATTGGCCATTGCGCGCCGCCGCACACTTATCAAGAAATTTGCCTTTCATGCGGCACGGCATTTACAACGCCTTTGCGATCCGAACGCTCCCTTTTAATGACAAAACGTAGGTGAGTTGCCAGCCAGTCGTCATTGGCACATTCTGTATTCTTTCGCTTCCTCTAGGAAGACGTCTCTGGAGTTTGAACAGGACGGGGTTGTAAGACATGTTTGAATTCAGCGTGCTCTCAGCCGCGTGGACGGATCTCCGGATCGGCGACCATGTTCGGTTGTGATAAGCATCTCGGACACGGTCTTTGACAGAGTTCTCTGAGAGATTGTAAGACTATTTGGATCTTAGATCGATTCATGTGATTGGCGTTCAGCATTCGAATTTTGGGTTGCTATTAAGATGGGACTGGCTTTACAATGACAAGGTAGGTATTGGACCATCGCATGGATTTGGCCGCCTTAGCTCAGTTGGTTAGAGCGCTGGATTGTGGATCCAGAGGTCCCCCGTTCGAGCCGGGGAGGCGGTACCAGAGTGACATGCCTGTCATGTCGCGGTGTGGACAACTTGGTATCCTCGCAAATTTCACCATGTTATTTGGTCGAAAGAACAGCCAATAATTGGGTGGGTCCACCGGGTTTTGTACTTGAGCAACAGGACGTTACTTTTGGGCCCAGGCAGTCCTTTTGAGGGCGATGCATGCAAAGAACTGCTTTAAAGTTTGTCATCTCGTCCGAGTCGCCCGTGCGTCTCGATAAAGCTCTGTGCGAGGATGCACCCGAGGACGCATCGCTGTCTCGAAATTTTGTCTCGAAACTTGTTAAGGCCAGCGCCGTCCTGGTGAATGGGGTGATCGAAACGAGTCCCTCAATGCGTGTCAAGGCGGGGGACTGTGTTGTTGTCTCTCTTCCGAACGTGGTGAAGAAATCGGTCGAACCTGAGAAAATACCGCTGGATGTGGTCTACGAAGATGACGATTTAATCGTTATAAATAAACCCGCGGGCATGGTCGTGCATCCGGCCTTTGGACATTGGTCCGGCACGCTTGCCAACGCGCTTCTAGCACATTGTAACGGTACATTTTCTCTTTTGGCGGGAGAAGATCGACCGGGGATTGTGCATCGAATTGATAAAGATACCAGTGGGCTGCTTGTTTCATCCAAAACTGATGAAGCACATCTCGGATTATTGAAGCAGTTTAAGGATCACAGTGTTGAGCGCAAATATGAAGCAATCGTTTATGGGGTCCCGGATGCAAATGACTTGCGCATGGCCGGAATACGTGGTGTGTCCTCGGAATCAGAGAATGTCCTTAAGATAACGACACAGCTTAGTCGCAGTCATGTGAATCGTCGAAAACAAGCTGTTGTCTTTGCGGCCGGACGTCATGCCGTAACACGCGTGACCGTCTGTGAAGAGTTTGACGATCTTCCTGTGGCTTCCAGAATACACTGTCGGCTTGAGACAGGCCGCACACATCAGATCAGGCTTCATCTTGCCTATGTTGGGCATGGGTTGATCGGTGATTCAATGTATGGCGGTCGGCGACGGTCGCTTTTGAGCACTCTTTCCGATGACGTTGCGCACGTGATAAACACGTTTCCGCGGCAAGCACTGCACGCAAGGGTTCTGGGATTTCGACACCCTGTAAGTGATGTTCCCATGCGTTTTGAAGCCGAAAGGCCACCTGATATGATCCGTCTGCTCGAAGTCTTGCGTACTGTGTCATCAGGTAATGCGTGTACATCTCGTGAAAAAGTTGATCCATCTCTTTAAATTTTTCTGAACAACCCCATTTATTGGCCAGAGAGAATTGAACGTGCTAAGGATAAGATGATGTCAAATTATGCAAATCTGCCCGTACCTTCTCCCGAAAGTGGATTGAGCCGCTATCTCCAGGAAATTCGTCGGTTTCCTCTTTTGGAGCCTGAAGAGGAATATATGTTGGCCAAGCGCTGGGTGAAAGATCACGATAAATCATCGGCGCATAAATTGGTGACGTCGCATTTGCGATTGGCGGCCAAGATCGCGATGGGGTATCGCGGTTACGGTCTACCGCAGGCCGAAGTGATCTCCGAAGCAAATGTCGGGCTTATGCAAGCGGTCAAGCGCTTTGATCCCGAGAAGGGTTTCCGATTGGCTACCTATGCAATGTGGTGGATTCGGGCGGCAATCCAAGAGTATATTCTGCGGTCGTGGAGTCTCGTGAAGCTTGGGACGACAAGCGGTCAAAAGAAACTGTTCTTCAACTTGCGTAAAGCGAAGGCCCGTATTGGTGCGCTTGAAGAAGGAGATCTGAAACCGGAAAATCTTACCCAGATTGCGTCTGACCTTGGCGTTTCGGAAGCTGAAGTTGTGTCGATGAATCGGCGTTTGGCCGGTGGTGATGCGTCGCTCAATGTTCCTGTCGGATCCGATGGTGATGGGACATTGCAGTGGCAGGATTGGATCGAAGACGACAGTGTTAATCAAGCGCAAGAATATGAGGCCAATGATGAATTGGAGAGACGGCGCGAACTACTTGTACAGTCCTTTGATGTCCTCAATGATCGGGAAAAAGATATACTCACTCAACGGCGCCTTGAGGAGAATCCGTGCACGTTGGAAGAATTGTCGGGACAGTACGGAATAAGCCGTGAACGTATCCGTCAGATTGAAGTGCGTGCCTTTGAAAAACTGCAAAAGCGAATGCGAGAGCTTGCGGGCAATTCTATGCGAGTGTGACGCAAAAATCGGCGTGAATGGAACAGTTCCCTCTGTGGGATTTTGGTAGAGGTTTTGTTCCGCGTTCTTCGTTCCTTCATCGGTTCAGGGTGCATGAGCCTTTTTCACCTCATGTCCGTTTTTGCCGAGTGGTCATGTTGACGTCTGGTGATTGTCGAACATTTTTTCGGCTTTACGGCAACATTACGAAACGCAGGTGTGCTGCGTAGCTGTTCTCTCGGTCATGTATGACTCGTTCGACCTTCTACGTGAGATAAATGCTATGGATATCGAAAGACTGTGGTTTGGATATCGGACATCATGGCCGGCATAGATCGAACCAGTTAATCTTTTGTCGGCCCGGGAGAGTGCCACCCTTGTATTTCATAACGTTTCAAAAAACGACTGGAATGTGAATCCAATCGGTCGATGCCTTTGGTCTATTTGATTATTGGCAGTCAGACTCTACGCGCATAAGGTGACTGCGCTCTTTACAAAGGTAAATCGCCGCGCGTGTGTTGTTAAGCTTAAGAACGGGATCAATCCAGAGCTTCCAGTTCGTCGATAAGCTGCGCGATCAGATCTATTCCCTTTCCCCAGAATTGCGGGTTCGTGGCATCAAGACCAAAAGGCTGCAATAATTCACTATAATTCTTGGATCCACCCGCCTTCAGTAATTTTAAATATTGATTCTCAAAATCCGCCGCTCCGCTTTCGTAAACGGAGTAGAGTGCGCTCACTAATCCGTCTCCAAAAGCATAGGCATAGACGTAGAAGGGTGTATGCACAAAATGCGGGATGTACGCCCAGAAGGTCTCGTATCCCGGCATGAATTCAAACGCGGGACCAAGACTGTCCTGCTGTACCGACATCCATATGGAATTGATGGCATCGGGGGTGAGTTCACCGTGTCGACGCGCATCGTGGAGTTTGCATTCAAAGTCATAGAAGGCGATTTGTCGAACGACCGTATTGATCATATCCTCGACCTTATTGGCGATCAGTACTTTACGTTGCTGTGTATCGGTCACAGAATCCAGTATCTTTCGAAAGGTCAGCATTTCTCCGAAGACCGAGGCTGTCTCTGCCAAGGTAAGTGGCGTTGTGGAAAGCAACTCACCTTGGCTCGAAGCCAAAACCTGATGCACGCCATGTCCGAGCTCATGTGCCAGCGTCATGACATCGCGCGACTTACCAAGATAGTTCAGAAGTACATAGGGGTGCACATTGGTAACCGTCGGATGTGCAAATGCGCCGGGAGACTTGCCCTGCCTGGCGCCGGCATCAATCCAGTTGTTGTCGAAGAATTTTTTGGCAATGTCCGCCATATTCGGGCTGAATGATGCGAAAGCTCCCAAGACGGTCTCGCGAGCGTCCGTCCAGTCAATAACCCGTGTGTCTGCAATCGGCAATGGTGCATTCCGGTCCCAAATTTGCAGACTGTCGAGTTCAAGCCAGTTTCGTTTGAGTGCGTAGTAGCGATGAGAGAGTTTCGGATAGGCTTCCACAACGGTTGAGCGCAGCGCCTCTACGACTTCGGGTTCAACTTGATTGGCTAAGTGACGTCCGGTTTGCGGGCTTGGCATTTTGCGCCAACGATCAATGATTTCCTTTTCCTTGATCTGTGCATTGAAAATTCGGGTGAATATCTTGATGTTCTTCCCAAAGACTGCGGCCAATTCGCGAGCGGACGTCTCCCTCTGGTCTCGGTTCGGGTCCGTGAGTAAATTCAATGCATTGTCGAGATTCAAGGTTTCGTCATCAATGTCAAAGCTGAGTCCCGTGATGGTTTCGTCGAAAAGCATTCCCCACGAAGCGTTCACGATGGATAAGTCATGTAGGCATTTTTCCAATTCTTCGGACAGTTGATACGGTTTCATGGCTCGTAAGCGGTCGAACTCGGGTTTGTAGCGAGCAAGGGCCGCATTTTCAGCCATCATCCTGGCTAGCTGGTCCTCTTCAATTGTATTGACTTCAAGAGGGAAAAAAATCAGGCATGACGAACATTGCGTCACTTTCTCGGTGCAATCCGCCAAGAATTTACCGCGATCTGCATCCGTCGTGCGTTGTTGATAGCGCAACTGCGCAAAGGACATGAGACGCCCGGCCAATTTTTGGATGTTCTCTTGACGGTCCAGGCAGGTCAGAAGCTGTGCCGCGTCTAATTCGATAACTTTGCCTTCGAAGTCTGCGGCGAAATTCGTACACATCTGTTCGAGAGCGTTCAGGTCACGTTCAATTTCGGGAGCATCCGGTCCCTTATAGAGATCGCTCAAGTCCCATTCAGGCAAGTTCCCGAAAGGGCTTGCGCCATCGTTGGCATGATCCCTGAGGGGTTCTATAATGTGACGCACCATATTTATCTTCCTGTCATTCAACTCAGCGGTCCTGTTGTGCTGAGCATGTGGTGGATAACCTCTTGTCAATCCATGTGGAAACGATTGTATTTCAGACGGGTTCCTTTTATATGCACATTTTTGATTTTTTAGACACAGAGCATCAATTTGGTTCCTTTTTGAATTAGTTCAAGAAATTTAGGTGATTATATGGCGTACTATTTTTCACGATTGTCTGCTATCTTAGCAATCCAGACAAGAAAAGTAAAGGCGATCTATTAGGGTCCGTTGACATCTATCGTGCGGCAATGACCCCTGCAACCCGGTGAATGCCCGCCGCGAAGCGGGATGCGGTCTTGTCGTATCGTGTTGCAATCGCCCGGAACTCCTTGATCTTGCAGAAGACAGTCTCAATCCGGTGCCGGTCCCGATAGGCGTCTCGGTCAAAGGTGCGCGGAAGCGTTCGGTTTTTCTTCGGCGGAATCACCGCTTCCGCTCCGCGTTCGGCGAGCCTATCCAGCAAGGCGTCCGAGTCACAGGCCGTGTCGCCGATCCATGTCGTGAAAGCAATGTCTTGAAGAAGGTCGGGTATCGCCAT
>JAPORU010000138.1 GCA_026710045.1 Aestuariivita sp. | reverse complement strand
TCCCGGCGGCTCTCCGCACAACACTCCCGGACGTTCAAAGATATTCACAGGTGGAAAATCAAATGATTCCAGATTCCACAATGCTGTCAACTACTGTATATAATTCCCCTTAAAATTATCCCTCAATTCCCCGAACAGAAAATCCCAGTATAGATGTCATAGATCTCTCCAAAACGGGCCTTACATGCCTGAGCCTGGTCATCATAGATGATTTCGGCGTTCGTCAACGTTCCCGGAAAGGTCTCCGACACGCGCCGGATCAAGACCTCCGCTGTATCATAACAGCTTCTTTGAAGGCCATGAAGCTCATCGTCGAGAGAGGGTAAATCCGCTATCCAATTTCCAGTCCCGACGTCCGGCTCCTCAACGACCACCGTTCCGTCTGCGTTCTCCCAGGATCCAAGATCAAAGTATCCAAATGTGACCGGACCAAACGTACACACGCCAACGGGACCCGCTTGGCTCATCGTAGCCGTCGTTCCAAAAATAAGGACAAACAAAATGGACAATCTCTTCATTTTCTGCTCCTTTTAGGATTGTATTTGGCCTATATGCCATTCTGTAACCCCACAGAACTGGGCTTTTCCAATTCTAAACCATGAACTGCTCCGTACAGAGATCCTCAACCGGAATCATCAAAACGGGTGCAAAAGACCCCTTACAGATCGACCAAATCATCCATTCCTCATGCTCAATGCCGGACCACGTGCCTATGCAACATGTGATCCGTCGGGTGACTGCTGTGAAGTGGGGCACCTTGCGAACTCACAACTTATGCTTTCGACCGGTACCCCGTCCGCACATATAAATCAACATAAAAATAACATCTTTGTGAAAAGATGTGTCCAACTGTAATTTTTGACACTCAACCAAAGGACTTCTATCAAAAACACCCGCTGCAGCGTGTAATGAGAGTCATCACGTGCCAAAAGTATTTCTACTGAAAAAATCGCTGGCCACTCAGGCCTTTAGAACAACGCTGTCGCCTACATTTTGACCAATTTTGACCCGTTGAGTTCCATAAAACTCATTGAAGATCAGAGATATGAAATTTACTGTCACACCAAAAGTCACGTGAAGCCTTCGGATTAAACCACCCCTCATTGCCTAGGAATGGAGCGATGAGGAGCGTTTCAATGGCCCTACCAGATCCGTAGCGACTGCCCAATCGCCGATGAAGTACAATACATCTCAGTATCGAGAACTCAGCCACATCCTTACGTTACAACTGACATGCCCGAGCAACCAACCCAGCGTGAAAAGTATCGACACCCTGAAACAATGTCGCGACACTCTTTGTCACCCGATGTTATCAAAATTCTAAAGTCAGAGGCCACAATCGAAATTCAACAACGAGAAAACGAACGGGGCACGGGCACAAACACCACTCAATCCGATCAGTCTCATCTTGAAACCCTGCAAGACACAGATGTACGCTCAAAACACCAGACGAATCCAAAAAATCAAACACCGCAGATTACGACGCCAGAGCATCGAAGTCTCGGCAAATTTCAAGGTAGCGGCTTTATTGCGGGTTTTGCCGGCACATTCATACTATGCATCGCTGTATTGCAAATTTACCAACATCATCAACACATCTCGGAAATGATTCCAGCGCTTACACCGGCCATAGATTACCTTGTGTTGATCATAGAAACACTCTTGATCCGGAACGACACGCAGGCCGGCTAAGTCAACCATCTATATGAGCGCCGGCGGTATCAAGGACATCTTTAGAATTTCTCAAGCAATCGCTTTAGATAATCCCTTTCCATTTCTGGGCGCTCACCTTCACCTGACCGTCTCCTGATTTCATTAAGCAGCTCATACGATCTGCGATCAACCTCCTCGTTCTGCAACAAAGTGTCGTCCGTACCAATACTTGCGGTTGAACCGGCATTACGCCCCAAAGGATCACGATTCGGAGCCCATAAGTCCGCCCCCTCTGTTCCCTGACCAGATTGACCTTGCTGATTGGCCAGCATTTGATTGAGCGAACGCATCGCTTCCCGCAAAGCTTCCATTGCTTCGGACTGCTGGTCAATCGCCTCCGCAAGTTCATCAGACCTCAGAGCCTCTTCCGCTCCTTCCATCGCGCGACCGGCTCGATCTATAGCATCTTGCACGTCTTGACTTTCAGTCGTTCCGGTACCTGGCATATCCATCTCATGCTGCTGCAGCCGATTACGAAGCATATTTTGACGATTGGCGAGATCTTGTTCGAGACCCGAACGTCCATTCGGACCGCCATCTTGCCCCGATCCTTGTGATCCGTGACGCAATTCATCAGATGCGTCACCATCACGTGATCCTTGGCCTTCCTGTCGTCTTTCTGCACCTGAACCTGAATCGAATTGCCTCTGCAAATCGCGAAAGGCTTGGTCGGACAATTCCTGCTGCTGGCGCAATGTCTCAGCCAACCCCTCCATCACTTGCTGACCGGGCGACGACCCATTTGTACCCTGACCCTGCGCAATCCTCATATTCTCCATCATTTTCTGAAACTCTTGGAGGGCTTGTTGCGCTTCCGCCATGCGACCCTGTTGCATCAACTCCTGAATCCGATCCATCATACGCTCAAGATCCGAGTCCGTTATAAACATGGAAGAATCTGAGGGCGCACGACCAAATTCGTTTGAAGTTCCATTCTGATTTTGAAGAGCTTGACGTGACAACTGGCGCAAATAATCCTGCGTCGCCTGACGTAATTCCTGCATTAAGTCGGCGATCTCCTGATCAGAAGCGCCATTGCGAATGGCTTCACTCAGTCGTTCCTGTATCTGTCGCATACGCTCAAGTACATCACTGAGATCACCCTCCTCGATGTGCACAGCGATATCCCAGAGCGAAGCCGCAATCTCCTCCTGCACATCACGACGCAATCCAAGCTCCGTATGAACTTCGAGTCGTCGCAAAGTCACGCGAAGACGCAAGTACAATGTTTCGCTGTCGAACACATCCTCTGGCCGATAGGATAACGCTCTCAAGACCTGCGCAACACGATGAGCGTTATCACGTGACCAAAGCAGGTCACGGCGTTGCTCCGCAATCGACGCGGCCAATGGATCGAAGAAACGACGGGCCACGAGATACATGTCATGACGTGCATCACTGGATTTATTGTCCAAGACATCCGTCACAGAGAGACTGACTTCAACTGGCAGATTGGCCCAAGGATGCTGGGAGAAGTCTTCGGCGAATTCCTCTTGAAAATCAGATCGATCACCTGTGATCGGCATCGGTAACGACAAAGCAATGGGCTCTCTTGGCTCCGGAGCGACACGAAGACCATGTAAACGTGGAACAGACTCCAGATCCAATGATATGATGACCTCACCCCTTTCCACACCATAGTCGTCCCATGCCCGGAATGGCAGCTTCATTTCCCCAAAAGTACCAGTGGTCACCGGACCTGCCACCTCAACACGAGGTGGTGCGTCCTTGATCATTTCAATCGTCCAACTCTGACCACCCGGTCCCTCGATGCTCAATTCACCCGATTGAGTCACGTTGAACTGATGAGCCGATCCGGAAACCTGTGAAACATTCGACATACGATCCGAAAGTGATTCGTTGACGTGGAGCACGCCGACATCATCGTAAAGCCTCAATGTGATGCCCGTGCCCTGCGGAACACGTAACGTCTCTTCCACAAAGTCATTCAGATAGATCGTTGGAAATCCCGTGTATCGCGGTGGCTCAACCCATCCCTCCCATGTCGGTCCGGTACGGGCAAACGCCTGACCAGGGGTTAATTCCGTAACCGTGCCAATGCGCCAGATTGACCCAAAGATCAATGCACTGGCCATCGCCACAAGTGCCACATAACGCAAGGCATACGGATCACGAGAGGACAATCGAAGATCAGGGCACACAGGTTTGATATCTGCCATCTTCGCCTTCATTCGCTCCTGATGTGCACGCCAAACCGCCGCAGACTCAGGATCGTCAATTCCAAGAATTTGTGTGTCCATTAAAGCCTGTATTGGCCTATCAGGACAAAGCTCATCCACTCTCACAAGTGCCTGCATTCGGGTCGGCCAACGAATCTTTCGAAGTCCGACTCCAAACGTGAGCATAAGCAGAAGAATCGATACAACCGCCGACAACCAGACAACATTGGCCGGTACCGCACCCTGCCATCCGAACATTAGAGCCGCCAGAATAACGAAAATCGTCGAAAACATCGGCCAAAACGCCTGCAGGAATCGTTCTGCAACCAAACCCAAATAGGTCAACACCAATGATCGAGAGACGCGTTTCATCACGCGTCGATCGTTTAGATTTCGAATCGGTACCATCTTATCAAGACATTCTAGGCATCACTGACATTATACACCATGCGCCGCTCAACTCTAAAGCCACGACGGAAGTGTATCACGATTAATCATCTCGTCATAGGTTGGTCTTGGACGAATAACCGCAAATTGATCATCTTTCACCAAGACTTCGGGAATTAATCTTCGGGAATTATACTCGCTTGCCATAACGGCGCCATAGGCCCCAGCTCCGCGAAACGCCACCAAGTCATCGGGTTTGAGATATGGAAGCCATCTATGACGAGCAAAGGTATCACCCGTCTCGCACACCGGCCCCACAACATCATATACGGTTTCCTGACTGTCAGCACTCGGCTCCACGACAGAAATGATATCATGCCATGAATCGTACATAGCCGGACGAACAAGATCATTCATCGCCGCGTCCAAAATCAAGAACTGCCGGGATTCTCCGGACTTGATAGAGATGACTCGCGAGACCAGAAGAGCCGCATTCCCGACAATCACGCGGCCCGGTTCGATTTCGATCTCACAGCCCAGATGACCGACCTCCCGTTTGATCAGGGCGCCATACTCCATGGGAAGAGGCGGAACTTCATTTGAACGGGAATAAGGAATTCCCAGACCGCCCCCTAAATCAAGTCGTGAAATATCATGACCATCCTCCCGGAGAGCCTTGACCAATTCAGCGATCTTCCGATACGCCAAGGCAAAGGGCTCAAGGTTTGTAAGTTGGCTTCCGATGTGAACATCAATGCCAACCACTTTGAGACTTGGCAATGTCGCGGCATAGGCATAAACCTGTCGTACCCGTGAAATCGGAACACCAAATTTATTTTCCGACTTTCCCGTGGAAATCTTGGCATGTGTCAATGCATCCACATCCGGATTCACCCGTATCGAAATCGGAACAACCGTTTTCATGTCAACTGCCAAAGCCGACAAATCGTCCAATTCGGATTCCGACTCCACATTGAACTGCCGAATACCGCCAGAGAGCACCAGTCGCATTTCCTCAATCATCTTACCGACACCCGAGAAAACGATTTTCTGAGGTGATACACCAGCGGTGACGGCGCGCAAATACTCGCCGACGGATACAACGTCCATACCAGCACCTTCCGCCGCAAGAGTCATCAGAATAGCTTGATTCGACGCAGCCTTTACAGAATAACAAATTAAATGACGCGTTCCTGCGAGCGCCTCGTCCATAAGTCGATAGTGCCGAAGAAGTGTTGCCGTCGAATAGAGATAAAAAGGTGTTCCGACCTCTCTCGCAATGTCACGGACGGTGATACTCTCAGCGCAAAGTTCACCATCCTTATAAATAAAATGATCCATGTCTACCGTGCTCTCAAAAATCAAGCAAATCAGTGTTCCCGAAAGATCAGCCGTTGGTCACAACGCGACGAATCGTCAAACCCTGCGGTCGCTACCTCAATGAACCACCAAACAAATTCAGACACTGGACCTAACGCCGCGTAAACCAAAATGACAATATTAAATACAAAGACTATTCCGTCTGCTATACGTTTCTCAATGCGAGATTTTGTCATAACGACTTTATCGCACGAAGTTCTTTCGCTTCCCATTACGATGTATGTCAGGCGGTCGCATCCATGTCCATCTGCCGGACGTTCCATTGCGGCAGCTTTCAAACCTTCCGTAGGCACACCCAAAGTGATTAAGTGATTGCAAAGCTCCAATCTTCGTTGAAGATCATTTGTTTTAGCTTACGTCATTAATGAATCGGTACCACCCGCTAATTCAGCTATATGTTATGCACGCTCGAAAGAAGACAGGCCCCCAAATTTGATAGGATTTTCGCCGTACCATCCAAGCAGTCCTACTGCAAATGCCCTTACCGCCCAAGCCGCTCAACCATAAAACTCGCTGAGCACCAATTTTAAACCAACTAACCAGACAAACTCAAGGTTCAAAGATCATCTAAGATAATCTGTCATCCATTCCATCAACAGTGTAAAACATCACCTCTAAAATTTCTTAATAGCGGGTCCTCGATAAGCAGCCGTGAGATTTTCTGGTACCTCCGATCCATCAACAAGGAATGGCAAGATACCCTTTCGCGTTGACGTCCCTCGCATATTTAGAATGTCATCGTCCGACTTGGTAACCCGCTGCGAACAACGTCGACCCCATTCGCCAAGTCGAGAGTACATCCGATCAATTACGGCTTTATATTCCGGCCGTTCGGCAAGATCAAAAAACTCATTTGGGTCGGTACTAAGATCAAAAAGCATAGGTCGAAAGCCGCCTTCCGAATGTATCAATTTGAATCGCCCATCAAAAACCATGAACAAACGACAGTCCATAGGATCAACTCCAAGCTCGACACTCTGTGGAGTGGGCGAATAGTCAAATTCTGAAATAGCGTAATCTCGCCAGTGTGGAGAATCACCATAGAGCCACGGTACAAGAGAGCGACCTTCAAGAATGTGAGGCACGGCATTACCACCCGATACCTCCACAAAGGTAGGCACCAAATCAATCGCTTCCACCAGAGCGTCGCAAACGGTACCACGCGTTACGTCGGCTTCAGGTCTTGGATCATAAATTATCATGGGAACCTTGACAGACTGGTTGTGAAAAAGATCTTTTTCGCCCAACCAGTGATCGCCAAGGTAATCTCCATGATCGGATGTCAATACAATCAGCGTGCGTTGCATCTTGTCGTTGTCTTCCAAGTGATCAAGCAAAACACCCAATTGATCATCGCACTGCTTGATCAAACCCATATATGTGGGAATCACCGTCTTTCGCACATCATCACGTTGAAAAGCAGATGCAATTTTACCATCCATATAAGCGGCATAAATCGGGTGCGGTGCCTCTCGTTCCTTCTCATGACGTACCGGTGCAAGAACATCGTCAACACTAAACATATCATGATAGGGCGCCGGAACGATATAGGGCCAATGTGGTTTGATATAACTTAAGTGAGCACACCAGGGTTCCTCAACGTGATCGACAAAATCTATCGCACGCTTTGTCAACCAAGGCGTTTCGCTGTGCTCTTCTCGGATGTTCGCAGGTTTACCGGCATTACTGAGCATCCAACCCGATGCAATATTCCCGTCCGCGTCAACACTCGCATTCGCGTTATGTGCCCACGGATTTTCCGACGTATAACCGTTGGATTTCAAATACTCATTGTAAGGTGAACGCCGTTCATCGTAAAATCCGTCTGGGCCTTGGCCCCATAACCCATCATCTCGGATCCATACATCGAATCCGCATTCGGCTTGACGTGCACCAATTTCGCTGTCGGGTCTGAGTCCAAGACGTTCCATGCCTGCTGCGTCGGCCTGCATATGCGTCTTACCGATGAGCCAGCAATCCATTCCCACATGACGCAGATGATCCCCCAATGTGAGTTCACCAACCCGCAATGGAAAGCCGTTCCAGGACGCTCCGTGTGACGATACATATCGGCCCGTATAGAAACTCATCCGGCTCGCGCCGCAAATCGGCGACTGGACAAACGCATTCGAAAAACGAACGCCCAGAGCCGCAACACGATCAAAATTTGGCGTATGTAAATGAGGATGACCGGCGCAACTGAGATAGTCGAAACGTAACTGGTCATACATTATGAACAATATATTTATCAATTTAAGACCTATAAGATCACATGTCAATCCGTCCAAATTCTTCTCAATTACTTCACATTAAACAATTAAAGTATATAAAACAATGGCTTAACTTAGATTTTTCCTTTCCTGTAGGGCTGGATCGTGGTTGAACATCGCCGAGATCGAAATCAAGGTGCTCTCGAAACAATGTCTTGTCCGTCGGATACCTGACCGAGAGACGTTGTTCCGTGAGGTGAAGGCTTGGCAGCAAAGGCGGAGCGAGGCGGAAAATCCGTAGACTGGCAGTTCACAACCGAGAAGTCACGAAGCAAACTAAATCACTTCACCCAGCAATTTAATAATGGTGAGACTCTAGTGCAGCAAGTACTTTATGAAATCGATTACTGCGGGAGCGAAAGCGGCTCAATCGGATATTTCCGAGACCCACCCACCGATAGTGACCCAAGTGACCTCTTCGTCAGAGGGACATCCGTCACCCAGTCTGCCCGCTATGTCGGAATTAGCCGCTCAACTGCCTATCGCGGGCTCTAGGACGCCCAGATGTAGCGATGGTCTAGCGATGGTCTTTTTCGTTCAGCGTAATTGAACGAACAAACGATGCCCTATCACGCTTGATCACGGATTGCAATCCTTCCGACTTCTTTTTTTCACAAGGATGTTATTTTTATGTTGACCTGCATGTGAGGGAGGGGTAACACAGAGTCACGGAATCGTGAGTGTGCAAGCGAGACGGATCGAGACAAGACGATGGGGACTAGCTGCGCACCCACGCGAGCGTGTTCGAAAAAAAACGATTGACAAACAGGAGAGAATCATAATGAACCTCCAATCATTGAGAGGCCTATTGGTCGGTGTTATGTGCGCGACCGGAGTGGTCGGTCTGCTGTTAGTGCAGCCGGCAGTGGCCGAACGGACCATCTACTCACCGATTGTCCCGGGCGGCCCGGCACAGCTCAGCGTCGTGGATGTCACAGTCTTAGAGGGGAAGGACGTGGTCTTCAAGATCAGCATTTCCCGCGCCTTCGACTTCCCCATCCGATATGCTTACCGCACAGAGGACGGCACCGCCCGGGCCGACAGTGACTACGAGGCTAAGTCGGGTCATGTGGTGTTCCCCGCCGGCGGACGGTTTGCTGAGATTCGGGTCAAGACCCTCACGGATTCGGTTAACGACGGCACCGAGGATTTCCAATTGGTACTTTCCGAACCGGAGACAGAATGGGGTCATCAAGGGTGGTGGACCGATTATTGGTATATCGAGGGCTTGCCCGAAACTAAGACCGTGCGCGCTTGGATCCGCAATAAATTTACGAGCTGGCACTGCTACTGGAGCAGCTGCTAAATACCGCACTCGGAACGGCGGCGCCTGGCGGGATAGTTCCGAACTCGTGGCCAAAGCCGGCAACACACGGATGATCTCAGTGATGGATCCGCGAAGGCGATATCGCGGCTCTGTTTTGCGAACGTCAAGCGAATGGCGGTGCAGAACTGGTGGGGTGTGCCCGCCACGACCGAGTGTTGTGAAATGGGGTAAACTGTTCAATGCGGTGCGCAATCGTCCATCACAAGGACTCTTCAAGGTAACGGTTCATCGGGCCTCGGCGCAACGGAGTGCGCAGGGACAAAAGACGTCTGAAGGGCGCGCATCACGCACCGAGGTCTGTGAACTGCGGTGGCAGGAATGGCGTTGACGGTCCCCAAGAAGGCGCGGAAACGCTGGTCACCGAACCGGCCCTTATGACGGTTGTTCATATTCGGGAACCGTCTCCGCCGAAAGCAGCCGACCCAATTGAATGGCCCCTGCTCACGACGCTGCCCGTCGCGAGTGGGAAAGAGGCCGAATTCATCCTCAAGGCCTATTCCCTGCGGTGGCTGATTGAAGAGTGGCATCGTATTTTGAAAAGCGGATGTGCTGTTAAAAGATCACCCATACCAGGGCCAAGCGGGTCCAACTGGCCGTCACGATCAATGCGGTGATCGTCTGGCGTCTGGTCACCCTGACGCTCCTGGGCCGCAACACACACCGGAACTGGCCGCCGACACGCTGTTTTCCGAATGCGAACTGGCGATGCTGAAAGACTTCGCACGGGAACGCAACATCAATTTCCACAGTCGGGGAAAGGACGCCGACTTACTGGAACTCTCCGAGATAACCCGCGGCGAAGCGGTGTGCATGGTGACACGGATCGGAGGGTATCTGGACCGCAAATGTGACGGGCCGCCGGGTCATCAGATTGTCTGGGAAGGCTATACCCAGATGACGGTCGGTGCGAAAGCGCTGGAACAGGTGATGACATTCAGCGAAAACAGCGCCATATACGATGTGAATGTTCCCACAAAAATGACTAATGGGCAGGGTGCAACCAACCGTACCGTCATCTGGACAGTGCTGGCGACCGCGCGCAAACAAGACTGAAATATGCTCGACACACTCCGTTGTTCCCCACACAAGCTGTCAACCGCGCTCATCACAAACGTTCATAGATAACCGAGAGTCACTGTACGACCCGTCGTCATTCAGCACGACAGTTGGTTGCACGGATGATGATACTCGGCTAAAAAAACTGTTGGGGTGCTGAATAGACAAAGATAGAATCCCTTTCAAATAGGAATGTGTATGGGCAATATATTCATTTACACTGGCTCGAAAGACACGACAAAATGCGGTTTACAATACATTCATAACCTTTCCTACGCAGGTTCTGGAAAAAATAGACAGACTCAGCAAACTCAATCCCATCTATCCGCCAAAGACGCACGTTTCCGTTAGGTTCATACGCACCGAATGCCGCCCGCGGTGATTGGTGAAAACAGGAAAAAACGAAGTGTGCGTACTCCAGCCCAGCACACGATACGAAATGTCAATTATGGTCAGGGACCACGCTTCAAACCCAAACCATCGGCCGTTGCCAGTGCTTCAATGCCCCATTAATCACATGACTGCAAAACATTGAAGATCGGCAGGACCGATCAATACCCTGTGAATGGGTCTCAAAATTGCAAATATAGCCACAAATGAACGAATGGTACCTTAGCAGGTATGAAAAACAACAGAATCGAATGCGCAGCCAAATTGAAATCTCAGATACTTTATCGTTTCAACAATCTTGGTGCGCACTGGACCAATTTGCCAACTCCGTAATATCGTCAAGTATGGTTTGATCTCCTTCTTCTCTATGAATTAGAGAAAGAAGCCCTTGGCTCCAGTCTTGTTTGCCGTCCCATATCTCACGCTTCATGATTTCTAGGCCGCCATTTGCGTACTCCTCAAAACATAGTACCCGTGCGGCTTCACTAGAAGGAGCCAACATATTTGGATCGTTATGTTCTTCAATCGCAATCACGCTCATGATAGTCCGATCAAAATCACCTCTAAAAAATTCAAGGTGTATGGGTTCGGAGGTTTTCTCAAAGGACTTTCTATTGTTTCGCCGGAATCCGAGTGCGGCGGCGAAGATCAGAACATCTTTGAATGTCTGAAAAACAGCTTTATCGCGCAACTCACTTAGCATCGCATCAAACTCAGCAGGGCGTCTTATCCTAGTGGCCAAGATACCCCTCCTCGATCTTTGTAAACTCGGGTCCATCAGTGCGCTTGACGTAGTTAGTGTTTTCCTCACGTCCTTTGGACTTTGGAGCATGATAAATGAGGCTATACTCCTTGCCAATAAATGGGCGACATTTGTCGTCAACCTCCTTACTCCATTGAGAATTAGACGCCAATACAATCACTTGGTCGGCAAGATCAGGGATATGTTGCGCTATTTTTTCTCGATACTCTCGATCCAAAGCGCCAAAGGGTGAATCCATAATAAGAGGGTAGACCCCTCCTTTGAAAAAAGTCGTTTCTGACTTGTTACGTTCCTTTGCAAAATTTACCAAGCTCGCGATGAAACTTAGGCTGATGACTTGGTTCTCACCCGTAGACTTTTCCAGCACAGGTTGTTTACCCACATCCGGGACATCTTTAAAAATTTTCAGAGTGTAGTCTTGATCAATCTCGGCGTAGAAATCCTTCCGTAGAATGCTTTGAAAGGTATCATTTACCTTCTTTGACAAATGGTAACGTGTCTTCTCGGCCAGAGCCTCATGTAAATTATCCACGAGAGCTTTGCACTCTTCAGCAAACTCGAGTTCCCGCCTCGCTAAATCTTCTTTGTCGGACTTCGACTGAACTTTCTCAATCTCCTTTTTGACCTTGGAACGCTCATCGATACATAGATCGATTGTTTCTTTCGCCTTGTCAATTTTCAGACCCTCATTGATCTGCCATTGCGTCAGCTCCTTTCGACGCTGCTCAAGACGCTTAACATCTTCGATATCAGAAGATCCTAAGCTGCTGCTAATCTCGTCAAGTTCTTCAGCGATAGCTTTAAGGCGCCTATTATATTCACTTTCTTTGTTGGACCATATTGAAAGCTGTTTGTAGAGCCGACTTCTTTCAGTTGGCATCGCGCGAAGATTGCTCACGACATCGGTAAAAGCGGCCTCCAAATCTTCCCCTGTCGCCTTATTCCGGTAACCTTCTATAGTAATTCTTGCTTCAGAGCCTTTTGACAGCTCGGTTCCGCAGATGCACTTAGCATCATGAAGCAAATCATCAATGAAAGTTTGTCGGATCTTATAGGGAAGCTCACCTCTTTTTCGGCATTCCTCCAACATGTCGGAAACAGAGGTTACAGTATCAGACAAAAAAGCTAGAGCACCCGATTCAGAAACTCGTTCCATTCGTGTTTTATTTAAGGCTTCGAGATCTTCTTCAATTGTATCTCTCTCAGCTTCTAGACTGCGTCGCTTCTCTGTCTTTACCTTAATATCAACAATCTTTTCATAAGACGCATTGATAGTATCAAGCTCCTTCTGGAAACCTTTTTTAGATTTAATTGCAGTGTCTTTCTCCTGTTTAAATTGATCGATTTCAGCATTGATCCTTTCGGATCTTTCGAGTAGCTCGCGGTAGTCAGCCGATGCCGTTTCGCTGGCTTCCTTACGAAGATCTTTAATCACAAGACGACTGAGATGGTCACTCGCACGGTCGATAATTTCAAGGCCCATGAGAGTCTTAATTGCGTCTCGGATTTCACCTGCGGCTGAGACATTCGCAAGCTTTTCAATTCGTTCTCCATTGAAGAAAAAATAAGAGTGCATCTGCTCAGGTATCAACTGATTGATATGGTTCACTGGGTTTTTAGCCGTCTTATACTTTCCCTTTTCGTCAATCCAAGACAGTGTCGGAATCGATTTTCCGATTGGCTCAGCTTTCAGCGTCTCGCCGATGCGCTTGAACTCTTGCTTTCGGCAGACGATATAAGTTAAACTCTCATGTTCGAACTCGAGATCAAGTCTTAGCTCAGCCACACCACCGACCGAGATCTTTGACAAAGCAAGCTCGTTTAGAATTGTTTGCTCGCCAGTATCAAAATCAGTCTTGCCGTAAAGCACCCATTTAAAAGCGTTCAAGAGCGACGTTTTTCCGGATCCATTTTCACCATGAATAACGGTAATTCTTGATGTATCGTCAGAACGAAATTTCAGTTCACACTCACCATAAAATTGGCGAAAGTTTTGGATCTTGAGCCGCAGTATCCTCAATGTTTTACCTCACATTTGATAAGCTGCTTGATACGTTGTGCAATTTCCTTTTCGACATGCCCTGCAGATCCGAGATTTCTGTAGTTCTGAAACTCATGTTCAATCGATAGAATTTCGTTCACGACTTTTCTCACCCTTGAAGAAGCTGCTTTAAGAATTTGTTTTGGTGACTTACCGTGTTCGCTCATATTTCTTTCTGCCCTTTAGAATTTTAACAATGATACTTTTCAATGATCAAGAAGATGGAGACTTTTTTTGATTTCAATGATTTTTGAAAGCGCCTCACCATGATTTTCTGCAAGCACAGCAAATTCATTGAACCTCGCTAATTCTCGTTTCATTAGAGATTGTTCCGCGTTCAAAGGTATTTGACCGGACAATTTTTCAAAATCTGGCACAACAATGAAATCATAGATATGTGCGTTGTCTTTTCCATCCGAACGCCGAAGTACCCGGCCCCTTCTCTGGGTAAATTCTTTAGGATTAGCAGATGATGCTAGGATGTAGGCCGTCCGGGTCATTGGGACATCAACACCCTCATCCAAGCATCTAATCGCAAGGAGCACTTGTATCTCACCGAATGCGAACTGACGTAACAGTCTGGTCCGTTCAACATTATTTTCCTCAGATGTGAAAGGACTTGCTCGAAGCCCAAGATCTCCACCTATTTTTGCAAGAGCAACGTCGAGGTAGCGTTTCCCACTTTCTTTGCTATCTCCGCAATAAATCAGAGTGTGTGAGATTTCATCCCGTTCTTTCAATAATTTGATGAGTGCCGGTAGCTTGTTGCGGGCCTTACCCACTAAGCGTGCCCGCTTGATCAACAATCGACTTAACTGTTCGCTTTGAGCATGATCTTGCTCAGATACATGGCCAAAGAGCCTACCGATGCGCATGGAGAGTTCCGCATATTCCGCCTGTTCTTCTTCATCAAAGTGAACAAGGATCGGGTAGTAATAATAACGACAGAGATGTCCTCCACTGATTGCCTTGTCGAGGCCATAGTCTAAGACGATTTCTCCGAAATATTGCTTGAGACCTACAGTCCCCTCTTCGTCTCCGTAGCGATCAGGCGTTGCTGTCAACCCTAAACGAAATGCGGCATTTTCGGGGAGTGCTTTCAAATTATTTGGTGCTCCCAAGTTATGCGCTTCATCACCTACAAATAAGATATTACCGGAGTAGGAGGTCAGAACCGATTGAAAAGGTTTATCAGACATGGAAGCATTGACCGTAATAAGCATAACATATTGCCTCACCTTTGAGCTCAACTCATTCAGACGCCTTTGACACTCTTTCATCCATAAACCGACACCACCGTAACAAAGAACAGGTTCAAAACCGAATTCTTTAGCCTCATGCGCCCATTGTTCAGCCAGATGCTGATAGGGAACAGTAACCACGATACATAACTTGCCATTCTTTTGCACAATAAAGTCGTTCAGTTTTCTTACCGCAGTAAGAGCTGTAAAAGTCTTGCCAGTCCCGGTAGCCATGTGAAGTATTCCACGACCATTATTTTCTAGCCATTTTTGTATACCCTCCTTCTGATAGTCTCTGAGTTGCCTATTCGTTCGAGAGTACAAAGCTGCTTTAGAAGAGTTTGACTCTTCAGGGGGAAATAACTCATACTGTTTGGAACTATTTCTCGCCGCACTGGTAAACTTCTCAAGATCAGCTGCGGAAGGATCGTAGAGCGCCAAATTTGGATCTTGACCGCTCCACATGTTGTCAAAGGATCGAGCAATAACGTCGTTTCTTTCGAAACTCTCACTCGATGTCCAATCGCAAAAAACACTGAACGCCTCCCAATTCGTGTTTGCTCCGCCTGTCAAATTGTAAGAACCAAGGAAACCAACACGATTTCCAAGCACATCAGTAAATAGGCCTTGTTTGGCATGCATGATCCCAGAAAGACGGTTCTTCGGGATGCCGATTTTAAAGCAAAGAATTCCGTCATTTATAAGCCAGCCTAGCGCCTCTCGCGTATGCTGCGTAAGCTGCTGGTAGAGACTTTCATATGATCTAGAGATAAATTCTTTGGCCCGCTCGTCACACATTTGACCATTAACTTGAAGACTTTCAAAATCCTCAAGCGAAAGCTCTGGTGATATGATCCATCGAGCCTTGCCATAGTTAACGGCAAAGTTTGACATGCCGTGAGCGGTATCTCGTAACCACGTACTACTGAAGTATCCAACTGCGATGTCATATTGCTGAGCATGCTCCAAGACCGGGTTAAAAAAATCTGCGATGGGGTCGTGCTCACTTGTCGTTACATAAAAAGGAAGTTTGAGAATCTTAAGAGACATTACTCAATACCAAAATCACCTAAGATCTTCCGCAGCATTTTTTCATTACTGTCTACCTCATTCTTGTCAACGAACATGTAGTCGAGTTGCGTCAGGTCAGACGCCCCATTTGATCTCAGTGCCTTACGTATTGCTTCGAGATCGAATAACCCTGTATCTTCCTGCTTTAGTACTTGATTACGTATGTCAATGTACTCAGAAACAGCTTTTGGGAGGTCAACTACGACAACTATGTTTTGATTAGTCTGAAAATGTTGGTGGCTCTTAAGAAAACTCAGTAGAGACGTTGTCGAGATATCTCCCCATACTGAACGCAAAATGTCTGAGAGAGCAAACACTGTTCTTTCACCGTCCGCTAAAGAAATCGCGCTAGCAAATATTAAGTCATTCTGGCGTTCAGAGTTCCCAATCACTCTTGTCGTTAGATCAAAACGTCCTTGACCGACAGAAACTGCTTCAGACGAATTTTCGAGGCCAATCGAGATAGACGTCACCTGAACATCTCTCCGTCCTTTGAGTTCGTTTGCAATCTCCATCAGCGTCATAGCGTGTTTAGCTTCTGAGAGAATCGCCAATATGTCCTCGCCAAGACCCCGAAACTCACTTTCTCCGTTCTCCGACGCAAGACCAATCATTAGACCAGGTTTTGTTTCGAAGCGTTTATCGTCCTGCAAAATTCCCAAAAGCATGTAATGTCCAAAAGCGGCTCCAAAGCGTTCTGTCTCACCTTGAAACAACTGGGAAAAAAGCACTTTTGTGTTTACAAATCCACCAATGGTTTCCATATAGTAAAATGCTCGATCCCGTATCTCTATTAGTTCACTATGCGTGAGTCCAAGATTCTCATATAGATTATATGTACCTCTCTTGACGATAAGCGCTTCTTCCAATCGAGCTAGCGTACTCCCAATGTGACCGATACTTTCGTCTTTCCCAAAGACCTCATGCATCCTTGCTCGGATTTCTTCACAGTGCATGGCGTGTCCGGCTTCACGGAGGATCAATATACATCGTACAGAGCTTGGCAAACGTGGAGCTGCACTAACGATATCACCTTTGAACGAGGCGTCTAATTTTTTAGAAAGCTCATCTTTGATGACCGAGACCGGGTAGTCAGGCATCAAGGATGCCACCCGAGACAAGCGAATAGGAAGGGACAAATCGCGAATCACGGATACGATTCTCTGCCTCAACGATTCTAATAAGTTTTCTGGCTTGTGGCCTACCAAATGTAGGTATTGTTCTCGCACCCAACCTGCTTTGGTATGAACAGTCTCTGCATTAAGAAACGATCTCATATCTCCATATGCCAAATTAATTGCAAAACGTTCCTCAACCTTTAGATTTTTGCTGACAATACCAAGCTGTTCCTCGGAAACGATTTTTCGATCCTTGAAGAGCGTCCCCAATGTGTCTTCCCGTTTCAAAGCCGCAACAAGTGTTTTCACCATTCTCTTGTTCGCGATCCTTTGCTTCGCCTTTTTTTCGATTTGTCGAATGCGTTCGCGCGTTACATTGTAGCTCGCTGCGACTTCCTCAAGTGTTTCGGTCCTTTCTTTCTCAATGCCGTATCGTCGCCGTAAGATGTCTTGCTGTCTTTCTTCAAGCGTTGAAATTGACGCAGAGATAAGTTCAAAAAGACTAAGGTTTTCAACGGAAACCACTTCAGTAGTTCGGATGTTTTCTGGCCGTAGCTTCTCCAGTGCAATAATTTCGTTGAGCTCATCTTGATGTAGCTTCTCACCTCGCACCAACCGTCGCAGATTCGGTTCAATCCCTTTATCTGCGCCACAAGCCGATAACCGGGCCTTAACCAACTGAGAGACAATTTCATTGAGCTGCTCAATACTCTTGCCACCACAATTCCTCAGGGAAAGTAAGCGGGCGGTTATCTCATCATAAGTCCGTAAAAAATCAAAAAATCGGGTGGCGTACCTTTCTTGGTCAACCTTTAATAGATTTGCCAGCCGAACTGGAGGAGACCATTCAAAGAGTTCATCAGGATAATATAGATCAGAAAAAAAGACCTCGGCCGCTTGCATCGCTTTTTGATAAAGATTTCCAACATCAGGCACTCTGTCGTTGTCACCTGATCTTTCAACCGAATTCGATACAAAATTCCGGATGATTTTGTCGAGTTCATCTGCGGATTTTCGACCAAGGTTTGGTAGTTTTAAGAAGATTTGCCGCGCGTACTCCGGCGACCTCATATAACTCTGAACAGTACTGATCGGCAACCAATCCGCATTTGCGACGATCGCGTTGTGAAGGCGTACAGAGCAATCCGCTTGACTTATGACCTCAACGATGTTATCTGATGTATCTCTTTTCTTTTGATGGATTTCACGCGCATAGTTTCGCACCAAATTATCAAGTTCAAGTGCGGTCTTTTCGTCAAATTTTTTGAACTGTTTAAATCTCGCGAGGGCTGTGTCAGGTGATAACATATAAGAATCGACTGTTACCGTACGCAAGTCGTCTTTAGTATTCTGAAATGCATTGATTAAACGTGCTGATACGTAGCTTCTCATCACCAGATCTGAAATATATTCGTCTCGTGGTGTCGATTGAGAGACAATAGGCACGCCGCGTTGCGATGTGTAGTCTGGATTTTGTTGGAGCCGTTGTCTTGACACCCTAGAATTATTCTTGTGCTGCTGAAATTCGCAATCTTTACGTACCGTTACACCCTCGGTATAGCGAACTCCTTCAGATGAAGTCTCCAAAACAAGTTTAGATAAATGTCTCTCTTCTCGTCTTGATGACAAAGAAGCACTTTCATTCCGACCTTGGCTTTGAGTCTGTTGCGCAGTGTCACGGTTCGCGTCGGTACGTGATTGATCTGGTTCGATTCTCACTTCATTGGTATCAAATTCCGAGACCAACTCTGTTTCTGCTATGCGAGCAAGAGCTGTGAGTCTTTTGCTCAGCATTGACAGCATATTGTTAGCGCCCCTAATGATATACTCAAATAACACGTTAGTCCCAATATTCCGTTCAAATTATCAAAGCGGAGGCATAAACGCTAATCACTCTGATGCAAGCAGCCGAGCTATCATGTTCGCAAAAGCAATAGTTCCGATACGGCGCTAGTGAAGAGATCTACGACCCGTCCAATGTCTTCCTGTTTTGTTTGTCTACCTAAACCTATTCGGAAAGCACTGCGCGATCTTTGCGTATCGCCGAACATTGCGAGCAACACATGTGAGGTTTCAACATGTTCCGTAGCGCATGCGCTCGAAGCTGAGAAACATACATCATTCTTCAACTTTTGCATCAATGCCTGCGGGACCACCCCATCGATGGTCAGTGACGTCGTGTTAGGCAGCCGTAACTTGGGATCACCATTGATCTTTAATTGAAGTTTTGCTTGTAGTTCTTTTTCAAGTTCGGTTCGAAGTGATCCGATCCGCTCCCTATCATGATCTATATTCTTTGCAATAAGTTCAAAGGCGTGACCGAGACCGGCAATCCCCGGGGTGTTCAAAGTCCCAGATCTTAAACCCTTCTCCTGGCCCCCACCATAAATAACTGGTGCTAGGTGCACTCTCGGCCTTCGAATTGAACGATAGAGTGCACCTACCCCCTTTGGCCCATAAGCTTTGTGCCCAGAAAAACTCGCCATATGTATTGGCGAATTTTTAAGATCCAACGGAACAAGAGCTGAAGCTTGTGAAAAATCTGTGTGAAACAGTGCTCCTACCTCTTCGGCGAGATAGCCCGCCTCAAGAATTGGTTGCAACACACCTGTTTCATTGCTGGCCGCCATAATCGAGACCAGACCCGTCTCCTCACTCAAAGCATCAGCCAATTCATCCAACGATACTTTTCCACTTTCATCTACATTCAAGCGTGTGACCGACATCCCCTGAGTTTCAAGATGATCAAAGCACGCCAAAACTGAAGGATGTTCAATCTTGGAGGTTACGACATGGCACCGTCCAGCGGTCTTTATGTTTGGATAGACACCAAGGATCGCGAGATTATTTGCTTCAGTAGCACCAGCCGTGAAAATAATTTCGGTTTCCTTGCTATGAACTAGGTCTGCGATCTGTGCGCGAGCCCTCTCCACAATCTTGGCAGATGCAGCGCCTAACCTATGTTCGATACTAGAAGGATTGGCGTAATTGTCCCGACTGACCCGACTGACTGTTTCCAATACATCTGGGTCAATCGGTGTAGACGCATTATGATCAAGGTAAATAGGGACCATCAGAGCCTTAGACACCTTCTGAAATCAAATCGGCGACATCTTCCGGAGACTTAAGCCTTACGGCCAGTTGTCGAACACCACGGTCAATGTGAAGGCGTAAACGTTCCAACAATTCGCTATCGGCTACCTTTCTATCCACAAGGCCAAATTCGACATATTTCAAAAGATCGATAAACAACGGATGGAAGTCTCCAAACAATGTATAAGCGTTGAACTCTTGACCTTTGGTTGTATCTTCCAAAGTACCAGCGACAGGCCCTGCCTCAAAGGATGATAACATTGCCATACGACACACAAGGTTTGGTGTTAAGCCTGCTCTTTGAGAGATGATCCTTACCTGGCCCGTTGCCATTGCTGAAATCCGAAACTTGTTAATATGCATGAGACATTTCCAAGACTTGCATGTTCAAATTGGGGTCCATCAATTTGACCTCTGTATGTTGTCCGCCAAGAACCGTGCTGATCTCAAATTGCCGGCTCACATAGGGAGCGATAGCTTCGGATAAATCGGGCGTTAATTCTGTATCGGTACACAACATGATAACTTGGGCGCTGGTGTGTGGCACATAGTTCGACATCAAGTTCATCCGATGTTGCTGGTCGAGACGCGAAAGAGGGGTGTCAATAATCATCGGAAGTGCACGTCCGCTGGTTTTGCCCAGTGCCCAAAGCATTGAGATTGCAAAAAGTTGCCGCTCACCGGCCGATAGTTCCGAGGTTATAATTTCATTTCCTGCTTCACCTAATAGCTTCAACTGAAATGTATTCGGATCCACAATGACCTCACACACAAGAGACTTGCGGGTTACTAAACCGCCAAAAGCTTCGATGAAATGCCTAGAAAGCGAGGAGAGGCGTAACTTGACGATCCGCTCCTCATAGTCTTTTAAAGCAGCTTGCGCTCGTGTAGCCAAGTCCCTCTTTTCGTCTGCCTTAGCCAATGCGAACACAGCATCTTGGGTTTTGCGTAATTCACGTTCTAATCGTTCAATCAATGCGGACACGCGACCCGCTTCCGCTTGTTTTCGATTGAGCTTGGTTTCAACTACCCCAAGCTCAAATTCCGCTTTTTTAAGATCTTCAAAAGCAACTGCAGACGCACCAGGTCGGAAGTTCTTTAACTGCTCTTTCAAAGCGACGCGCTGCTTCTGCAAATTAGCCAAAGGCATTGCAAGAGCTACGACCTTCATCCGTTCGTCTGCAATCTCCGCTAACTTTCCCATGATCCATTTAGGTTCTGCGCTCAATGTCATGCTTGAGTTTGAGACTTGACGAATGCGAGCAAAATCACGAAGGGTTGTAAAATGAGCGCTCGTCCATTCAGCAGAATCGTCCGCGATTATCGCATCTTCAAAACTTGAAATAAAAGCTTCGATAGCTTGATCCGACTGTTGAGTCCGTACTTTCTTTACATCAGTTGAAAACTTTGCCAATAGTTTTGGAGCCAATGCAAAAGTAGCCATACCATTCACATGTGACTTAAGGATGTTAACGTGCTTAGTCAGATCGGTTTCAACTCGTTTCAACTCATCTAACAGTGCGTCGCGACTCAACGCAATACTGCCACCTTCTTGTTCGAAGATCTTTTGAGATACTTCACTGCGCCGTGCAAACTGCACACGCCTTTGAGACAATGACTTAATTTCTTCTTCTATCAAAATCAAATCAGACCGAGCGGTGTCGAGATCACATTGGATTCTCTTAAGATCAACATTTCCATCCCGGTCCACACTTTGAGATTTATATAATGCGAGATCACTTCGGAGTTGGTCGAGGATATCGATACCGAGCAGTGACTTGATCGCTTCTGTTAATCCATTATTTTGTTGATTGTCGGCAATTTCTTGAATTTTCTCGCCATCGAAAAAAAAGAGTTGCGAGACACCGACTGGGATAATATCTTCAAGATAATGGTTCCAATCCTCTCTCGGGATATCATCAACCGGTTTATAATTGCGTTCAAACTCAAGATTTTCAACAACGACAGTATCTCGAGCCGTCCAAGTGCGGCGCACCATATAATTGTCTTCATTGCCAAGGTATTGACACTTGAATGCTAATTCAACGGATGCCTGCCGGTCCGCAGCGAAATTGTTGATCTGTTTCAAAAGATACCGCTGATACTCGGCTTGTCCAATGCGGGGTCCAAGAGCACGTTTGCCATAAAGCGCTAGCCGCACGGACTCCAGAAAGGTTGTTTTACCAGCTCCATTGTGACCAACAACTAAGACTACCGGTCGATGATGTTCCAGATCCGATGCAAGATCAAAGTAATGTTCCCCACCATAAAGGCCAAAGTTAAAGATGCGCAATGAGTTAAGAATCATGTTTCGGTCTAAATTGACGCATCGGACGAAGTATTTTTACACTTGTTGAGAAACTTTTTGCGTTCATTCAGAACCGTGGTTTCGTCTCGCCACTCCTGTTCGAGAATTGAAGCTATCTTTCTGTGAATGAGTGTACGTCGCTTAAGCCCGTACACCGAGCGTTCGGCTTCAAGAAGCTGTGCCATAAGACGTGGTTGTAGGTCGTGCTTATCACAAATTTCTGCCAAGATCTTGGCATCATCAGCTTGAAACTCGAAATCGTCAGCTGCCTCTTTTGGTAACCCTTGACCTGTTACCAATTTGACAATTTCCGATACGGCGTCACCCCAATCGCCCTCCTCGCTGCGCCAAATACGGCGGATTTCACGAAGCTCTTCATCTTGAATAAGAACCACTTTCTCGCCTGGCGGCGCGTTAACATTTACTTGCTTCTGAGCTTCAAGAAGTTTTCGTAGAATTTCTTTTCTATAGCTAAAGAGATATGGTCCTGGAATAGACGTTTCAGAATTACCAACAAAAGTTACAGAACCATCGCGCCGCTTGAAGCCTCGAAACTCTCGCTTTCTGTCTGGATTCTGTGTCTCAGCCAGCTCGTCGCGAAGATCTAAAAGTGGCTCAAGCCATTCTTCGCCATTCTCAACTAATGCTTCCATAGCTTTGTCTTTCTGAACCACTGTGCATACCCAGCAACCGAAACGAGAATTGCCACAGCTTGCGGTTTGCTTATCGACAACGAGGGGACACTCCCCAGCCTGTGCATTGCGGTACATTGCCAGAAGGTCGCGGTTATCAGAACCCCAGGGGGATTGGTTTTGTAAGAGAAAGGTCCAAACATCATCCACGCTAAATGTTTCAATTGGTGTGAAGACTAGCGCTCCAGGCAACGTAGAATGGCGTGAAAGAGCTGTTCCCTCAATCTTGTGCAACGACATAACTTGCGCGCGTGTCGCACTCTCAGATGATCTGACACCCAACACCATCACAACCTCGCCGTGCTCTTCAACACGGTTTTTGATAAATGCATTGGCTGGGTTGATCTTGAGCCGTTCTGTGCACCATCGAAACCGTTTTGAAGGAGCAGCATACCCGCGACCGATAAGGTTAACCCAGAAACTATCGGATATCTCTGGAACGACCTTTTGTGCAGAAATGGGCATTTGTTGAGCTTCTGCAGCCGCATTGATGTTAGCCAAGGTTTCGTTGATATAGTTAACAATAATGGGGGTCTCTACTAACGTGTCCGAGCTCAATACAAAAATAGGCTTATATCTTTTCTCAATTGGCACCGTACGAACCGCACCCCAAATCAGTTGCAGAGCGCAAGTTGAATCCTTTCCACCACTATATCCGATGACCCAGGGTCGCTCATCATCCATATATACTGCCCGAATATGCTCCTGAAGAGTGGCCAGGTCTAAGCCAGAACTTTTTAAGCTATCATTCTTGTCTGTACCTGACATCATACGACGAACCTTTCCTCAGCAAATGAAGCCAAGTAATCGTCTTCATTTATTTGTTCGTTTTCGTTCAATCCTGCTATCATTCCAGTTGGTAACTCAGTCCCGCTCTTTACGAACCATAAAAACCTTTGAGTTGATCATAAACCAATGCAATGAGCAGAGAAGCCTAGGTGACATTGACAAACAGTTCATGAAGTTCAACTCATCTAAATTTAAATTGCGCTCAATTTCTACTCATATGATTCTATATCCCCACTATCACCTGCATAGTCCGTCCTAATGTTAAGCTATTACTGAACAAGACATAAACTAAAGTCTTGTAAACGCCAACGCTCAATCATGCCAAACCCTACTTCCAATTCCAAATCACCCTCTTCAAACAAACGAGACATATCTCATTCCATCTGCCGACAGATCAAATAGTCTCCAAAAGAGATGAAGCACTCAAGCAATAGAAAGATACGGTGATTACGGCCGAATAAGACACACACGTTCATGGGTTGTTGCTGGAACGTAGAAAAAGATACAGAGGCAATCCACAGCTCAATCCGATACAAAATGTCGCTGGAACAGCCCACAAACCTTTCCAGTTTCGAAACAGTATCGCGTCGGCCAGAATAAAAAGCGTCAATGCAATCGCCGCAATGGTCAAGTCCCAGACAAGACCACTGGTTGCAGCATTGACGTGCCACGCGTCCACCATTGCCTTAATGCTGAAACTGTTTTCATTAAACCAGGAAATAAAGTAATACATGGGATGAATGGCACCCCAAATTGCCAGCAAGAGAAACACATAGCGCAGGCGGGCCATTCAACGATATTCTTTCGATTTTTTCTGTTCTCGGCCGGCAACCGCATCCTCGAACACAAGGTTCAACCGCGGATTAACGATCATTCCGGAACGTGCGTCTCCAACAACATTTGCCAGCGGTCGACCATCCGATAGGACTGGTTGCTCAGGTTGACCATTCGTTCCACACGAAGCGAGAGGGACCAGGAAGCCAAGTACGACGAAAGAATGTATCGAAACCTTCATAATGAGAATGCTCCTGTAATCTGACTTTCGGCCCGTACAGCTCAATCTGGACGTCAAGTCGGGCGCCGTCATCTCCGTTCCAGAGCACATAGCCGCATGCCAACAAAAGGGGAACGCCCATTCAATGACGTCGGACTATAAATCAACCACATCAAAGACGCGATAACGTCCTTTCTCGTCGACTATTCTCTCTTACGCAAGTCGTTCTTTCCAATCTTCAATTTGCCGACGTACCTGTTCCGGAGCCGTTCCCCCATATGAATCGCGGGAACCAACCGAATATTTCAGATTGAGGACATCATATACATTCTCGGTAATGCCGGGAATGACAGACTGCATTTCAGACAAACTCAATTGATGCAGATCGCATCCCTTGCGTTCGGCTTGAGCAACAAGTTGCCCGGTCACGTGGTGAGCCGTGCGAAACGGTAGCTTAAGTTCGCGCACGAGCCAGTCGGCTAGATCCGTGGCAATCGCGAATCCCGAACCGGCGGCGGCTTCAAGTATCTCATGATTCACATGCATATCGCACAACAGGCCCTCCATTGCGGACAAAGACAAAAGCCACGTATCGGCGGCATCAAAAACATGCTCTTTGTCTTCCTGCATATCTTTCGAATAAGCCAACGGCAGGCCTTTCATAACCGTTATCAAACCCACATTCGCACCCAGAATACGCCCGATCTTCGCTCGAATTAACTCAGCCGCATCTGGATTCCTTTTTTGAGGCATAATCGACGATCCCGTCGAGAATCGATCACTCATCTGTACAAACCGGAACTGGGCCGACGACCAGATCACCAACTCATCGGCAAGACGACTCAAATGCATCGCCGAAATACTCGCAACACCTAGGAATTCGAGTGCGAAGTCTCGATCACTCACAGAATCAATTGAGTTTCGTGTCGGGCGATTAAATCCAAGTTCGTTAGCCGTGAAGGTTCGATCAATGGGAAAGGATGTTCCGGCAAGTGCAGCCGCTCCCAGCGGGCATTCGTTTAACCGTTCGCGTGCACCACGAACCCGAGATAAATCCCGTCCAAACATTTCAACGTAGGCCATCATATGATGGCCCCACGTCACCGGCTGTGCTGTTTGCAAATGCGTAAATCCGGGCATAATCCAGTCAACACCACTCTCAGCCTGCTTAATCAGAGCCCACATCAATGTCTTGATTGCCGCATCAGCGGCGTCGAGTTGATCACGGATCCAGATTTTGAAATCTGTTGCGACCTGGTCGTTCCTCGACCGTGCGGTATGGAGCCGTCCCGCTCTTTCACCGATGATCTCGTTTAAACGACTTTCTATATTCATATGAATGTCTTCCAAAACCGTCGAATAGACAAACTGATCGCTCTCGATCTCTGACAAGATTGTAGACAACCCCTCCTGAATCGCACGACTATCTTCTTCCGAGATTATCCCTTGGGCCGCCAACATCGACGCGTGGGCTCGTGACCCGCGAATGTCCTGCTCAGCAAGACGTTTATCAAACCCGATTGATGTATTAATCGCCTCCATAATCGGATCCGATTTATCGGAAAACCGACCACCCCACATTTGGTTTACGTCTTGCTTCGTCATTCATTCCACTTTCGAGGACACATCAGGAACCCTGGTTCCGTTTGCTCCTTCTATCGGGTACCGGCATCCAGTGCAAATCGTCCACACGTCAGATCCGAGTGCCCCACACACGCGACATTATATACTTGAAAACAATACTTGATGTCCAAAGTCCTCGGCTGCTTAGGTCACACATTTCATGGATTCATACCAATAAACTCATCCTGAGTCGTTCAAGTCATGAAGCGTCAATGTTATTTACGGCACACAAGCGCACCTGCACGACTGGAATATTCTGTTGACACAGTTCACGGGCGACCTATTATTGGCCGCTTGTGCGCACAGAGTGAGCATCTATTGTTACGAAATCGCCTTTGTGCATCATGGATGCACTTGACGATTAAAAACCGATTTTAAAAACACGCTCTTTTCGCACCGATTCAATTGATATTGGGACACAAAATTAAGGAGGAAGTTGATGAAGAGATTGACACTCATAGGCGGCGTTGTTGCAAGCGTCCTTCTTGCAACCAACGTGGTGGCGCAAGACAATATGACCAAGTTGCAAAATATGCAGCGCACGGATGCCGACTTTACACGTATTGACCAGGAAGGCGACACGGCCAGCGCATTACAGAATATTCTGCCGCACATCAATGTGCCAGACGGGTTTGAAATCAGTCTTTACGCAGTGGTACCGGATGCTCGGTCCATGGCGATGGCGCCACAAGGAACCGTCCTATTCGTCGGAACGCGCAAAGACAAGGTCTGGTCTGTAGTCGATCGTGACCGAAACCGCGTCGCCGATGAGGTAAAGGATTTTGCACCGTCCGTCACATTTGACATCCCCAACGGCCCGTGTTTTTCACCTGACGGCTTCTTATATATCGCCGAACGGAACCGTGTCTTGGTCTTTCCGGCCGCCGAATTCTTCTTTGAAAGCCCCGACATCGCTGTTGGAGAAGTTGTATCACAAGGTGACCTGATCCCGGTCGAAGAAGAAAGTTTCAATCACTCCGCCCGCGTCTGCGACATCGGACCTGACGGGAAACTCTATATTTCACTCGGACAGCCGCACAATGTCCAGCCTGTCGATAAACTCGAGATCTATGATCGGATTGGAATTGGCGGAATCATTCGCATGAATACCGATGGGTCCGAGCGTGAAGTCTACACACGCGGTGTTCGGAACTCCGTCGGCCAGGACTTTAACCCGGCCACCGGAGAGCTCTGGTGGACCGACAATCAGGTGGATGGCATGGGCGACAATATTCCACCGGGCGAGTTGAATCGCCAGACCACAGCCGGTCAGCACTTTGGCTTTCCCTGGACAAATTCCCGTGTTGAAATCCCGCTCTACAAGGATGTTCCGCGTCCAGAAGGTGTGACCTTCATTGAACCACAACTGGAATTAACCGCACATGCAGCGGATCTCGGCATGCGCTTTTATCACGATGAGAGCTTTCCAGAGCGGTATCATGGCGGTATTTTCTGGGCCCAACATGGCTCTTGGAACCGCACAACACCCGTTGGCGCCCGTGTGATGTTCACTGCACTCGATGCTGACGGCAATGCCGTCGGTGCGGAGATCTTCGCGGACGGCTGGCTCAATGAGAACACCGGCGAATACCGTGGTCGCCCCATGGACATTGAGTTCCTACCGGATGGATCGATGCTCGTATCCGATGACTTCGCGGGAGCCATCTGGCGGATTGCCCACGCATCTACAAGCGAATGAAGCGTTTGATACTTCTCGGCGGGCTCTTGCTCGCCGAGGCTGTCGGCGCACATGCTGGCGACATTCAAGCTGGGCGTATTGTCGCGGGCATGTGCCGAACATGTCACGGCCTTGATGGAATGGCCCGAATCCCTGTCGCACCACACATCGGAGGCGAACCACAGACGTATCTCGAACATCAACTCATGGCGTTCAAGACGGGTACGCGCAATCACGAGATGATGAGCATCGTTGCCGCCGGTCTATCGGCCAACCAGATTGCCGATGTTGCCGCATGGTACGCGTCACACACCGCAACCGCGACACTGCCAACTGACGTAAATCCAGACACCGCCCCCGTCGCATGCGTATCATGTCACGGAGCAGATGGAATTGCGACCGCTCTCGATGCCCCGAACCTTGCCGGCGAAGTGAACATCTATCTTGATACACAACTCAAGGCTTTTCGATCGGGCAAGCGAACGCATGAAATCATGACTCCTATTGCCGCGGAATTATCGGATGAACAGATCCGGGAATATGCCAATTGGTACGCGAACAGCATACTCGACATCATCGTCGATGAATAACCGATCCAGTCACTTGAAATCAGTTCCAGATATCGGATAGAGTGCTCGATAGGGACACGGGACAATCTCTGCTATATCTTGTGTGTGGTCACATTTTCCTATACAAGATACCGTACCATGTCCACCATTTCACAAAAAATGGCCTGAAATCAGGAAAAAATTACTTGCCGGTCGATTTCTGTAAGTGGCTCCGCGGAGTAAATTCACGAGCTTGGAGAAAAGTCATACACCTTTGCTCCAAGCGCAGAAACGATTGAATATCGCGGACAAGTCACCAAATGATCGTTCACCAATCCACACGCTTGCATGAACGAATACACAATGGTCGGACCACAAAATCGAAATCCCGCTTTTTGTAAATCATGAGACAAGCGCTTTGAGAGAAAGGTCGAAGCGGGCAGATCAGTGACTGACATCCAGCGATTCTGAATAGGTTTATAATCAACATAACTCCATATGAAGGGAGCGAATCCCGTGCTTCTTTCAATGTCTTGCCATGCACGGGCACTGTTTATTGTCGCCTCAATTTTTCCTCTATGCCGAACAATGCCGGGATTTTGCAGTAAATGTTCGACTTCCGCCTCTCCCCAATTTGCAATGCCATCTGGGTCAAAACCCGCAAAGGCCTCTCGAAAATTCTCACGTTTCTTGAGAATCGTAATCCAGCTTAGTCCAGCTTGAAACCCTTCAAGAATCAATTTTTCCCACAAGACACGGCCATCATATTCGGGAACACCCCATTCGGTATCATGATAGGCAACATATATCGGATCAGAGCCCACCCAATCACAACGCTTCATGTCAATTCCTTCAGTTAATGGACAGCTTTAATCGATATGCTGCAATCAGACTCTCAACCAATATGAGTGACATATCAACAGGAACCTCGACGCCGAAAAACTCCACCCTGTCGTGAATGTCAAGAAAGCAAAGAGTCCTGCATCCGTCTATTGACGGCGACGATCCGATCTGAATGGTGGTTACAGTTGCTCGTCAAATCTCTGTTGTACAAAGAACATGAGACCACTGATCATAATCCAGTTTAGCAAGAAACCACCAACATTGAGCCAATCTCTTACTCTCCAGTTCCCTTGCGGCTCGGGTTGATTGTATCCATCGGGATCTGTTCTCGCTTGACATCGGGATTGCAAGCAACTTCAGCTGCCCGAAAGATCACCTCTATATGACTATTCGCAGACATGTCTCATCACCAAACTCAAATGGTTGCTTAACGTCTTCCGTTTCGCGTGCAAAGGCCGCACCGCCCGCATTGCTACGCAATACACCCACCTTGTTCAGGACCTTGGATGAGATTCCAAATTTCTTTGCCACTGCCTTTCTGTCACCGCCGACCATCAACTCCAACATGGTCAAAAAGAAATAGGCCATTGATGGAAGAGATTCCCGACCAGCGGGATCCCCGAGATACCGATGATACATGCGCAATGTCCGGTGTTCATTTTACCCTGTCCAGAGCAGACGGATCCGGATCTTGAGAACGAACACGTCAAGATTTTGAGGACGAAAACGGGACGAATATCCCGACTCCTCTTACGGCGGAGGTCATGTCGTCCATCAAGAAGGAGACTTGGAAGGAGACCTGGGCAGATCGGAAATATCGTGGGGAGAGGAGAACGCGCTGTCATTGTTCTCATTTGATGACCGTTCTGCGTCCTGAAGCGCCGTGTTCAAAATCGTGCGCACAGACGGAAGAGCCTGATCCACCAAATCTTGATAATCGGGGCGGATAACGAGTTCCTCCATAAACAAGGTCGTGTTCCGACTCACAAGTTTCTCGATATGATCAAGGGACGATCGAACATAGGGTGTGAGGCCTGATAAGACTTTCTGGATGCAATCTTGATAGCCTGCCTTGCTGGCAGCCATGATATCAAAGATATCCCGTGGTTTCAGGAACGTACCACGATGGACAACCTTGCTCGCAATGATTTCGGGTACAGTATCGACAAGAAGGGAATGGTTTCCGATCGTCATCGAAACAGGAGGATCATTCGTGATCGGAGGCGCTGCGATAAAATCGATCTCACCCCTATCTCGGATCTCGATCTTCACATAAAGAGATCCATCGGTTTCACAACGCGCCTCATCATGAAAGACCTCCCAATCATTGACGACGGCTATAATGAATCCCAAAGATTCCCGTGAGGGCAGAAACAAATCGATGTCATGACTCTCCCGATGGTCGATATGAAGCATGAGAGCTGTCCCTCCGCCCAAGCGGAGACCCTCGATATCCCCATCAATCTGTCGAACTCCGTCACAGATATCACGGGCATGATCCAAGAGATGTTGAAGAGAGTCGCACATTACTCATCCAGCAATGAAATATGAGGCCAATTGGACCATTCCTTGAAGGCCCGTGCGGTCGCGACGAGGTGTGTTTCGTCCATTCCAAATTCCGCGGCGAAGATACGCTGCGCGTTCGCACGGATCTCTGTGAAGAAGGAGAAGACTTGGGGCACATCGAAATTCTCCGTCCAGAGCGCCTCAGCAAGTTCCGCGTTCGTAATGCGTTTCCTCCAACATGTGTTCACAGTCGAGCACGTCAAAGCCAGGACGGTCCGCGGACAGGTCATGTTTACAGGTCTGCCAATGAGTTCAATCGCCCGTTTCCGTAATTCGGCGCGTTTCTCCTGCGAGTAGTGTATTCGAGCCATAATACGTCTCCACCGATCAGAATAAGAGCCCGTCTATCACACCCTGATACGACCCGCAAACATCACGCAATCATGAGATGTGAACTGTGATCACGGTTCCAGACAATCCAGAAAGACATCCGAACCAGAAGATTTGCGAGACAATTCTGTTATCGATACATCGTAGCTCTCCGCGAAATCATCCAGGCCGTCCTTCGGTACCCAATCATAATCAGACCGAGGAGGCACCACCCACACGCGCATCCGGTCCCGGGTCAAACATCGGACACAGGCCGGTGTCGAACGGGTCGTGCACAAGGCGACCGGACGGCGGCATCGCATGCGATCAAGTCCGGGCACGGTCGCGCCGCGACCTGCGGGTAAAGAAACGGGCCAATCTCAAGTTCACCCACGCGGAGCAGCCACTTGACACGAGGGATACCGCGATCCAGAGCCGGATCCGGGAGTCCCACAACCGGGTAACCACGTTTCCCATTCTCACATCGATTCCCGGTGGGGGTCTCATCACCGCCGCTTCCCTGATCGGCCCCTGATCCGTCATACGCCCTGTGCCACGGACAGCGGCAGGCTGAAGGGATCCCGGCCAATCACAGGAGGACGGTGTCGCCCCCGGAATATGGTGTATATGGCCGCCTTCTTGGCGTCCTTCCAGAACCTCAAGATGATCGTCCTCATCAACACCCTACTGCGGCCCATGCGCCTTCGAAACAAAGCGGCGAGGACCGGACGCCACTCACGGGCGTCTGATCCCGGTCTTTCCCGCATCCTGCGGCCTGACCGCTCTCTTCAAGTCCCGTCCAGCTACCCGAGCG
>JAPORU010000152.1 GCA_026710045.1 Aestuariivita sp. | reverse complement strand
TTTTGTTGTTGTTGTGTCAGGCTACTCTATCATATCAGAATACAACAAAACAACATGTCTGCGGCTTTAAACATCAATACAATGATGTTGGTATACTAGAATAACGAACGTTAAACGTCAATGCAGACCGCTGGTTGGTCAGTAATTCCTGTTAATATCGTGTGATCGTTTTCGCTGTGCGATGAAATTTTTAACTTCCATCTTTTTGTCAACAATCGGGACGTTAGGATTGGCTGGTAGCTTCGAGAATTGTCGTTTCATTCCTTTACCTTTGAATAAATGCAAGTCGTAACGTTCAAGATGGTCTGGTCCCCAGAGGATCTCCAGCCTGTTTCCTAGATCGGCATAGCCATCAGACGTAATTCTGCTATCTTGCCAGTCTGCGATGCGCGCGGAGATGAACGCAATGGAATCACGGATTGATGCCAGCCTCGCCAAGACCGAAAGCGCGATGGACCGGCTCCGCGCCGATATGGAACGGCGCGACAAGGAAGCCGCAGTGCGGGATAAAGAAAACCAGCGGTGGATCGTCGGGCTGTTCATCGCGACGATTGTGATCCTGGGAATTCTCATCCGCTGGCCCGTGCCGCCGGCCTGAACCGGGACCGATCACCGGATCGGTCCTCACGCCATTACTCTTGCGCATAGGGATCGAAGGCCCAGTGATGCACTGACGGCGTGAGTCGGGAACTGTTATGGATGGCGTGCATCGACTGCCGGGCGTCGGAGACGCGCACGGCTCCGAAGGCCAGTGTCCTGGCGGGTCGGTTGTGCACGGTTTGACGGGACCGATCGGGGTGCGGGGTCGTATCCGCCGCCGTCCCCCTCGGCTTCAGAGACGTCCCGGCGAGCAAGGCCAGGACCGTCTCCGGTGTTGTGAGCGCGGTGTTGCCCGCGACTCCCTGGTAGACCGACCGGCCCCGGTGCCGACCCGATGTCCGGGGCAACGCCGCCCAGATTCCGGCGAGACAGGTGCCAAAGTGCGGATGCCGGGACACATCGGCCGGCTTCGGGTAGGGGCCGCACCCGGCGATCAGAAGCCGGGCCAGTTGATCCTGCATCGGCGCATCGAAGCGTGCGCGTGGATCAATGGCGTGGTCCTGCACCAGGCGTTTCAGGGTGGCATGGAGAAGTTGATACCCGCCCGCGGCCGTGGAGGGGGCACCCGATTGCTGCACCTGCCGTTGCCAGGCCAGGACATCGGCGATGCGCATCTGTGTGAGCGGCCGGGGCGGGGGAAGCGCGATGCGCCGTTCATAATCCGTATAGCCGCGGGGCGCCTCGAGGGACCGGATGAACGCAAGCAGCTCCGTCATCGGGGTCATCGGAGCCACGGCGGGTCGCGATCCCTCCGCGATCACGCCGGCCGCACCGCCGATCCAGATCGCCGAGACGGACAGGATGAGGAGACCTTTAGAGGGATTTCGTGGGGACATTCTTGAACAGGTGTGTACCGCGTTTCGGCGTGATTGCACGAAACGGATTGGGATGCGTCTGGCCCGGGCCGGAGGCGACGGCGGCGACGGCCGCCGGCAACGCCCAGAGGAGCGCGGTGGCGACACCCTCGACAAGCAGGATGGACAGGAGCGCGGGAAGCGGTTCGGTCCCCGCCGCGTGAATCTGCCAGGAAACGGGAGCGGTGGCCGCCACGAGGATCAACGCGGTCAGGAGCGCGAAGGTCGCACCGATCATATGACGAATATACGCCCGTGCGACGGATGTGGTCTCCTTCAGGCCGCCGAAACCGAGGGCAAACACCCCGGAGGCGCCGACCAGCACCAGATTGATCATCCAGTAGATCAGGGCGGCGATCTGAACCGCCGCCGTCCCGATCACGAGAAGCGCGAGGGATTGGACGGCCGTACGGATCATGGAGGGGTAGGCCATCAATCCTTCCATGAGTGAAAAGACCAGCACCATACGATCGGCGGCGAACGTCGACAACGCGAAATCACCCGCGCCCACTGTCCCGGCGATCCGGAAGGCGAAGCGCGTGAGCATATCCAGCAGTTGACCGGGAAATTGCAGAACGGCGAGACACAGCAGAACCACAAGGAAACGACCGATCAGGCGGGTCATCATCGTCGAGAGGCGCCCGTCGAGGAGCCCCTGTCCTCCCCGCAGGATGAGATCGATGACGAACAGCCCCAGCAGCAGTCCGATGGCAAACGTTCCGATGGTGCGCATGACCTGATCGGCCGATCGGGCCATATCCTCCAGCATCCGGTCCCACGTGAACCCGAAGCGTTCGCCCATGCGAATGGTGGCCAACTCCGCAAGAAGCCGCGGATCGTCGGGACGGATGGAACAGTTCAGGACCGCCTGCCAGCGCGATGCGGTCAGGAGCGCGTGGTTGCCGGCAATGCCTTCATAGGCGGATTGACCCGTGGAGAGATCCGGCAGGGCCGCCCACACCTGGGCAATGCGATTGGCCGTGGCGACGGATGTGTCGCCATCCCGATACCCGGTTTCGCGGAGCAGATGCCGACCCAGGCGGTCTTGTGTTACCGCATCAAAGGGTTCGTTCGCTCCAACCACCCCGTCGGTGACCAGGCGCTGCAAGGTGGCGCGAATAATCTGGTAGCGGCCGGCGGCCGTCGAGACCGACCCCGCACGGACGGTGTGACCCTGCCAGTCCAGGACCTGCCCTACCGTCATTGTGGTGATCGGCTGTGGGGGTGGAACACGGACTCCGCGATAGACGGTGTCGTAGCCGGTTGGCGCTTCCAGTTGGCCAATGAGATCCAGAACGGCGTTTTCGGTGCATGGCAACGCCGGAAGCACCGAAATCAAAAGACTGATCGGCAACACAACGCTGAACAGAAGGGGGCGCCAAGATGGTTTCTTTAGAATCATTTGGATGGGAAACCCTGTTCATATCAGGACGAAACAAGACAAGACGTCCGATGACGATACGCGACGGCAGCGTCCTGGAGGTTCGCACGTTTGCCGGACGCGGTTCACAGTGCGCCAGGACCGTCGTCAGACGATACGTGCAGTGTCTACTGATGGATTGATAAGGTCAAGGCATTTGGCGCCGGATCCTCCGAGCGTTTGCCGACACGGTCGACATCGCGGATGTCCCGTGTGGTGTCTTTCGGCTTGGCGCCCCGGAGATGACTCGGAGATGATCACAAAAGCGGCGCCCTCCTTCGCGATCATGTGTCCGGACAGGTCGGCCGGTCGTCGAGCACGCGGTACAGGAACGGGAACGAAGACGCCGTCGGTCAATGAGAGTGGAATCTCTGAAACCGGCTTGATTGCATTGCACGCATACCCTACGATGGGGCCAAACCTGATCAGAGGATAAGGGGATGGCGAGTATCATGATCCGCAATCTTGATGACGGTGTGAAGGCGGGGTTGCGTAAACGTGCAGCGGGCAACGGACGGTCCATGGAAGAGGAAGTACGCCTTATTTTGTGTACGGCCGTCGAGAGGGAAGCTGTCCCTTCTAAAGGCTTGGGGACGGCGATCCATGAACTGTTTCAGCCCTTCGGCGGCGTCGATCTCGATTTGCCTGCGCGTGAGTCAATGCGTGATCCACCACGTTTCGACTGAGAGAGCCATGTTTCTGCTTGATACGAATGTGGTATCTGAACTGATGCGCAACACACCGAATACGAGGGTCTTGTCCAGGGTGGATGAGCAGTTGACCAAGGATTTATTCGTTACGGCTGTCACTGAGGCGGAGATTCGGACCGGAGTGGCTGTCCTGCCAGAGGGCACGCGGCGCAGGTGTCTGGCGCAAGCAGCCGAACGGACGCTTAACAGCTTATTTGTCGACCGGGTTCTTCCGTTTGATGGTAATGCGGCAATGGCCTATGCTGAGATCTTCGCCGCGTGTCGCACGGACGGGCGTCCAATATCACAGGCAGACTGCCAGATCGCGGCGATCGCGCATTCACAGGGCATGCGAGTGGTGACACGCAACATTCGAGACTTCATCGACATTGGCATCGAAGTGATCGATCCATGGACGATTGCCTGACGGACGACACGTCTTGCTTCGCAGGTGACTGCGGCAATGGGCACGCTTGACGTAAGTCTCCAAAATCAGAGATGGATCGATCTGCTATGTTCGCCAACGGACTGATAAGGTCAAGACATTCGGTGCCAGATCCCCAAGGGGCGGCTTCGGTCGCTCTTTTTCTTTCCATTTAAATTTGAAAAAAGTGCTTTCCTGAAATCACCATTTGATCGGGTTGAATGTCTGAATATTGGTCAGCAAGACGTTCGGCCTCATGGATTGCCTCCTTTTCACTCAACTTACTGTCTTTAAAGACATCCGAAAAGTCTGTGGGCGACCTTGTCAATTTACGGGTAATCGTTTGAGTGATTGACATGTTTGGGATCCCTTCCATTAGCCTTGAACATTTCTATTGTGGAGATGGAATAGACTTCCATTTCGATCAATGAATCCCGTCATCGGGTCATTATATTCACGAATTGCAGCGCTCAATTTAGCATCATCCGAATAGTCGTCGATCTCAATTCTGAGAGATTGCCGTTTCTCGCTATCAAGATTTCTGCCGTGTGAGCGCCAACGTTTATGATTCGAAAATTCTAAAGCAATTTCTTGAACGCGTGCAACGCGCTCCACCTTTGTAACAGGCGTATCCGTTGAATCAGTTCGCGCAGCCTAGCGATGTTTTTGTTGCATTGTTTCTAGCTGTATTCTC
>JAPORU010000102.1 GCA_026710045.1 Aestuariivita sp. | reverse complement strand
GCGAGTCTTCAGACTCGCCCTCTTTTTCTGGAACGACTCAGAAATTGAACTTCACGCCCGCTTGCGCTTGCCGTCCGAACGGACCCATAACATACATCCGATGAACACCGTTCTTGCTGTTCGCACACATACGCATGCCGCGGTCGCCAAGAGAGGGCAACCCATCCGATTGACGGACAGGACGCAAAGGATTAGGGTACGGGAATGGACGATGACCCGGACAACCGCGAACTTGCGCACCGTATCGAATTACTCAAGAAGGATTTTGACGTGTTGAAAGCCGATATCTCCGCAAAGCTCGATCAAATGACAGCCGAAGCTGAGAAGCGCGACAAGGACAATCAACGGTGGATTGTCGGGATCGGGATCGCCCAGCTTGTCATCACCATTGCGGTCATTGCGGCCGGATTTGCATTCTTTGGCATTCTGGTTGGATTGCCGCGATAACGCTCCCGGAAAATCCTCCCAAGGGCCCTTCTCATATCCGTCGTGTCGAAAGAGAGGCGGTGACAGGTCGGGTGCTCTTGCACCGCACGGCTGTTGGTAGGAAAGAGGTTCGTTGCATCCCATCCGGGCGCACATTGAGCGGAAGGAGGGTAAGGAAGCAAATGTAGCTCCAAAAAATGAAACGAATTTACTCAGTCGCTTAAACTTAGATTTTACAGCGGTCACGCAAAGTGATGCAGGAATCGAATTTGGAGGGTTTGCTCGTTATCGTTACAATCAAAGCGATGCCGCGATCACGTCAAGAGATGTAAGCGGTGGCCGGTTACACGCCGTAATGGGCCCGGTAACGCTCCAAGTTGGGAACATTGCTGACGCTATTGACGCCCTCCCCGGACGAAGTGCCGGCACGGCTGCAATTCCGACGCTCAACGGAAGTGTCGCCATTAATCCTATCGTAGGGTTCGCCTCGCAAGCCGGTGGTGCAGTAAATGGCGCAAACTTGCAGTACAGTATGGCGGGCTTAAAGGTATTTCTTTCGGCAACAGACAGTGACAACGAGGAGGTTGCAGGTCATGTCGCTTATACGATGTCTGGTTGGACTGTTGCTGCCGGAGCATTGGATGCTGAAGACGGACATGATATCACAGCCCTTTCTGTAATGGGTGACTTAGGTTTTGCCACCGTTGGTGGAGCGTTTGCAAGAAACGCGAATGCGGGGCCAGCCGATGACGATGCTGATAAAGTAAGATTTCATGCGAACATCCCATTCGGTACCACATCACTTATAGTTTGGGGAGCGGATGAAGAGCCAAATGGAACCAACGATGGCGGTTCCTTTGGACTTGAGGTCGCACACGACCTCGGTGGTGGCGTTAAGGCAATTGGTGGATACAGCAGTTCCGCCGCCGTGAATGATCTGGGCGATGTCGTATCCGCTGAAATTCAATTTGCTTTCTAAATATTACTAAAACGCAGTAATATGCGTAGACGTTAATGAACTTAACGAAGGGCGAGTCATCGAACTCGCCCTTCTCATTCTTAAGGGATGTCTGGCAGATCAAAACTTAAAGAAGATGCCCGCGGACGCCTGGGTGGCATTGTCACCGATTGAATCACTGACACCGGCGACCGCCGTGACACCCCCACCGAGGTGATGCTCGACATCGATGCCGAAGGAACCACCGTCATCTGTAGAATCCATGACAGGATCACTTTGATTGGCGCCCCAGACGACCACTTCCGTTGCCATGCCCACCGGGATATGACCATAGAGACGCACCTTGCCGACATCGTCGGGGTCGGCAGCCGTGCCTCCCGCGTTCTCGTTGTTCGCGTATGACAGGCCAACACCGGCAAAGCCGAGATCACCGGTCACGGTACCAACAAGGATGTTCTTGTCGTCCTGCGAATCGAGACCGGCGAGTGCGATCTGCCAGCCGTTAATCTTGTAGGAGATATACCCGGAGACATGGTCATCACTGTCGTCCGCCTCACTGCCATCGTTCGAATTGACGAGGAGATTCAGATCCCCCATGCTGTAGACAAAATTGATGCCATTCACGACACCCGGACCGTTGCTCGAAAACCCTCTGAAGTCGTTCAAGGCCACCATACCGGGGTCCATATAATTGAGGCCGGTTCCGACCGACGTGGTCGGCAGATAAAGTCCTGGCATAGAATCAAGCGCATCCGAAACATTGCCAACCTCAATTCTCACGGGACCCATGGATGCATGCAGACGCCCACCGCTCCATTTCGCAGGGTCAGTCGCTTTTCCTACTTTGTCGTCATATTGGGCACGGAATCGGCCACCGAGTTCAATTCCCGCATCGCTCTGGGTGGACATGTCTACTTGTAGCCGCAACCGGCTTTCGAGATTCGTATCACCTTCTGGTTTGTCTTTATTGGCTTCACTATAATGAACGCCAAATCGCCCGAGGCCGCCGAATGTTACTTCCGCCGCAGCCATACCCGCTGTGGCAATCACCGCGGTCGTGGCTAAAAGAATTTTTTTCATAACTTTACCCTCTGGTTAATTTATTGTGCTAAAACTTAATGGCAGTTTGTGCACTCGTTCTCCTATCATAGGAAACAATAATTTCAGCAAGCATATAACAGGGCAGCACTGCAAAAGTAGCATATATTGATGCAGCAATGCCACAGTATTCTAGCGAAACACATAACCTTCTGCGTTTTACACAAACAAAATTTTTGTCCAGTGATGTCTTATTCGATATCAGTAATAAATTTCACTCTAAAAACATGACCTAAAGATCCGGAGACCCCCATTATACCGTTTTAATTGATGCATAAAATACAGTATATGGTATTATTTACGTTGGGTCTAACCTAGTTTCCTTTCTGTTTTACTATTCAGAGAAAACTGATTATTAAAATATGTTATCAATGTCTTTTTATCGATTTTTGATCATGACTGATAATCGATTATTACATGTTATTGCTCTAAGTATGGACTGATAGACAAGGATCCATCAAATGACTTTTTCGACTACAATGAAGTCATCATGTCTCCTCTTTTTCTGTCTCAGCTTGGTAGGTTGCGGAAGCTCTACTTCGGAAAATTTTACCGACGGCGATCAAGCAAGCAATCTAGGTTCGACATCAAGTCGTATCGCCGCAGGGTCGGAGGAAGAATCAGATGGGACATCGATCTGGGACCTCTTTGGACCGGATCGTAGCGACCAAACCGTGGCTGTCAACCGCTACCTCTGGAGTGCGGCCCTTGAAGTCCTCGAATTTCTACCGATCAATACCATTGATCCCTTCACCGGCATTATTTCTACGGACTATGGCACCCCTCCCGGTGGTACGACCGAATATCGAGCCACTGTGCATATCACCGATCCTGCACTTGAAGCCCGCGCACTCAGAGTGGCACTGGTGACGCGGAGAGGGCCTGTTACAGAAAACACCACTCGGGCGGTCGAAGACGCAATTCTTGCCCGTGCACGCCAAATGCGTATCGCAGACAGCCGTTTCTAATCGTCAAACCAAATTTTCTCAGGTCGATCACGACCTTGCAATGCATTTGTCTCACAAGAGCTACAAGAGAATGACCCACTACAGTCCCGCAACCATTGAACCCCGATGGCAATCCGCTTGGGAGCAAGCAGAGATATTTCGGGCCGCACGCAGTTCGAAAAAGCCGAAGTACTACGTACTTGAGATGTTTCCGTACCCGTCCGGGAGAATACATATTGGCCACGTCCGAAACTATACCATGGGAGACGTCATTACACGCTATAAAATTGCAACGGGCCATAGTGTCCTGCACCCTATGGGCTTCGATGCATTCGGGTTGCCCGCTGAAAATGCAGCACGAGACTCTGGGAAACATCCCAAAGAGTGGACCTATAAAAATATTGAGGATATGATTTCTCAGCTAAAGCCCCTTGGTTTTGGGTTGGATTGGTCTCGAATGTTCGCAACCTGCGATGTCGAGTATTACGGCCATCAGCAATCTTTATTTATCGATATGCTTGAGGCCGCTCTTGTTTATCGCAAGAAAGCCGCTGTGAACTGGGATCCCGTTGAAATGACTGTACTTGCGAATGAACAGGTCATTGATGGCAAGGGCTGGCGGTCAGGAGTGCAAGTGGAGCGCCGCGAACTCAATCAGTGGTTTTTCAAGATTTCGGACATGAGTGAAGAACTGCTGAACCAATTGGAGCACTTGGATAACTGGCCAACCAATGTCAAGAAAATGCAGGAAAACTGGATCGGGATGTCATCTGGTATCGAAATTTCTTTCCCACTTGTTAACGCAGTTGCAGGCACAAAACAGATTGAAGTCTACACAACACGCCCCGACACACTTCTCGGCGCTTCCTTCATCGCACTTTCACCGGATCATCTGATTTCCAGGGAACTGGAGGCAACGAATTCTCAACTCGCCAAATTTAGTGCTCTGTGCCGTGCCGAAAGCACCGACGAGGAAACTCTTGAGAAAGCGGAGAAACGCGGTTTTGATACCGGACTTCGCGTCAAGCATCCGATTGATGAACATTGGGAACTTCCGGTTTATGTGGCCAACTTTATCTTGATGGATTATGGGACAGGCGCCATCTTTGGTTGCCCCGCACATGACAGGCGCGACCTTGATTTCGCTAAAAAGTACAAACTCCCTGTGATCTCTACATTTGTGCCGCTTAGTGATGACGGCCTGTTCATTCGTCCCGAACAAGGTGGTGACGCTTACGTTCCACCCGAGTCTCAGAAAGTGCGATACATTAAAAAGCTCGCTGGAGAAAATGAACAAAGTGGCCGTGACGCCATTGCAGCCGCTATCTCCTACAGCGAATCATTCAAAATAGGAAAGGGGGTCACTAAGTATCGGCTTCGTGATTGGGGTCTGTCCCGCCAGAGATACTGGGGATGTCCGATTCCGATTATATATTGTCCGACCTGCGGGGTGGTGCCTGAAAAAAAAGAAAACTTACCAATTCAACTTCCTGATGACGTCAGCTTCGATACCCTTGGAAACCCACTTGAGCAGCATCCCACATGGAAGCATACAACCTGTCCGATTTGTGGCGATGAGGCTGTACGCGAAACCGACACAATGGATACATTTGTCGATAGTTCGTGGTATTATGCCCGCTTCACTGCCCCACACGCCAAGACACCAACCGATCCTGAGGAAATTGCTTATTGGATGAATGTTGATCAATACATCGGTGGTATCGAACATGCGATTCTGCATCTACTCTATTCACGCTTTTTTGCACGTGCCATGCACATCACCGGACATCTTCCCGAATCATGTTCCGAGCCCTTCAACGCTCTCTTTACACAAGGAATGGTAACACACTCCATTTATCAGACGACAAATGTGGAAGGATATCCGGTCTACCACTTTCCGGAAGACATCGATCTGCATACCCAGACCGTAAAGTCGACGGGAGAAAAGGTTCAGATTTTCCCGTCGGCAAAAATGTCAAAATCGAAGAAAAATGTTGTCGACCCCGTCAACATCATTTCAAAATATGGTGCAGATACCATTCGCTGGTTCGTTCTGAGCGATTCCCCGCCTGAGCGCGATGTCGAATGGACATCAGCGGGTGTGGAGGCCGCACATCGACACCTTGCGCGCGTGTGGACCTTATCTCAAAAAATATCTCAGCTCGATCCGGAACATTCAGGGGACGCCGTAAAAGATCATGATAAAGAGCTTCTTCAAGCAATGCACAAGACAATCTTCGATGTTACACAAGGTTTTGAGAGTTTCGGCTTTAACGCGGCAATCAGCAAACTTTACGCCTTTGAAAATACACTATCCAAGTCTAAAGCATCGCAAACCGTCAAGCGACAAGCGATGACAACACTTGCACAACTGATGTCACCGGTGACTCCGCATATTGCAGAGGAAATCTGGGCCATGCAAGGTGAAAAAGGGTTGATTATTCAGGCACCGTGGCCGCAGGCCGATGACGTTTATCTTATATCAGACATCATAACTTTACCGATTCAGATAAACGGAAAACGCCGTACAGAAATTGATGTCGCCAAAAATGCTTCAACCCATGAAATCGAGCAAATCGCACTTTCAACTCAAACTGTCAAAAGCGCTCTCGGCGATGCGTTACCTAAGACAGTCATTGTCGTTCCGGGTCGAATCGTCAATGTCGTTATCTGACCGAAGATTTGCTCTCCTCTTTCCGCTTCTTCTCGCATGCTGCGGATTTCAATCCGCGTATTCTCCGAGCGGTTCTGCAAGCAAATTTTATAACAAAGTCAATGTTCAAGCTGCAAATGATCACGACAGCTTTTTACTCATGCAAGAACTTGAAGATCGGATTGGCTCAAGTGGAAATCAATTTGAACTTCAGTTTGATCTCACGATTGAAAGCGATGCATCCGTTGTCATCAAAACGGGGGAAACTGCGCGATTCAGTGTATTAGGAACTGTGAATTATATTCTTAAGGATAACGCAACGACGCGCATTGTTGGTCAAGGTCAGATTAAGAATTTTACAAGCTATTCGGCCGCAGGTTCGACCGTTGAAACTCGAGCGGCGAAGCAAGATGCGCATGCGCGATTGATGCGAGTCTTGGCGGATCAAATCGCAAATCATTTGGTTACCGCCGATATACAATGAGGGGAAACGATCACTTATGAAGCTCTCCACACGAGATGCCGCCAAATATTTTCAAAATCCGGACCCCGAGGGAGCCGGTGTACTAATCTACGGTGAAGACGCAATGCGGGTTGCGCTGAAGCGTGCGGAAGCACTTAAAGCCTTGCTCGGAGAGAACGCCGACGCGGAAATGCGATTAACGCGATTCTCGAGAGCTGATTTGTCGTGCAGCCCCGGTGCTCTCGTTGACGCAATCCGAACAGTTGGTTTCTTTCCGGGATCACGGGTGGCCTTAGTTGAAGATGCAACCGATCAAGTCCACTCTGCTATTGAGGCCGCGGCAAAGGAATGGAAGCACGGAGATGCTCAAATCTTTGTCACCGCAGGTCAGCTTCGACCTGCATCTAAATTACGCAAATTGTTTGAGAATCAGAATAATCTAAGAGCCGCTGCAATTTATGACAATCCGCCCACAAAGGATGAGTTACAACATGCGTTCGAGTTGGCTGGACTCAAGGACATAGATCAAGATTGTACGACTCTTCTGGTAGACTATTCCCGAGAACTTGGTCCGGGTGACTTCCAACAACTCCTTAAGAAAATCGCAATCTTCAAATTAGGAGATGAACAGCCTCTCTCAGTAGAAGATATTGTCGTTTGTGCGCCTGAATCTATCGAGGCTGCTCTCGATGATCTCCTGAATATAGTCGCTGAAGGACGTCCAAAAGACATCACCCTTGTACTTCATCGACTGATTGCACAAGGAACAAATCCAGTTGCAATATGCATTGCTGTACTTCGCCACTTTCGCACACTTTATAGTATTGCCGCCGACCCAAAAGGTCTATCGTCAGGCCTAAGTCAACTTAAACCTCCTGTTTTCGGTTTCCGTCGTGACCGACTCGCACGCCAAGTTCAGATATGGCGAAATGAAATGCTTGAAGCAGCTCTTCACTCAATAATTGACACCGATCTGACGTTACGATCCGCCAGTCAAACCGCTCCTGCCATGGCTTTGGTGGAACGCACTCTCATCCGACTTGCGATGATCGGACAGCGCAAAAACTCATAAATTGGCATCGGATCGGCAGCATGATCTCTCATTTACGCCATAAGTCATTTATCGTTCCACTTACCATTTAATTGGTCAAGCCTATACGACGTCGAATAGCTTCATCCCGCAGAGAAACCTCCTGTCCAATGAACTCATCACCGTCGGAACTGCACAGCCATAATAGTGCTCGAGCTGGCCAAGTTGCCGGAATATGATCATTCCAATCCAATTGGCTTACGGGATTGATGCCAGAAGCTTTGATTGTTCTTTGCATGGGTGTTGCCACTGTTCCCGGTGACAATCCAATTGCCCGAATTCCATTTGCACGCTCCTCTTTATCAAGACAGCGCGTCAACATCGCTGCACCTGCTTTCGATGCGCAATAATGGCTCCATGCTTCGACCGGACTATGGGCTGCGCCGGAACTCACCGTCAAAACAGTGCCACCGCCATGCGCCTTCATGTGCGGTAATGCTGCACGCATTCCATGATAAACGCCTTTGAGATTGATATCGATGACATGATCCCAATCTATATACGAAGAATGATTCATGTGCATAATCGGCTCAACAACTCCTGCGTTATTGATCAAGATATCCAAACATCCAAATTTATCACGGCACGCAATGACAGCAGTTTCTAAATTGTTGAATATTCGCACATCTCCTTCGATTGCAAGGGCCGGCGAACCAATTTCATCAGCCAAAGCTTCAATCACATGACCTGAGCGTGCAAACAAACAGACATTCACTCCAGCTTTAGCAAAAATTCGTGCTGCCTCAGCGCCAATTCCGTAACTGGCACCGGTAATCAAAGCTGTTTTCCCAGATACTGACATGTTATGTGTCCCCTTGTCGGCTTAACTAAGAAATTCTTAAATTCATCAGTAAAACCCTTGATAAATTCAAGTAATGAGAACAAACTACAATGTCCGCTTCATACTAAAGGACCAACTTTAATGACGACGGTTATTTCCCGTTCTGTTGCGTATTTGTGCGCGATGTTTTTGCTGGTATCCGCCGTCCAAGCAAATATTACTGCTCAAGAAGCATGGTCTGCTTGGAAACTCTACTATACCGACTCAGGACTCTTGGTCCAAGGTACTGAACAACAGACGGCAAATGTCTTAATCATACATGACGTCATACTCTCTGCTATCACTGAAGACAAAACTGTCGCAGCAGACGCACAATTGGGAACACTTAGATTTACTCAAGTGAACGATGAACGGGTTGATATCCAATTTTCGAATTCCATACCGATTGTAATTTCTGTTCAAAGCGATGTCGATAATACTGTCCGCTTCTTTCTTTCCTACGATCTCAATGACTTTGAAATGTCAGTTACCGGATCTCAATCCGATATGACATTCAATTACAGAACCTCTTCGGCTATCTTGACTCTAGACAGATATGAGACAGAAATTGATCGTTTTCCGGTCGTTCCAACACTTAATTTTATCTTTGATGACCTCACGGGATCAACTCGTATTCAGAACGCTGAAACACCTGAAATTACAAGTTCTTTCACCAGTGAATCAACGATGTTAAAGTTCTCCTTACAGAATCCCGATGAAACATCTTTCCTCTCTATCAACGGACGTTACGACAATATAGCGTTTGATTCCACTTCAGTTGGTACATTTCCTTTAGGAATGGATACCAAAGATTTTGTCACCTTATTAGATAAAGGTTTAATGGTTACCGGATCATTGATGACCGGTCCCTCATCACTTTCAGTCATTTTCAAAAATAGCAATGACACGTTGAACTTCCAAAACTCAATGGATCGCTTCGCGTTATCATATGACCTGAGCAAGAATGGGCTTGGCTTAAAGCTTATTGGGTCGAATGGTTCTACGAGCCAAAGCAGTTCAGAAAATTCATTTCCGATCGGATATCAGTCAAACGGTACTGAAATAGAATTGTTGTTTCCGATCACGGCGCAAGAGAACGAACAAGACTTTGAATTCTTGCTCAACCTTGACGGATTTCGAGTGTCTGAGGCCGTATGGGAGTATTTTGATCCTAAATCAGTATTGGTCCATGACGCGGCACACGCTCGTTTAAATATTTCCGGGAGAATACGTCTACTAGCCGATCTTTTTGATTTTGAAGATTTCGATACGATGAGTTTAGTCGAGCAAATGCCTGTTCGACCGACCTCCATAAGCATCAAAGAGTTAAGTCTGTCCGCCCTTGGTGTCGAATTAATCGGAAATGGTGCGGTAACCTTTAACGAAGCGCTACAAGCAATTGGTGGCATGAACTTAATGATGAAAGGTTTTGACGGTCTGCTCAACACGCTTGTGCGTACTGGATTTCTTTCGGAAGGAGATGCGAGTGGTATACGGTTTTCACTTGATTTGATGGCGGAATCAACAAAAGGTGAAGACAAATGGATATCACAAATTGAATTCAAAGATGGCGGTCAAATTGTCGTAAATGGGCAACGTATTCGATAATCGTGCGATACACCTTCAGTTTGCAATAACCTTGATTTCGTATTGAGCATTCTCTTCCCATAATTACATTGTATCCGATAAAATTCTTGCCAAAATAATTAGGCTAATTCAGTGACAGAACATCTTTTGAATATAGCCGAAGATATTCTCAACTTCGCGACCAAAGCTGGGGCTACTGCAGCCGATGCGATGATTGTTCAAAACAGTTCGATGTCAATTGATGTAAGACAAAAAGCGTTAGAGACTGCCGAACGATCAGAGAGTACGGCGATTGGTTTGCGGGTCTTGATCGGACAAAGGCAGGCGTGTGTATCATCGTCTGATATTTCTTCATCAACAATCAAAGCAGTAAGCCAGTACGCTGTTGCAATGGCCAGCGAAGCACCTATTGATCCCTATTGCGGACTTCCAGAGTTCGATGAAATTGTCAATAATTGGGATATTGATACTTTGGAACTGTCAGATCCAACAGAGGAACCTCTACCGGAAGATTTGCAAACCGATGCTTTGATCTCTGAAGCTCACGCAGCCGATGTCGAGGGCGTCACAAAGATTGAGTCGGCGGGAGCTGGTTACAGCACATCAGATGTCTATCTTGCGGCAACGAATGGCTTTTCAGGCGGATACCGCCGTACCAACCGCTCAATTTATTGTGCTGCAATCAGCGGACATGGCACGGGGATGGAGCAAGATTATGATAGCGATTCACGCTTGTTTCAATCAGATCTTCGCAACCCTGATGAAATTGGTCGTAGGGCCGGTAAACGTGCAGTCGCACGACAAGGATCACGAAAACCGCCCACCGGGAACTTTCCTGTACTTTTTGACGAGCGCGTTTCTGTTTCGCTTGTCCGACATTTGCTGATGGCCGTAAATGGTCAATCCATCGCTACCGGTACGTCATGGTTGCGCAACTCAATGAACAAAGTCATATTGCCTGAACATCTTTCCTTGAGCGAAGATCCTCATCGTCCACGCACTGCTGGTTCACGACCTTTTGATGCCGAAGGTTTATCCACAAATAAGCGCGTAATCATTGACAAAGGCATTCTTCGTAGTTGGACGTTAGACTGCGCGTCTGCACGGCGACTTGGGTTAACATCGACAGCCAATGCTACAAGAGGAATTTCTTCACCGCCCACACCAACTTGCTGGAATATCTCTTTAACCCAAGGAGACAGCAGCCGATCTGATTTGATCCGAGATATGGGGACAGGTTTAATCGTAACTTCGCTCATGGGATCAACAATCAATCCGAATACAGGGGACTATTCGCGCGGTGCATCTGGGTTCTGGGTCGAAAATGGTGCAATCTCATACCCGATAAACGAATGTACAGTCGCTGGAAATCTCACCAATATGCTGCGGCGGATCGTACCTGCGAATGATGCGCGCACATATCTCTCTTATGTCGTACCATCTTTGTTAATAGAAGAAATGACACTTGCCGGAAACTGATCTTGACCTCTTAATTAAAGCCGCATTGCAATCTGGTGATCTTGCGAAACATATGCAAGGTCGCCAACCCCAAGGCTGGCATAAACCTGATGGTGAAGGGCTGGTCACTGAAGCTGATCTTGCAGTCAATGCGATGCTCGAAGACAAGCTTCGGACAGCTCGACCCGATTATGGATGGTTATCCGAAGAAAGCACAGACGATCCTGACCGATTGTATCGAGATTCTGTGTTTATAATCGATCCGATTGATGGCACACGGAACTACATTGCAGGATCCTATACATGGGCTCATTCCCTAGCGATTGCGACCCGCGGAACGATAACGGCGGCTGTTATCCATTTACCACAACGAGACTTGCTTTATTCGGCCAGCACCACAACATTTGCACAACTGAATGAAAGACTCATTTATCCGAGCAGCCAACATAGCCTTATAGACGCAGCCATACTCACCAACAAAGGATCAATGGATCCAAAATATTGGCAGTCTAAAGATTCTCCGGCATTCAAACGCGTTCACCGCCCTTCGCTGGCCTACCGATTAGCGTCTGTCGCCGATGGTCGATTTGATGCAACACTTACAGTCTTTCCAACTTGGGAATGGGACATTGCCGCCGGTGATTTAATTTTACGGAAATCGGGTGCTAAAGTTACAGATATTAACGGTTCTGGGATTAAGTTTAATAATTGCAAACCTCGCGTCACTGGCTTGGTCGCTGCAAATCCCAAGTTACATGAATGTCTTATCCAAGAATTATCGCATGCTCACGAGCGTACCGGAGACTAACTCAACAATCGTAAATCAGACATCATTTCGTTAGTGACTTGATGATAAAGTTTAAATTGAATAAATCGCCTGAGAGAGGTAAAGGGAATTTAATCCGTGCGACCTCCCCGCTTCTGGGATAATCCACCTGAGCAGCCTGGTTGGCCGGCGCGATTGTTGACACCACTTGGGTCACTCTACGGGCAGCTTACCGCAAGACGCTTAGCAACCGTCGTAGCACAATGTGTTTCTATTCCCGTGATCTGTGTTGGCAATCTCAACATTGGTGGAGTTGGAAAGACCCCAACTGTCATTTGGCTAGCGCAATACTTACACAATGCGGGACACGTCCCGCATGTGATTACAAAGGGTTATCGAGGTTCTCTCGTCGGTCCAGTTCGTGTCAAAGCCGATAGCCATACAGACTCTCAGGTCGGTGATGAATCTCTTTTGATTTCGCGATTCTGTGAGGTCTGGGTCAGTACCGACCGATTTGCCGCTGCTCGTGAAGCCCATTTTGCCGGCGCGACTGTCATCATTCTTGATGACGGACATCAAGATCCATCTCTTGCCAAAAATTTCAGTATCGTTGTTGTTGACGGTACTCGTGGATTTGGCAATCAACGTTGCCTGCCAGCGGGTCCGTTACGGGAACCTATAACGGTTGGTTTAAACCGAGCTGACGTAATCATGATTGTAGAGGATCCGATATCTCAATCACTTCCAACGGAATTTAGTCATTTGCCGACGTTCCATGCAAAAATGTCGCCTTTGGAAACAGGAATGAAATGGAATAATACACGCGTTTTTGCCTTTGCCGGTATCGGATATCCAGAAAAGTTTTTTACAACATTACAAAACCTCGGTGCCCAGATTATTAAAGCTGAATCTTTGAACGATCATCAATCTTTAACGTGGCCACTCATGACACGATTGCATTCAGAGGCTCGTGCAAGAAAGGCTCAACTCGTCACGACCGAAAAAGATTATGTTCGATTACCGGCCGAATTTCGTTCTAATGTTGTGGCATTGCCAGTCCGATTGTTGGTTGCAGAAGAAGAGCGATTTTTTGCAACATTATTCGAGAAGTTACCATCTCTGAACAGCCGGTAAATTCGACGCAATTCCAAAAATAAATGATAATCATATCACGTGCTTGAAGGGTAGCTGATCGTAACTTTTTGATTTGAGCTTTGCCAATATCGAAGACCTATCAGTTTAAATCATGAACTCTGGAGGGAGTATCTGCGATTGTCAGCTGGTCAGTAGCGCTGTATTGGATATTGTTCAAGCCGTCATTAGCCGCATTCCCCGTCATCGTGGCCGCGAGCCTTGTGGGTAGTCTTCAAACTGACTTGCGGTCAAAGCCGTATAGGGCGCTCAATTCTTGATCCGAATAAATATCGGAACCAAATATACCGGCATCACACCACACGAAATATAAGGTGATTTTACATCTGGTTTCGGGTTTTGTGCAATCTTAATCGTGTGGATACTCATAGTCATGATCGAGGTGCCAATCATAGTGTGTGTTCTTCGACCTACATTCCGATTGGTTGCATTCTTACCCTTGTATTGATTTGTGAATCGCAAGAGATGCCGGTTTCATTCTTGAATAAATTGGCTCATTTTCAACATGCAACAATATAACATCACACATAAGGAAACACATAAATGATTCAATTTTTGTCAAGTATTTTTATCGATATGAAGTCAAGCTTTAGCGGGTATGGCTGCGGCGGAGGACATGGCGTCCGGTGTGTCATTGGCCGCTGATGGCACGATTGGCTTATCGTATAACGAAGCGAATAAGGACAAACCTGCGGGCGATACGAACTCCTTGGCGCGTTTAAATCTTAACGTCACTGGGGTAACACAAAGTGCGGCAGGAATAGAGTTCGGAGGAACGTTCCGTTACCGTTCGAGCCAATCGGACGCCAACGTCACCTCAGGAGACTGGAGTGGCGCGAAACTGCATGCGGCTATGGGCCCGGTGAAACTTGAACTGGGAAATATCGGAGATGCAATCGATGCCTTGCCCGGAAGAAGTGCGGGCACCGCAGCGACTCTTACGAACAATGGAAGTGTTGCGATTAATCCTATCGTAGGGTTCGCTTCGCAAGGTCCTGGTGCCGTCAACGGAGTAAATCTACAGTACGATATGGCCGGCCTTAAGGTCTATTTGTCAGCAACAGAGGAGACGATGCTATCATCCGACAGCGTTACAGGCCCCGCTTCTGGTGATACGCGTGGAGAATATCAAATCAGTAAAGGCGGTGCAATTCAAAGCAAAAGTCAACAGGTTGCAGGTCATGTTGCCTATACAATGTCTGGTTGGACGCTCGCTGGAGGAGTATTAAGCGGTGATGACGATAAGGATATTGCTGCGCTTTCTGTAACGGGTGACTTAGGCTTTATGACTGTTGGCGGTGCGTTCGCACGAAACGATGATGCATATATTGACGGAGATAAGAAAGAAGCTGCCGATAAGGTCAGAGTGCATGCCAAAATCCCGTTAGGTGCCACAACACTTATTGTATGGGGAGCGGATGAGGACCGGAACGGAACGGCAGCAGAGTACAAAGATGGTGGTTCCTTTGGATTGGACTTGGCCCACGACCTCGGTGGTGGTGTCACCGCGGTAGCCGGATACAGCAATGTCGCTGACTCCAATGGCGACAATGGCGGCAAAGCGGATGAACTCGCATCCGCCGAAATCCAGTTCAAATTCTAGATTAAGGCTTTTGGTGTTTTATCGCAAAAGCATATTGACAATGTATGAGAAGGGCGAGTCCGAAGACTCGCCCTTCTCATACTTAAATAACGTTTCTGAAATCAGAATTTAAAGAAGATCCCTGCAGATGCCTGGGTGGAATTGTCACCGATTGAATCACTGACACCGGCCACCGCGGTGACACCACCACCGAGGTGATGCTCGACATCGATGCCGAAGGAACCACCGTCATATGTAGAATCCATGACAGGATCACTTTGATTGGCACCCCAGACGACCACTTCCGTTGCCATGCCCACCGGGACATGACCATAGAGACGTACCTTGCCGACATCGTCGGGGTCGGCAGCAGTGCCTCCCGCGTTCTCGTTGTTCGCGTATGACAGGCCAACACCGGCAAAGCCGAGATCACCGGTCACCGTTCCAACAAGGATGTTCTTTTCATCGTCCGAAGAATCGTCAAGACCGGCCAGTGCGATCTGCCAATTACCAATCTTGTAGGCAATATGCGCGGAAACATGGTCATCGTCGTCCCCCGCCATAGTTCCACCGTTCGAATTGACAAGGAGACTCAGGTCACCCATACTATAAATAAAGTTGACCCCATTCACAACACCAGCTTTATCGCTCTCAAACCCTCTAAAGCCCATCGCTACCATACCCGGATCCATATAATTCAGGCCGGTTCCGACCGACGTTGTCGGCAGATAAAGTCCTGGCATTGAATCAAGCGCATCCGCAACATTGCCCACCTCAATCCTTACGGGACCCATAGACGCGTGCAGACGCCCACCGCTCCACTCGGCCGGGTCAGTCGTTGTTCCTGCAGCATCGTCATACTGGGCACGGAATCGTCCTCCGAGTTCAATGCCGGCGTCGCTCTGGGTGGACATGTTAATTTCAAGACGCAAACGGCTTTCGAGATTTGTATCGCCTTGAGGAGCGTCTTTAGTAGCCTCATTATAGTAAACGCCAAATCGGCCAAGCCCACCAAACGTCACATCCGCCGCAGCCATACCCACCACAGCCGTAGCCTGCTTATTGACTATGAATAGATTTAACGCGGCATGCACCTATGTTTCATTATTTTCCGGAACATTCCCACCAATTAAGCCGTATTATTCTCATTCTAAAGAACTCAGATCATTAACGCTTCAAGGAAATTTCGAAAGACAATACTCTGCCCAATCTGCCATCAATTTCCGTCTTTCTTCGAGAAGATCGCTACGTTGATAAGCGCGCATAGTGGCGTTCCCTACGCTATGAGCGAGTGCATATTCTGCAACCACCCAATCTGCTCCTGTTTCAGCGGCCCAGTCCCTAAACGTACTTCGAAAACCATGCTGAGTCACATCATAACCTAAATCTCGAATGACATTTCGCATTGCTTTTTCAGGTAATGCACCCAGCTTGGACGCCCCAACAAAAATATGTTGATTATTCGTCTCTCTCGGCAGGGACTGCAGAATCTCGATCATTCGGTCTGTCAAGGGAACATTATGAGCTCGGCCTGTTTTCATTCGAACAGAGGGAACTGCCCAAACCCGTTTCTGAAAATCAATCTCGTGCCAAGTGGCATACCGAACTTCATTGGCACGGCAAGCAGCCAAGATGGAATACTCGAGCATTCGGGCCCTATTACTCTGTAAATTTAGAAGCTTTGCCATGAACTCCGGAAGATCGACATAAGGCAAGGCAGCCAAGTGTTGAACCTGCTGCAACCTTTCGGGAGAAACAAGTGCTGTCTGTAAATGACCGCTCCAGCGGGCTGGATTATTACTATTAGGACGAAGATCGTGAAAAGTCGCCCAATCCAGGATTGCTTCCAATCGTCCGCGAACTCGTGACGCTGTATTGGGCTTCAAAAACCAAAATGAACCACTTGTCCCATCTCTGCCAGTCGTTCTCTGATGTAGGATTGCAAGTACTGTTCCGGTATCAATATCAATTATCGGGAGATGCCCAAAATGAGGGATGACGTAAATCTCGAGCGTTCTTCGCCAATTTCGTTGATGAGCCTCACTACGATAGTATCCGGGCACCTCAACTTTTGTCGTAAGGTAACTTTCGATGACAGTGCCAAGAGTAACAGATGTGGCGCCCGTTAGTATCAAATTATCTGGAGTTTGTTTGCTTACCGTTAAAGGATCAATGCCCTTAGCTAATTGCCGACGCGCGATTTCCGCACGTCTCGATGCCATCGCAAGGTTGACATCTGGGAACCGACCCAAACCCATGGCCCTCGGTTTCTTTCGACCAGATGTAGCGCCATTCAGTCGAATCTGCGCTTGAGGAGGCGTGTAACGAAACACCCAAGAACGCGTTCCACTCGCAGTTACATTGATACACAAACCCATGACATGTCCCACCCGATGCAGACCGATTCTCAGATCTCCCGCGACATCTCTATCTGACATCGGTGGACTGGTTCGCACTGGCATTTAGTATCTCCTTTATGATATCTAAAATGAAACTTGATCGAACTGTAACCTCAACAATTAAATGGTAGATAAACTCAGATTGTAAAAGGCGAACAATACACACATTAAAAATGATTGATGCTGTACGTGCCTATCCTATATCTTTCGTTGCTAATCAGTTGAGTTGCTATGTCCCTATATAAAGTGAAATCTCGGATACGCGCCGCCGCGTCAAAAGCAGGACGTAATCCTGATGAAATCAAATTGATTGCCATCTCAAAAAGACAGCCGAATGGGCGCATACGAGCAGTCCTTGAACAAGAGCATCGCATCTTTGGTGAGAACCAAATCCAGGAAGCCGGGCAGAAATGGCCAAATTTTCGAAAGAATTTTCAAAGCATTGAACTACACATCGTTGGATCTCTACAAACAAATAAAGCCAGACAAGCAATGGTGCTTGCACAGGCAATCCATAGCGTCGATCGCCCTAAATTAGCCGAGTCTATTGCACGACGAGCTCAAGAATTAGGTGCGTGCCCTGATCTGTTCATTCAGGTCAATACCGGAGAAGAGCCGCAAAAATCAGGAATATTTCCGACGGATGCTGCAAGCTTCGTTAAAGCATGCAAAAAGATGGACTTACCCATATGCGGGTTAATGTGCATACCACCTATTAACGAGGAACCAGCTTTACACTTTTCATTATTAAAAAAAATTGCAAATCAGTCGGGTTTAAACGCTCTATCAATGGGAATGAGTGCCGATTTTGAATCAGCAATTAAATTAGGAGCAACCCACGTGCGCGTAGGATCAGCAATCTTTGGAGCTCGCGATTAAGTTCCGACGATTATAATTTTTGAGAAGTAATCCAGAACTCTTCACGACATGAGGTCAGCAAACTTGGTCAGCTGATCTCGATACTCACGCTGGACAAATTCAAATACAATCAGTCCCTTAAATGAAATCTAGATTTCGTCAAAAGCGTATTATCTCTATTCAGTCGTTAATACAAAAATAGCGTCAGACTTTTGACCGACCCCAAACTCATAGTGAGAGATTCATCTGATCTGAGCCGCTTGCAAAATAACTGGAGAGGGCAAGATGGCACAAATCCTGCAGCCCAAGATAAGGTCCCTCAGTACAATTTCAAGGCCTTGCCGGTCTTTTTCCTACCAAATCGGCGAAAATTACGATCCACCAAAACGCCCACACTCCATGTACAGAAGCCACGCTCACACAAAGGCGAAACGTTCAAGGACAGTATAGATGGATGGGCGATCAGGTACCGAGACGGAGGAGCTGATCGACGGTGAGGGCAAGGATGCCGAAGAACAGATGACAAGCAACCTTCGCGGTCCCCTTGACCCGGTCCGAGAGGCCCGATGCGGCTGCGATAACGCATCGCCAACCGTGGATCATGTCGGTATCACTCTTTAATACGTTCAAAGAAAGCCCAAAAATCGCGGAAAAGTCGATCTTGGGGGAGGGTTGTACGCTATTATGGATACTTGCAATCGGCTCCAGATATCGGATAGAGTGTGGGATAGGGACATGGGACAATCCCCTCTATATTTTGTGTGCGAATTACACTTTCCTATACAAGATCGTCCCATGTCCACAGTTTCATAAAATTGCCCAAGAAACGAGAAAAAACCGCTTGCAAGGCGATTTTTGCAAGAAGCTCAATCTGTTAACGAAATTAGAAGATATGCGGATGTAAAATAAGAACGAACACTCGAAAGATGTCCGTAAGAAAATCTCAACTACGATTGTCGAGCCCTTTAAACCTTCGTTTGAAGTTGGTTGAATTGCGGCATTCCTAAAACGTGCAACCCACCATCAACATGCAAAACTTCTCCCGTCGTGAAGGCTCCCGCATCTGAAATCAAATGAACAGCCGTTCCACCGATCGCCTCAAGAGTTGCATTTGACCCTAACGGAGCATTTCGCTCTGAATATTTGTAGGTCTTACGCGCACCACCAATGGCAGCCCCTGCCAGTGTTTTCATTGGACCTGGAGAAATCGCGTTGACCCGAATCTTGTCTGGGCCAAGATCATTAGCAAGATAACGGGTTGTTGCTTCTAAGGCAGCTTTTGCGACACCCATAACGTTATAATTTGGAACAACTCGATTAGATCCCTGATAGGTCAAGGTGATCAATGAACCACCACGTGCCGCCATCATTGGATGAATCCGTCGTGCAACATCAATAAATGAATAAGTACTTACTTCAAGCGAGTGCCTAAAATTCTCTCGACTGGCATTTAGAATCCGACCTGTCAATTCGGACTTATCAGAGTAGGCAATCGCATGAATGAGAAAATCAATTTGCGGCCAGCACGTCTCTAATGACGTAAAGACAGCGTCGAGTGAGTCCTTATCTGTTACATCCATATCGAAGAGAATGTCAGAACCGACGCTCTCAGCCAGGGGTGCAACGCGTTTGCCAAATGCTTCGCCCTGATAGGTGAACGCAAGTTCGGCTCCAGCTTGATGACAAGCTCGTGCAATCCCCCATGCAATGGAGCGCTCATTGGCAACCCCCATAACAAGTCCACGTTTCTTATTTAGAACCTTCATTGGTTTTCTCATCCAGCCAGATATTTTGAGAACACCATTGAACCATTTGTACCTCCGAAGCCAAAACTATTAGTCATCACACTATCCAGTTCAGCATTTTCAACGCATTGAGTGGCTATCTCGTATGGCTTCAATGCGGGATCAAGAATCTCAACATTAATCGAAGGAGCAATAAAATCGTTCTTCAGCATGATAAGATTAAATATAGCCTCAAGTGCACCCGCCGCCCCCTGAGCGTGCCCAGTCATTGATTTCGTCGAACTAATCGCAGGCATACTACTCTCTCCAAATACTCGACGGACAGCTTCGACTTCACTCACATCTCCAACAGGAGTCGACGTGCCGTGAGCATTAATATAGCTAACACTACGTTCTTTTGGTAACGTCGACAACGCAAGTTGCATCGCACGCTCTCCACCCTCTCCTGATGGAGCAACCATATCATTTCCGTCAGATGTCGCAGCATATCCTGTAACTTCAGCGTAAATATTTGCGCCACGAGCCCGAGCATGCTCGAGTTCTTCCAACACAATAATTCCGCCACCGCCCGAGATAACAAAGCCATCTCGACCAGCATCAAAAGCACGAGACGCTTTTTGCGGCGTGTCATTATATTTTGAACTCATCGCGCCCATCGCATCAAATAAACAGGATAGGGTCCAGTCTAATTCCTCACCACCGCCAGCAAACATAATATCTTGTCTGCCAAACATAATTTGCTCTGCCGCATTGCCAATACAATGCAATGAAGTCGAACAAGCGGATGTTATCGAGTAATTTATTCCCTTAATCTCAAAAGCCGTTGCCAAATTAGCAGATACAGTCGAACACATACATTTGGGTACAGCAAAGGGTCCAATACGTTTGGTCCCACCCGTATTAAGTACAGTCTGATGTGAAGCAAGCATTGCAGACGTAGATGGCCCACCCGATCCTGCAATGAGCCCCGTGCGTGAGTTTACACGATCAGCCTCATCAAGGCCACTGTCTTTGATGGCTTGTTGCATTGCTATAAATGCGTAAGCCGCCCCCGGCCCCATGAAACGTAAGGTTCGTTTTCCTATATGTTCGGTTGGATCAACATTTAGGGTACCGACCACTTGACTCCGAAACCCATGTTCAGCCATTTCTGCGCTGGCTTCAATACCAGAACGTCCGACTCGGAGCGAAGCTTCAACCTCCTCTTTCGTATTTCCAATGGAAGAAACAATTCCGATACCTGTAACCACGACTCTACGCATGGGTGCAATCCCCCCTATACTCCTAGATACGCTCATTTACTATATAAATGCGTTCTCGATATAAAAGAAATGATCGTCTCGAAATATTATTCGGGACAATGACAACCCAAATTCCTTGCAATCTCTATTGAGCCCTCTAAATTGACGTGCTAGTTTGATGCGTCACATAAGTACCAAACAAAACGTAAGTCAGAAATGTCAACTGTCTCAACAGAACAAAAGAATCATCGTCCAACCCTGTCTCGTCAAGCAGCGCGACAAGTTCAATACCCATAGATTGATAGTGGAATCAAACAGGTATTTATGTTCCCAATTAATTGATCAAATCATGGTCGATGATCGACTATTCGAATAGCTTTGCCCTGCGAACGCTTAACTCCCCCGGGGTCGACCACTTCAACCGTTACCGAAACCCCAATGTTGGACTTTATTTTATAAATTAATTCTTCTTGAGCTTTCTTTCGAGATATGTCGTCAGCGGCATTGATCGAAGCTTCCGTCAGTATGTTCATTTCGTCCATACTATGCGGGCGAGTGACTGTAATCTGAAAATGCGGAGCGAGCCCCGCAACAGTCAAAAGTTGCTCCTCAATCTGACTTGGAAAGACGTTAACGCCACGCAAGATTATCATATCATCGCTCCGCCCAGTGACTTTCTCCATTCTTCGCATCATTCGAGCAGTACCCGGCAATAATCGCGATAGGTCCCGTGTCCGATATCGAATTATTGGAAAAGCTTCCTTTGAAAGTGACGTGAACACCAATTCACCATATTCACCGTCCGGTAATACATCTCCAGTTTCGGGATTAATGATTTCCGGAAAGAAATGATCCTCCCAAATGTGCAGCCCATCCTTAGTTTCAACGCATTCATTGGCGACGCCGGGTCCCATGACTTCCGACAGACCATAAATATCAACAGCGTGCATATCAAAGGCATCTTCGATCGCAAGGCGCATCTTGTTTGTCCAGGGCTCTGCCCCGAATATCCCAACTTCTAGAGAACTGTTTCTCGGATCGATGCCTTGTACCTGATATTCATCAAGAATTGACAATATATAGGAAGGAGTGATCGTTATTCCCTTTGGTCGGAAATCTTCGATCAACCGGACTTGACGTTGTGTCATGCCACCTGAGATAGGTACCGTTGCTAAGCCTAGAACGTCTGCACCGAGATGAATCCCAAGTCCACCGGTGAACAATCCATAACCATAAGCATTATGCAACAGATCACCCGGACGTAATCCACTAGCTCGAAGAGATCGAGCAACAATATCGCCCCAGACAGAAAGATCATTTCGAGTATAACCAACAACTGTAGGCTGTCCAGTGGTACCAGATGAGGCATGTATCCGCGCAATTTTCTCGCGCGGGACTGCAAACATGCCAAATGGATAATTTCTACGCAGATCTTCCTTAGTAGTATAGGGAAACTTGGCAAGATCTTCGAGTGACTCCAAACTATCGGGCCGTAGTCCAACCGAACCAAAACGGATCCGATAATATGGAACATTATCGTAGGCGTGCTGAAGTGACCACTTCAGGCGCTTCAGTTGCAAAGCGCGGATTTCATCTATTGAAGCAATTTCAATGGGATCGAGTTCATCTTTACTTGGGGCAATATCTTTCATGTTTCGAGTTCCAAAAAATGCTGTCCTGAAATCGTCCGCGAAAATCCTCGAAACAAAGCAATTTGACGACCATCGGAACTAACAATGTCCACGTCATATATTCCAGATCGTCCATTAAGAACCCTCTCGGCAGCATGCGCAATCAGTTTCTCCCCCTTCTTTCCCGGTGACAGAAACGCAATTTGATTATTTTGCGCAACCGCTAATTTATTGTAGCTGTTGCACGCCAAAGCAAAGGCACTATCGGCCAATGTAAAAATATAACCGCCATGGCAGATTTGGTGACCATTTAAATGATGATCATCGATGTTCAACGAAACGGTCGCTGTGCCGGGTCCGATCGCGTTAAGTGTTATTCCAAGCCACTTGCTGGCCGCGTCACGTTCCCACATTACCTTCGCGCTATGTTCAGCACGCTCTTGAGGAGTCATATTTATCTTTCACTCAGGGACTCTACGGTCAAAACGACCCTTACTCAGAACGTGTATACGGCTATTTTATCAATCCTGTAAATGTCTCCGATGTAATTCAGAATGAAGAACGCCATTCCATTTCAGGATAATTTTCTGATAGAAGAAGCGAAGGATAATGAGGCGCAATCTCTTTATCTAGACTCAGTCCCAAACGATTGCATTCTGCATTTCAATCGCCGTCAACTGACGGCTCGAATGAGCGTGCGTTCCAATATACGCATGACTGGCTTTAGATCATGACCTCGTTTCAAAATCTGCCCATCCATGCCAATGATCATATAAGTTCCTTGCAGGTTACGTAATCTTGGGTGTTTTTCGATACGGTAAATCGGATTCTCGGATGTACGTCTAAAGACCGAAAAAACTGCTGAATCCCGAAGATATGATATTCCGTAATCACGCCATTCTCCGGCAGCAACCTTGCGCCCATAGAGTCCAAGAATGATATACAATTCATTACGGTCGAAGACCACGTGGGGAAAGGTCGCATGTCCTGCCGACTCAATTGATTTTTGAATGATCATAAGGTCATATTTGTTCAATGATGAGTAATCGTCTAACATTTGCACATTGCGTTCATGGTAAGAACAGACTCGTAACGTATAAACCTGTTGATCACGCCATTATTTGCTCGTCCTAACCAATCGGACACGAAGTTTAACATAAGCACCAGTCACAGATCGATATTTATCGACCTATGTTGTTGTCATGCAATAACCTCAAAACGAATTTATTATAACACTGATTCAGAATGACCGGCAATTGTTTGGAACAGATAAGTCAATATGTCGACACATTATTATTTACCCTATTAATCTTCGCCTGAAATAACGCCTTCTAAGTAAGATGCCAAGCAGCGTATGACATTCCGTTTGTTGGCATTTGAAGGTCTTCGAGAGATGTGTGATATTGACCCTGCTTTTTCGTTTACGACATGATCGGCAACTTTCTGAATTTTTGAGTGCGATGTATATGCCTCTGGAGAATGGGACGGTAAGGTTACAGATTCGAGTTTTCCGTTTGGTATCGGCAAGCTATTTTCGAGGTTCAGACGTTCAACCGTCATAGAGGCTACCATCAAAAAGATTTCGAATCTGACAACGCCCAGCGCGCCACCTCTTCATCTTCAAGCGCGTATTTCACACGTAGGTCATTCCCCTCTGCTGTGCTTGCGCATCTGAGAAGGATCATCACGCGCCAACCACTTCAAAGTTGCCACAATAGCCGAATCAAACCGATCCAATCAATAATTTCATTAGAGGATCTTCTGACGTCATCTTTTTCATTTCACACGCAAAATGGGTTAGATTTCCAATCGCTGCTCGATGCACGTACGTTGGCAAAGGTGCGGCATCGCTCGGAGTCAGTCCGATCCGAAGTGGCGACAACCACACAAATCGTGTCCTTATGGACATCAAAACCCACATAAGCTACATAATCTGACATGACTGTCCTCCATTTATTGCCCCGCATCGAAACAGGTTATCAGCCCAAGCATGATCAATGGGCCAAAACAGGTCAATCCATGATGTCTTAACGACATCATTAGGATTAACGTGCGGATCTACCATAACAAACTCTTTCGGGCTGTTATCGAACCATCCCCCGCACACAAGATTCTCTCACAAGCCTTATCCAGAAGTTCAAGCGAAACTGACATGGAAGCGACGTTTGCATGCAGAATATGTCTCTCGTTGGCCATCCAAGCCACATGTCCTTTCCAGAACATTATATCTCCACGCTTTAGAGATTGAGAATTTGAGAGAAACTTACCCAACGAGCGCTCTTGCTGATCACTATCGGCTGGGCAAGACAGGCCACATGCAAGACAGGCCACTTGAACAAGTCCGGAGCAGTCAATTCCTTGACTTGAGTTACCGCCCCACAAATAAGGGACTCCAAGAAATATCTCAGCAACAGCAACAGGATCCGAAAACCGAAAAGAAACAGGCTTCAGATGTTGCGCCGGGACCCAACCCCGATTAGTATTGAAAAAAGCACCTACCTTCTCAGATACCGCCAATCGGCTTGTAAAGCTTAAACTCTCCCGATCCCTTGATTTTAGATCAGGTTCGGAATAAACATGGGTCGACGCCACAGATACAAAGTGTGTCGGATTAATCGGTGCCTCAATTGTGCTTGAGTGAACGAACCCATGGTAACCGTCCTTTTCAGATCGCACACAACTGTACGCGCCTCTTTCCCCTAGAAGCGAAATCGAATCGCCTAAGAGAAGCTGGCGTATACGACGCTTACCTGGAGCATCCAGCACATCAGAAACAGGAACAGAGATTGAAGCTGGTTCACCCGATATGGCGAACTCTTGTGGTGGCGTTGTTCGATGATCTATCATAAATCTAGGAGATCAGGAAAAGCATCAAGGAGTGCACGGGCTCCTTGACCGATACCTCCCTGCGGTCGTGCCGGAGCCTGTTTGGGTTGCCAACCATAAATGTCAAAGTGAACAAATCGAGTGGTGTGTTCTACAAACCGGCGCAAGAACAACGCTGCAACAATTGATCCAGCAAAGCCACCAGCAGGGGCATTATCAAGATCCGCAATACCTGATTCGAGCACCTCTTCATAAGGTTCATAAAATGGCATCCGCCAAACCGGATCTGAAACACGATTCCCAGAACGCATTATGATCTCTGCATCATAATCATTGTCACAGTAGAAAGGAACAAGATCGGTCCCGACCGCAGCCCGCGCTGCACCTGTCAGCGTCGCCATCGAGACAATCAAGTCGGGTTTTGCGTCATCAGCTAAAGCTAAAGCATCGGCCAATATCAATCGACCTTCAGCATCAGTATTATTGACCTCAACCGTCAATCCCTTTCGGGACGTTAAAATGTCCTTTGGGCGAAAAGCATTGCCCGATACCGAATTCTCAACAGCCGGGATCAGAACGCGCAGACACACTTTAACCTCAAGTCCCATAATCATTTGCGCCAATCCAAGAACAGTGGCCGCTCCAGCCATATCTTTCTTCATCAAACCCATAGATCCGCCAGGTTTCAAATTAAGACCACCGGTATCAAAACACACGCCCTTGCCAACGAGAACAACTGCGGGTCCCTGCGTGCCCCACGTCAAGTCGATCAGACGTGGCGGGATATCAGATGCTCTTCCAACCGCATGAATCATAGGGAAATTATTACTGAGCAAGTCTTCACCGACTGTTGACTGAACATCGGCGTCAAATCTCTTGCCAATAGATCGAACGACATCTTCGAGCGCAACCGGACTCATTTCAGATGCAGGTAAATTTATGAGATCTCGGATGAGAGCTTCCCCGTTGGCAACAGCTTCAAGACGCTCTCGATCAAGACAATCCGGAGCAATCAATGTTGCACATTCTTTTTGACATTGGCGATAACGTGAAAATGTATATTGTGACAATAACCAACCCAAACATTCGACTTCTGCCAGTTCATCCGGCAAGCCTGAGATGATTTCAAAGGTTTTTTTGGGGAGTTTGCTCGCGGCCTTTGCCAATGCAAAACGGCCTTTTTCCCGCGCTTTGGCAGTGCCGATTCCGACAACTGCTGACGTCATGTTTCCCTCAAGATCGGGCAATATCAAAACTTGCCCTAATTCCGCTTTGAAGTTGTGAACTTCACACCAGTTTTGGATGCTCGTCGGTTGATTGACCAACCAGCCGTTGAAATCCGTTTCCTCAAGGAGGATCAACGGAACCACCTCTGTACCTTCTTTAGCAAAACAGAGCGTCATTTCGCGACTTTCATACCGATAAGATACTACTCCTGATTCAAAAATAAATAACAGACTTTAAGTCACCAAAATGGGCAACTCATTTTGTACGAACATCGGCTCAGGTGCTGTTTTTAACGGTAAATCAAGCCGATAACGCAAACCTATACTCCGTTAACCCTTCTTAATCACCTCTCTGCCTAAGAGTTCAGCAATTTGTACAGCGTTTAATGCAGCACCTTTACGTAGATTGTCCGCTACACACCAAAGATTGAGGCCATTCTCGACAGTCGAGTCTTGGCGAATACGACTGATAAAGGTCGCGTAGTCTCCAACGCACTCTTTCGGTGTTACATAACCCCCGGGCTCACGCTTATCGATTACAATAACACCGGGTGCTTGACGTAGGATCTCACGCGCTTCTCCTTCATCAAGAAAGTTTTCGAATTCGACATTAATCGCTTCAGAATGCCCGACAAAAACAGGCACACGGACGCAGGTCGCCGTGACCTTAATTTCAGAACCCAATATCTTTTTCGTCTCCACGACCATCTTCCATTCTTCTTGACATGTGCCATCTTCCATAAAGTCACCGATCTGGGGAATAACATTAAACGCAATTTCCTTTTGAAACTTCTTTGCAGGAACGTCGTCAATCACGCCAAAATGGGCTTTCGTCTGATCCCAAAGCTCATCCATACCGTCCTTACCGGCTCCAGAAGTCGACTGATAAGTTGACACGACGACACGCTTGATCCGCACGTGATCATGGAGAGGTTTGAGAGCCAACATCATCTGTGCGGTTGAGCAATTTGGGTTCGCAACGATATTCTCATTCGAATAATCGACGATGGCCTTTGGATTTACCTCTGGAACGATGAGAGGTATTCGTGGATCGTATCGATAAAGAGACGAATTATCAATAACGACACAGCCGGCCGCCGCCGCTTTTGGCGCATAAATCGACGTTGGTTGTGAACCAATCGCAAAAAGCGCAATATCAAACCCGGACCACTCGAATTGTGCAATATCTTGAGTCCTTAGGGTTTGATCACCAAAAGAGACTTCAGTCCCCAGAGATCTCCGAGACGCAAGCACGACAACTTCGTCAACGGGAAACTGACGTTCATCGAGAATGGTCAACATCTCTCTTCCGACACTTCCCGTAGCACCAGCTACGACCACCTTGTATCCCAACATCATTCTCCATTACATGCATCAAAATACGCACAACCGACCTTAACTTAATTGATTGCGCATCCGTAAAGTTAACAAATGACTTTACCGTATGAAACTGTACGCTCAGTTATTTCCACATTGATGCCGCATCACGGGCTGCGTTTGCGAGCAAAAGTAAATCAATACCGACCGCTAGAAACTGAGCACCAGCGTCTCGATAAATCTTGGTGGTTACGTTCTTGGTTGACAGAATACCAGAAGCCTTCCCTGCCGCATTAATGCGCGCCAGTGCATCAAGAATTGTTTCCTGTACTCTCGGTTCCGTCGCATCGCCATAATACCCCATATCCGTCGAAAGATCAGATGGACCAACAAAAACCCCATCGACACCATCAACCGACAAGATATCATCCAAGGCCGCTATTCCGGCGCGATTTTCGACTTGAACAAGAAGACAAATCTGTTCATCCGCAGTTGCAACATAATCTGGTACTTGACCAAAGTCTGAGGCCCGTGCAGCACTTGCTCCAACGCCACGGACGCCCTTTGGCGGATAACGACATGCTCTGACGAGTTCCTGAGCCTGTATCGCAGATTCAACAATCGGCACCAGCACAGTTTGTGCGCCGATATCCAAGACCTGCTTGATTAACCATGTTTCTCCAATTGGAACTCGAACCACAGGATGTGTGGAAGATCCTGTTAGTGCGATGAGCTGATCCCGCATGGATCGGAGATGATTCGGCGAGTGCTCACCATCGATGACAACCCAATCAAAACCGGTTGTTCCCATCACTTCTGCAACGTAGGGATCAGCGAAGCTTAACCAGCAGCCAACGAGTCTCTCTCCAGACTTCAGGCGTTGTTTGAATGTGTTTATCGGTGCAGGCAATTTATTGTCCTTTCGCGTACCGTATCACAACAATTCTGACTCGTCATACCGCATTTCAGCGTCGAGCGCATCAATGTGCTGTTTTCTCGTCAGATGATTGCGTCGACTGACGTTCGAACGCAGCAACCACCATGGCTGTTCCTTCAGATTTTGTCGACAAACTCAACGAGAGTCTCATAAGCAGTTTGAAAATCCTCTTCCGTACAATCAAACGTTCCACCTTGAAACCGAATGACCAAAGCATCATCGACTGTTGTTGGTGTAAGATAAATTCGGCCATCATTATTGATGTCGTCAACAAGCTTTCGCGTATCCTCATCAGTCGCACCCTTGATTTTGAATGTCCAGAGCGTCAATATTGGATGGCTTGTGATCTCAATTTTTGTGTGTGTGCTCAATCGTTCGTACACGGATTGACTCCAGTTCACATGGTTGCGAATGCGAGAACGCAAACCTTCCAAACCATAGCATCGCATCAAAAACCAAAGTTTAAGAGCTCGAAACCGACGACCAAGCGGAATAGACCACTCAGAATAATCCGTAACCTTTGCGTCAACGTTCGTCTTAAGATATTCTGGATAAATCGCAAGGGTACGACGTAAATTATCAGGCTCTTTCAGGAAATGCGTTGAACAATCGAATTGAGCACCGAGCCACTTGTGCGGATTAAGCACAATACTATCGAAACGATCAGCACCCTCCCAGAGGAATCTATACTCTGGGCAAATCATCGCCGCCCCCGCCCAAGCCGCATCAAGATGAGTAAAAAGACTCTCCTGTTCGGCAATATCGGCCACAGCGTTCAGATCATCACAGGCTCCCATACCGGTCGCTCCGGTTGCTCCGATGATTCCGATTGGCAAGTATCCCTGCGATCGATCCGTTATGATCGCATTCCGCAAAGTGTTTAAACACATCGCCTTCAAATTACCCTGTGTCGGAATCTTTACGAGATTCTCTTGGCCAATTCCCGCAATCCAAATGGCACGATCGATAGATGAGTGCACCTGATTGGAGCAATAAATTCGTAAGGTTTTCTGATGTGACAACCCTTTTGCGTTTCCCTTCCAATCAAGGCTCTTTTCACGCATTGTAAGGACCGCTGCAAGAGTGGCGGACGACGCGCTGTCTTGAATGACTCCTTTGTAGGTATCAGGAAGACCAACCGCCTTTGCCAACCATTGCATCATACGTGTTTCAATTTCTGTTGCTGCAGGTGACGCCTGCCAAAGCATGCAGTTTGGCGCGATGATAGAAACAAGAAACTCAGCAGCGACGCTAGCCGGGGAGTTGTTGGCATTAAAGTAAGCAAAGAATCGTGGATGCTGCCAATGCGTGATTCCCGGCATCACAATATCTTGGAAATCTTGCCAAATCACGTCGATCGTTTCGGCTGTCTCAGGAGCAGAACCGGGTAATTTTGCAATTATTTCGTCAGGTGCCACTTGAGCACGTACGGGTAACTCGCGAAGAGTGGTGTGATAATCTGCACCCCACGTCGCCGCCATTTGACTAAACTTTGTAAACTCATTCCAATTCATGGTGATGGCCGCTATTTTTATATCCGACGAAGTACCGCAATCATTAGAAGGTGAACACCTTGACGATGCTCCACGATATCGTGATCTCTTTTTGGAGATCGTTCTCTCATTGAATTCGATCCATCCTACAACAAGCCAAGACTGTAAGACACGGCAGAGATGCTGCGCTCTGTTACGAGAATCTCTTCTCCACATCAAGAAGTCTTTGTACTCAGAAGATCAAGACCAGGACGATCCGGTCCCTATTTTTGGGATCGGGAATTGATAAACGATACTGAATTGATGTGCGGGCGGATGCGCGCACCGTCTTCAACAAAGGCGACGGCCTGTACGAGCTTACTTCACAATTTAAAATCTCGCGGTAAAAAATTTCAAACAATCGCCCTGAATTCCTCACGATTTTGCAAATCAACTATTGCATTTTCGCATGGTATCTGACTGCGCATAAAGGACGTTGTAAAATCATACCACTTTTGTATCTGTGAGCCCGGTCATCTGCTGACTGAGTGTCATCAGGCGTACCACGTTTCCCTCATTCATAGCGAGCGGGTTCGGATCCAACAGCATATCCTCATAAATGTACTTACCCGAAATCTCACGGTATTGAGAATCGAGCGCCACGTAGACGATACGCTCTCCGCCCACCCAGGTCGGCGCAGCACGCCCACCGAAAATCCGATCGAACATACGTTCAAAACCCTTACTATACCGCATCAAGTTCGTTCTAATATAACCTGGATTGAGACAGTGAATAGTGACTGTACTGCCCATTAGCCGCTCAGCCAAATCAAGACCATGCATTATCACGCACAGCTTTGCCTGAGCATATGACGCGAGCATTGACCTGCATTCCTTTCGAAATGCAGGTCATCAAAGCGCAACTTGGCGACCTTCTGCGTGGCAGAAGTCAAGTGGACGATGCGTGCCTCAGACGTTGTCCGGATCCGCTCAAGCAACAGCTCAGTCAACAGGAAGGGCCCGAGGTAGTTGATCACAAAGTTCATCTCATGTCCGTGGGACGACAGGATGCGCTCTGGCAAGTTAATACCCGCGCAATTGATGAGAATGTCGATTTTCCTGTACTGCACCAAGACCTCATCCGCCGCCCGACGCACTTGATCGAGGTCACCGATATCACATTCCACGATGGAAAACTGTCCGGTATGCCCCATCATACGAAGTTCATCGACCACGCCCTGCGTCTTCTTCAAACTCCGCCCGAAAAGACAGATATCAGCGCCCATCTCTGCAAAGCGCTCGACGGCAACACGACCCATACCGTCTGTGCCGCCGGTAACGATTACCGTCTTGCCCACAAGATCCTGATTGGGCAGCTTATTCATTGTTTTTCGGGGAAAGAACGTATCCAGCCATAATTTTCCGAAAGGTCGCTTCATGGTTGATCTCCAACGGTAAATTGGGATTAATCGTTTGGGGATTATATACCTTGCTGCAAGGGAAGATCGCTTTCAGAAGCAGGCATACTCTTGAATCCTTGATGAATCCTCCGTTATTGACTCCTAAACCCGTTCTCCATACGGAAAGTAAAAGGCCAT
>JAPORU010000014.1 GCA_026710045.1 Aestuariivita sp. | reverse complement strand
ATCCGGCCAAAAGTCTTGCCATTCACGAAAAATGGGGGTTTTTTAACAGACACTATTTAGTATCATCAAGTGTCAAAGAGTCATAAACCTTCAAAGTTTATGACACTCTTGACACTCTTGACACGCGGCCTTTTTGGCCGCTGTCGCCCATGCGGGCGAAACAAGCGCCCCGCGAGGGCGCAAAAGACGGACCGCTAACGCGGCCGTCACAAGACACCGGGATCCCTGAGGATCCTAACCGGTTGCTGTCAATCCAACTACGATCAAGATCATGAAGGGGGAGAGACGGGCACCTGTCACGGCCCATGCGTGCCCTTCCGCTCCTGGCGGGCTGGCCGTGCGAACCGTGCCACTGCGGTCGCGATCAACCGAAGTAACATATGTTGGGTGGGGTTCGTAACCGCTCGGAGACTGTGTCTTACCTTGGCGTACGTTGAAGATGAGCAAAGTGTCGTGTCGGAAAGCAGCCGGAACTTTCATTCCCGCTCTTGATGCCGGACGGTTGAAAGAATCAGTCCCGATATAATCATGATCGCCCCCAACCAGCCAAGGGATGAAAGATATTCGCGCAACCAGTAGGCTCCGAGCACAATCGAACATAACGGAGCGAGAAATAGGAACTGCGAAGACGTTGTCGGTCCAAGTACATGTACTCCAAGATTCCAGAACAAATTTCCAAGCAGTGTCGCTCCCAGTCCTATAAAAGCCACGGCGGGCCAGATTTCTCTGGGTGGCACAATCGAGATGTCCACCGCGCTTACCGTCAACGTCACGATTCCATAGAAAGGGACCAATATGATATATCCGGTCAGGATCATCGCGCTGAAAAGGGTAACGGGATGCAAGACGCTTTGAATTTTTTGCAATAAAATATTATATCCCGCCCAGATCAGGGTTGCAATCAGGGCTAGGGCATCTCCCCAACGCAACGCGGTTGGAATGGTCGTGGCGGCAGGTCCCGAAGAGATAAGCAGAACGGCACCAGTAAAACCCAAGCCCAATCCTACCGTACTCCGTACGGATACCTGTTCGGATAGGAACAGCGTCCCAGTAGCCACGATCCAAAGCGGTGCTGTAGCCTGGATCAATCCGACATTGGCCGCAGATGTGCCAAACGGCGCGGCAATTATGGCGAGGGAAAAAAGGACACAATTCAGGACTCCCAGAGCAACGATCCGGCCCAGGTGCACTCGCACGACGTGCCGTGCGCGCCACAATGGTCCGGCACTGAAGATCAGCAGCATCAGCGCACTGAGCGTCCAGCGCCAGAATACCAGCGTGAACGGATCGGTCTGATCGGCTATGTCGCGGATTACCACGTGGTTGCCGCCCCAGAGGACTGCTGTTGTAATCAGGCCCAGCGATGCTAGGCCGGTCCTGTGGATTCCCGCCCGCATGGTCTACTGTTCGCCTACGCGTTGGGATGTGTGCCAAGGCAGGAGGATGCGCTCGACGGCTTCGACGGAATAGAACAAGATTGTGCCCATGATCCCCAGAATCACGATGGCGGCAAAAGCGCGCGCGGTATCGAACATGCCCTGCGACAGCAGGATAACATGGCCCAGGCCCGTCTCTCCAGCTACGAATTCACCCACGATGGCGCCGATCAGGGCAAAGGAAATCCCGACTTTCATGCCTGCGAACATGCTGGCCAGAGCACAGGGAAAGCGGATCTTGAACAGAACCTGCATGGTTGTCGCCCGCGCCGAGCGCGCCATATCAATCATATCCTTGTCGACGCTGCGCAATCCCAGTACGGTATCGATCACGATCGAGAAGATGGCGATCATCAGCGCTATTGCGATCTTTGGCTCCGGCCCGGTTCCCATCCAAATGACAAAGAGCGGTGCCAACGCGACCTTCGGTACAGAATTCAGCGCAACCAGCAGGGTATAAAGCGTGCGGTCAAGAAAGACCGAGTGCACGATCCCGATTGCCATGAGAACGCCAAGCACCACAGCCAATGCGAAACCAGCCAGCGTTGTCACCAGAGTATAGCCCGCATGTCTAGCAAAATAGTCCGGGGCATCCATCATCTCGAGCAGAACCGCCGAAGGCGCTGGCAGGATAAAGGGACGCACCTCCAGGATGCGGCACGAGATCTCCCATAGAATCACGGAAATCATTAGCACCGCGACGGATGTGAGGAATCGGTTGTTCTTTTCGATCCAGCCCATTTAGCCCCTGTAACCCATGAGTCAGGCCTCTTTCAAAATACCCATTTTGGTGAAATGGCCGCGGAGATGCTGTACATATTCGCCGAATTCCCGGGTTTCGCGCATGCTCAGCGTGCGTGGATGTGGCAGTTCGATGTTGAGTATCTCATCAATCTTGCCCGGGTTACCTGACATGACGATGACCTTGGTCGATAAGAACACAGCCTCGGCAATAGAATGGGTAATGAAGAGCACTGTTTTTCTTGTCTCCTGCCAAAGCCGCGCGAGCTCCAAGTTTAAATCGTCGCGTGTCATGGCGTCGAGCGCGCCAAAAGGTTCGTCCAGTAGAAGAAACTCCGGATTGTCTAAAAGAGCCCGGCAAATCGATACACGTTGTCGCATGCCACCGGAAAGCTCCCAGGGATGTTTGCGTTCAAACCCTTTCAGCCCGAATCTCTCGAGAAGGGCGCGCGCTTTGCCTTCATAGTCCGATCGCTTTGCACCACGGATTTCCGTGATGAACAGCACGTTGTCCAAAATGTTGCGCCAGTCCAAAAGGATGTCGCGCTGAAACACGATTCCCATGTTGTCTGGTGGAGTTTTGACAGGTGTCCCGTCCAGGATAATTTCGCCCGATGTTATCGGTTCGAGGCCAGCAAGGCACTTAAGCAACGTGGATTTGCCGCATCCGCTCGGCCCAAGCACGCTGATGAATTCATGCTCGTGAATATCAAGGTCAATGGATTTGAGCGCCTCGATATCCATGTGCCTGGATCGATAGACCTTGTTCAGGTTATGTATGCGGGCATAACTCCGTTGCTGCGTCATACGCTGGCCTCTCGTATGCACTTCAAATCGACGATCTATTGCCTGAGTAGATCGTTGGTGAAGAAGTCGTCCGCCTGTTGACCTGGCTTGATGATTTCTGCGGCTTCCATCGCAGCCAGTGCATCCGCCCAGTCCTCTGCCGATTGCACGCCGATCGGCAAGTCCTTGGTGCGCTCTGTATGAAAAAAGTCACGATACGCCTCGATTTGACCAATCAGAACGTCACGGTTCAGGTTGCTGTCCGGACGACCGGAGATGATGGCGTCAGCGGCTTCTTCGACATTGCCGTCAAAGATGTACTCCCACGCACGTTGCTGAACCTGCGCCAACCGGGCGAGTTCGTCGCGACGCTCTTCAAGAGTACTCTCCTGTGCAATCAGCCCATAGCTTGGGAATGTCACATCAGCATCATCCATCAGGATCTGCTTGGCTGGGCGGCTTCGGGCGGTCAAAGGTAAACCAAACGGTCCAACGGTCATGAACCCGTCCACCTCGCCCGACGCATAAGTGGCCACCATCGCGGGCGGCGCCACCATCAGGACCGACACATCATCGCGAGTCAGGCCACCCGCCGCTAGAAAATTGTCAATATAAGGCACCCATGGACTGGCAGTGAAGGTCACAAGTTTCCTACCTTCAAGGTCTGCGACCGAGTTGATATCGGAGTTTGCGTCCACCAGAACCGCTAGGTCACCGCGCCGCGCCCAGCCTGCAAAGGACTTCAGTGGCAATCCGTTTTCGCGAGCCAGGGCCATCAGGCCAAGTTGAACTTGGCCAACGTCAACCTGTCCGCTGCCGACCAACTGAATTGTGTTGATTGTGCCCTTGCCGTCCTGTAGATCAATATCCAGCCTCGCCTCATCAAACCAGCCTTTGGCCTCAGCAAGATGCATCCCGGCATGAACGCCCCAAGGCGAGAAATCGAGTCGAACGGCCAGCGTTTCGGCGCATGTTTCAACGGCTCCAAAGGCGACGATCGCGGCGGTGCCAACTAGATGTGTCATTTTAAGCATTTTGTTTTCTCCTCTATAGTAAGATCGTGTGATCAGGCGAACGCCTGCATCACTTTTTGCAAAGCGGCACGATAATGTGCTTCGTCGCCCGGTGATTTGCGGGTCCAATGCATGAGGCCTGCGCGAGCCGTCATGTCGATGTCACCGCGTGATTGGGATGAAGAATATCCGCCCGCATGCGGTGCCATCTCGTCCCAGTCCAGCATCTTGTGCGCTAACGTACAATGTATCTTACCGAATGACGGCGAAAGGCGATGCGGACAAAGCGTGATCATGGAGCATTTCTCTCAATGCGTCGTGCAATCAGACCTCTGGCGGTCTCAGATACCCCAAGATCACGTCGACAATATGATCCGCGCGGGCCGCGATTCGGTCCGGCTCGGATAAATCGGTCTGGTAGATTGCCCCAAGCGTGTGCTGGTTTGACAGGTAGAAATATCCTAAAGAGGATATCGTGATATAGAGTTCCTGTGGGTCCACGCCCTTGCGGAAGACACCTTCGGCTTCGCCGCGAGCCAGAAGATCGCCGATCAGGTCGCTCAGTGTGGCGTAAAGGCGCGGTAGCTTCTCGGAACTGCGCACATGCTGCGCTCTGGTTAGGTTTTCGCTGTTCAACAGAGAAATAACTGCCGGATATTCCACGAAATGTCGGAATGTATGACGTGTCAGCTGTTCCATCCCCTCGACCGGAGGCAGCTCCTTGATCTGAAGATCGGCATGATGGGCGCGCATGCGTTCGTACATGCACTCCATCACGATCAGGAAGAGATCGTCCTTGCTGCCAAAATAATGATAGACGAGGTTCTTCGATACGCCTGCACGTTGCACAATCTTGTCGATCCGTGCGCCCGCGTAACCGTGCTTTGCGAACTCTTGTTCTGCCGCTTCCAAGATTCGTGCTTGAGATATTTCGGGATTTCGCTTGCGTTTCACGATTGCCATCATTGTCTTGCCGCACCCAAAGGCGCTCTCCTGCTCCTGAGAGGTTATGTTTAAACCCAATCATCATTATCCAAAACAGCATTCGATTGCATTTTGATGCGTCGCTGTACGGTCGCCTCGATATCGATATCGTTGTCCTCGGCATTCAACACGATCCCATAGTGAGATAGGGCTGCCCCTGCGGACAGTTTTTCGTCGGCCACGTCCGCCAGGACACGGCATGGGTCGCGTTTCAGCGGATCACCAAAGCCGCCGCCGCCCGCTTGTTCATGAACAATAAGTTGTCCCTTGACCAGCGGCATCGTCACCTTGCCCGGCAGGTCACGACGCGTGCCGTCAGGCTCTTCGAGCCAATTCACTGTTTTCCGCCCCGGATGTCCGCCGTTCAGACCGTAAGGGGCGAATTTTGTTCGGTCCGAGCGCAATTGCAGCCCCGCCTCGTCCGCAAGTAACCGATAGGATCTTCGTACGCCAAGCCCTCCCCGGAACTCGCCTGCACCGCAACTGTCGGGGACCATGCCGTAATCCTCTACTCGGATCGGATGTTGACGCTCCAGCGTCTCCACGGGTGTGTTTGACAGGTTCTGCGATGGATTCGTAATGGCATCTACGCCGTCTCTGTCCGGGCGCCCGCCCCAGCAACCGCATACCATATCGACAATGATGAAAGGTTTGCGATCCGGCGCATAACCGCCGATCGCGATCACCGTGTTACCACCTTCACCAGCCGCAGGTACACGGTCTGGCACGATCTGGGCCAAGGCTCCAAACATGGCGTCCATGACGCGATACCCTGTCAGTGCACGCGCCGCACAAGGTGCCGGCATAACCGGATTCAATACTGATGCTTCGGGCGCGTGCACGTCAATACAGCGGAAAATTCCCGCGTTGTTTGGCACATCCCCTTGCAGAACACAGCGCACGCTCAGGTAAGAGCATGAATTCGTGTACGATTTTGTTGCATTCAGGGCCGCCTTGACCTGCAACGACGACCCTTCGTAGTCTATAATCAACTGATCGCCGTCTACGGTGACGGCAACGCAGATCGGGATCGGATCATCCGAAAATCCGTCATCGTCGATGTAGTCTGTAAAGCGATAGGTGCCGTCCGGCCAGCCGCGGATGTCCGCGCGCGCCATACGCTCTGCATAGTCCAGCAATTCGGCAAAATAAGCCCGCGCGGCAGTGCGGCCATGTTTTGAGATCAACTTCACCAGTTCGCGCGCACCTACGTGGCAGGCGGCGCGTTGAGCCCTCAGGTCACCCAAGACCCGATCCGGCACACGAACGTTGCGTTCGATGATCGAGTGAACGGCGGTGTTCAGCAAACCCCGGTCATAGAGCTTCAATACCGGAAGTCGCAGACCCTCCTGAAAGATTTCGGTGCTGTCCGAAGCGTTCGATCCGGGAACCCGTCCCCCCACATCCGTATGGTGGCAAATCACAACCGAATAACCTTCCAGAGATCCATCGTGGAAAATTGGCGTGACCATGAAGATGTCGGGAAGATGCATTCCACCCTGATACGGATCGTTGAGGATGATCACGTCACCTTCGTGAATGTTCTTACCGAATTGGATGCGGATGGCCTGCATCGCCTCGGGGACCGCGCCTAGATGCAACGCGATGGTCTTGGCTTGGGCGATCATTGTTCCATGAGAATCGCAAAGCGCAGCGGAATAGTCCATCACGTCCTTGACGATCTCTGACCGCGCCGTGTGCAGAACGGTATAGGCCACCTCATCTACGATGGAATCAAGCGCGTTTTTTACGACCGCCAGGGTGATCGGATCGATTCTCATGCCGCCAACTCTGCTGCTCCGGTGCGGATGTCGATGACGACGCTGCCGCACCCATCCGTGGTGGCGGAGGTCCCCGGTGGCAGCGCGATGGTGCTGTCGTAACTGGTCAGGATGGCCGGCCCGTAGATATCGCGGCCCAGCACGCTGTCGCGATGCAGCACGCTCGTCTCTTGCCATGCGCCTTCCGCGTCAAATCGGACCCGGCGGGTTTCGGTACGTTCCACAGTTTCTGATCGACGCCAGCTTTTTAGAGAGGAGAAGTCCAGCTTCCGGTCTCGGACACCAATCCCGATAACACGCAGGTTTACCAGTTCAGCCGGTGTGTTATCTCGATACCCATAGACCGACTGGTAGGTCGCGTCAAAGAGCGGTTGCAGCGCCGCGCCTCCAGCAGATCCTACCGTGTCAACATTGATATCAATCGTCATGTCAGACGATTGTCCGTAGTATCGCAGGTCCGCACCAAATCGCAGGCGAGTCTGGTGTTCGGCATAGCCTTCACTGGCCAGCCGTGCCAGCATATCCTGGCGCAGCGCGTCGATCAGGCGGGAGATGTCGGCGCCCGACCAATCTGAGACCAAACCCTGCGCGGCGCGCACAAGCGTATGCTCAATGTCCGATGACAGCATTCCGATCGAGCAGAACACGCCTGACATCGCCGGCACAATGATCCGTGTCATACCCAACATCTCTGCCAATTCCGCTGCGTGCAGGGCTCCGCTGCCTCCAAAGGCCATCATCGTCATCTCACGCGGATCACGGCCGCGCTCTACGGTCACGGATCTGATCGCACGAGCCATATTTGCATTGGCGATCTGACGGATACCCATGGCGGCCTTGTCCATCGTGAGTCCCAATGGATCTGCTACATGGGTCTGGATCGCCTTCTTGGCCAGAGATCGATCGATGCTCAGGCTGCCACCGGCCAAGCTGGTGGCACCGATCAGCCCCAGATAGATATTCGCATCCGTGACTGTCGGACGATCATTGCCAAGCCCATAAGCCGCCGGTCCCGGGTCGGCCCCGGCCGACACCGGTCCGACCTGCAATAGACCACCATTATCAACCCAGGCGATGGATCCGCCGCCCGCACCTACCTCTGCCACATCGATTGCCGGCACCTTAAGCACGTAACCTCCGCCCTTGTTGAATCTACTGGGGCTTGAAATGCCTTCGCGGAACTCGTATTCGTTGACCAGAAACGGCCGATCATTTAGTATGATCGATGCCTTGGCCGTTGTGCCACCCATGTCAAAGGCCACCAATCCACCCAGCGATGTTGCCTCGGCCAGCTTGGCCGCTCCCGCCACGCCACCGGCAGGACCGGACCCAACAGCAAAGACAGGCCGGTCTCGCGCCGCCTTGACACCCATCATGCCACCAGCGGAATTGACCACCAGCAAGGGTGCGGAGAAGCCCTTATCCGTGAAGTTCCGCTCCAGCCGCGCAAGATATCCGCGCATCTGTTTCAGCAAATAAGCATTCACCACAGTCGTCGAACTGCGTTCGTATTCTTTCATTTCGGGTAAGACATCGCAGGAGGCCGTGACCAGAAGATCGGGAAACTCGGCTTCGATCAGATCACGCGCCTGTTGTTCGTGAACCGGGTTAACATAAGAATGAAGAAAACAGATCGCCACGACTTCACACCCTCCGGTCACAACACGTCCCATGACTTCCCGCAGATCGGCAGGGTCCAGTGGGGTTACGATCTCACCCGCTGCCGACACCCTTTCGGCAATCTCGAACCGGTAACGGCGTGTCACGAGCTGAACCGGCTTTTCCCAGTTCAGATCAAACATACTCGGTGTGCGAATCCGTCCGATTTCCAGTACATCGCGGAATCCTGCGGTCGTCAGCAGCGCAGTCCTTGCCCCAACCTTTTGCAGAATGGTGTTCGCACCAACTGTCGTGCCATGTACGATCTCTTCAATGTCGGCGGGTGCAATGGTGTGTTTCTCTAGAATTGCGACGGCACCCTTGATAACCGCCTCACCTGGATCCTCTGGAGTCGAAGGGACCTTGACGATATCGGCCTTGCCCCGATCATCGTAGAGTACGATATCCGTAAACGTCCCGCCAATATCCACACCAAGCCTGTAGCCCATTTGAATCTTTTCCATTTTTAACTAACTGGTTAGTATAATATTTGGATGTGATCCAGTGTCAACCCCTATGGTTTCACATCAGTAATCCCCGCCAATTCGGGCGGCGGAAAGGCTATGATGGACCGACAGTCTCCTTGTCCAGTTTGTAGTGACTTACAATCATCGAAACTTCGAACTTCAGTCATAGCCGGATTACAACCAAAATAATCACAGTTAGAAAATCCAGTGACGCTTGACCAACTTTTCGACAACATCTGGCCTTATGCAAAATCTGAAGCATTTGATGAAGAATCTGATCGTATTTGACGGATGTCAGATTTTGACGCGTCTGAGTCTTTTTTGTTACGTTGCGCCAAGCGCAGCGTAATTGCAGGATTTCTTTTAAAAACCGTCAAGATCTGAATCAGTCATGGACACAAAAGATCAGTGCCAATCGCCAGTAACATGATCGAGCTGATGAACGTAATGCCAATGATCATTAAAGCTCTCGAAACATAATCATTTGGCGGACGGCCCACGATACCCTCATATGCGAAAAACAAGAGATGCCCACCATCTAAGGCGGGAATCGGGAACAAGTTAATGAGGCCAATGGCAACCGACAAAATTGCGATAAACCATAGGAAGTTCTCGATACCCTGTGAAGCCATGGAGCCCGACGCCTCAGCAATGGAAATAATCCCACTCAGATTGCACGCACTAATCGCTCCCGTGATCATATGGTACAAACCTGAAAAGGAACCCTCAATCACTTGTTCGGTCATCATGAATCCCTTCAAAATCGCTAGCCCGGGACCAATTGCCGTTCGAGCCGGCTCAAAAGCACGACCGCCCACAACACCAATACGCCACTCGGATTGGTAACCACCCTCCTCCACTGGCTCATCGCGTCGTTTTGGAGTGAGGACCAGATCAAGAAAGCTTCCGTGCCGCCATATGCTTAGCCGTAAAGGCGCACCGCCGGACGCCATTACATAATCGCGCAACTGGTGAAATGCGAAGATCGACTCACCATTCACAGCGGTGATAACGTCTCCCGGACGAAGACCGCTGTCATCAGCGGCACTGAGTGGTGCCACCATCTGAACAAGAGGCGGCAAAATATATGGACCCTTTACGACCATGGTCGTCGCGTCACGAACAATGGTATACTCGAGAACATCCGTTTGTGGAACTTCTGACACCAACGTCTCGACGGCATTTTGCCCATCAACGACCGGCACCGGCACACCGGCGACTGCAATCACGCGATCACCCGGACGGAGTTCAGAACCAACCGAGGGTAGCGGATTAATCGATCCAATGGTTAGGGGAGTCCTGTATTCTCCCTGAACCATATACACCGAAGCAAAAATGATCACCGCTACTATGAAATTAAAGATCGGTCCTGCAGCAACGGTCAACGTGCGGGCCCAGAGAGGTGCCCCGTGCATCGTCCGACGTAACTCAGCGGGATCCATTCTGGCGAGCGTATCCTGATCTTTACCCGACGCCGCATCGGAATCTCCGGCAAACTTCACAAATCCACCCAGTGGTAATAGCGCAATTTGCCAGCGAGTCTGGCGCTTATCAACCCACGATACAAGACTGGGTCCAAACCCTATTGAAAAAGTCTCTGCATGAATTCCTGACCATCGACCCACAATGTAGTGACCATATTCATGCACCGCGACAATGACAGACAAGGCCACAAAAAAGGCCACTGCGGTAAACAGAAGGCCACCGAATTCAGGAATAATCTCAAAAGGACTCAATGAATTAACCTGTTCTTTCCATCATCACCTGATCCGCATAGTGGCGGGCGAGATGATCAACATGCATGACATTCTCAAGTGTCATGTCACGGTCGATAATGCCATCGTCTTGAGCATCGCAGCGCACCAACACCTCTTCAACAACCTGTGCCATGTCAAGGAAACCAATCTTTTCGGTAATAAAGGCATCAAGTGCGCGTTCTTTTGCCCCGTTGAAGATCGCTCCTGATAGTCCGCCTCTTTCCATGACTTCGCGGGCCAATCGAAGGGCAGGATATCGTTTCATATCCGGTTGCCTGAAGTTCAATTGTGCGATCGCGGCAAGATCGAGACGTTTGACAGGAATATCCTTTCGAGACGGCCAGTGTAATGCATATCCAATTGCATGGCGCATGTCCGGTGGACCCACATGTGCCATGAGACCGCCGTCAACAAAACCAACAAGAGCATGAATAATGCTCTCCGGATGAACGACAGTTTCAATTTGATTTGGTGAAACTCCAAAATACTCTTTTGTTTCAATAAGTTCCAAAGCTTTGTTAAACATTGATGCGCTGTCAATGGTAATTCTCTGGCCCATATCCCAATTCGGATGCGTAGACGCTTCGGTAAGACTTGCATTCTTCAGATTGTCAAGAGGCCAATCTCGAAAGGCGCCTCCGCTTGCCGTGATAATGATACGTTCAACGGTGTCGATGTCTTCGCCTTGTAAAGCTTGGAATATAGCCGAATGTTCACTGTCTACAGGCAACAGACGGGCATTTGCCTGTTTTGCGGTCGTATTGATCAAATCCCCTGCGCAAACGAGCGATTCTTTATTCGCAAGTGCCAAATTTGCCCCCGCTTCAAGCGCCCGCAATCCCGGACCAAGCCCTGCCACACCAACAATGGCAGACATCGCCCAATCTGTTGGCCGTGCTGCTGCTTCTTCCATTGCATTTGTTCCGGCACCGATGGCGATGTCCGTATCTGAAAGTGCCGTGCGCAAATCGTCATAGAACGCATCCTTTGCAGTTACGGCAATCTCGGCGTTGAGCGTAATGGCGTCTTGCGCCAATTGTTTGATGTTTGAGGCTCCCGTCACCGCTACAACATGGTACGAATCGGGGTCACGCGAAATCAAATCAATTGTATTTTGCCCAATTGAACCCGTGGAACCAAAAATGGATATATGCCGTGACATCAGGTCACTCCTGTCGGCAAACCGAAAATTTTGCCCAGAATCAATAAAGAAATTGAGGCTCCGAGCATTCCGTCAAATCGGTCTAAGAGGCCTCCGTGACCTGGGATGATATTGCTTGAATCCTTCACCCCCACGCGTCGTTTGACGGCACTTTCGCCGATATCACCGAGTTGCGCACAGAGTGAAAGAAAAACCGAGATAACAACAATCGCTAATATGTCCGTTTCTGAGGCGATTGAAAAAATTATGCCAATCAGCAAGGCCGCTGTCCAACCCGCAATTGTTCCCGACCATGTTTTCGTCGGACTCACGCGTTTCCACAACTTGGGTCCACCGACGGAGCGACCGACAAGGTATCCCGCTACGTCCGTAGCGACGACAACGGAAGCCAGCCAGAGCATCCAGAAAAAACCAAGATCATCGCGAACGAGCATCATACCAAAGCTTGCATAGAGAATCAAAGATACAAAACCCAGATAGAGAACTTTGTTCCGCGTCAAGAGGACGTAGCCGGCAATCGCCGGAAGGATTAAAAGTGCAACCGCGTAAGGCATCGGAAAATAAATGGCGATCATCGCCATTACACCAGCAAATACACCCAAATTTAAAGCGACGGTAGGCCGTTCTGAACCCAAAATACAGCACAATTCCCAGACCATCGCGCCACAAATAATTGCGACAAAGGCGTGAAACGTGTCACCCCCTATCGCAACAGCCGTAAGCCCGATCGTTACGAGGACAGCGCTTGATCCAAGCCTCAGAGAGAGATCATCCCAAGGTGTTGTGCCGGTCATGCAATAGCTCCCCCGAAGCGACGCTTACGAAAGAAAAATGAACGACAGAGACGTTCAAGCTCGTCAACGGAAAAGTCCGGCCATAGTGTATCAATAAATTCATATTCGGAATAAGCGGATTGCCAGAGCAAGAAATTCGATATCCGTGCTTCACCACTGGTGCGGATAACCAGATCGGGATCTGGAAGGATATTCGTATCCAGATAGCGCGCCAGCGTGGTTTCATCAACATCTTGAGGATCAAGGCGATTTGAAGCGACATCCTCTGCAAGCTTTCGCGTAGCGCGTGCCACTTCATCGCGACCACCATAGTTGAGAGCGATGGTCAGGTGAACGCCGTTATTGTTTGTCGTGAGAGCTTCCAATTCCGCCATCAAAGCGACTAATTTTGGATCAAGACGAACTCGGTCGCCAACAAAGAGAACTTTCACATTGTTATCGTTCAATGCACGCATCTCATGCGTGATGTAGCGTCGGAACAAGTCCATCAATCCCGTCACTTCGGTCTGTGTCCGTTTCCAATTTTCTGTTGAAAATGCAAAAATTGTCAAATACCGGATACCGAGGCGAGGACAGTTTTCAACCATCTCACGCACTCTTCGGGCCCCCGCGTGATGTCCGTAGAGACGCGGCCGTCCACGTGCTTGAGCCCATCGCCCATTGCCGTCCATAATTATCGCAACATGTTTGGGACCGTTGGAATCGAACGATGGTTCCAATGGCCGATCATATGCAACGTCTTGTTTGACCAACATGTGAATATTTAGACTTGCATTATTTCGGACTGTTTTACTTCAAGGGTGGCGTCAACGGATGCAATCACTTTGTCGGTTAATTCTTGAACTTCAGCTTCCCAAAACTTAACGTCATCTTCGCCCAGACCATTTGATTTCGCCTTTTTCAGTTGATCCATACCATCACGGCGTACATTTCGAACGGCAACGCGTGCGCCCTCGGCATACTGTCCTGCAACCTTGGACAGTTCTCGGCGGCGTTCTTCATTGAGTTCGGGAACAGGCAACATGATCATCGCCCCATTTGTCTGGGGATTGATACCCAATCCACTTTCCATAATTGCTCTTTCGACCTTTGCCACGAGTGACTTGTCCCAAACGTTGATCGTCAATAATCGGGACTCAGGAACATTAATTGTTCCGACCTGGTTGATCGGTGTCGAAGTTCCATAGGCGTCAACCGTTATGGTATCGAGCATTGAAGCACTGGCGCGTCCCGTACGCAACGCTGCAAACTCTTTGCGGAGAGATCCGAGTGCGCCCGACATACGTCGCTCAAGTTCATCGATATCTAGATCAAATTCTTCAGACATTCGCTTTGTTCTCCCTGCCCTTCAAATTCCGGTTTTTCTTGGACCCGTACATCCATTCGATGGTTACGCATGAGTCATATGAGAGATGCCATACTTTCTGCCCCAAACCAATCCGGATACGTCACTATCGCATTCCATTTTATTGTAAGGATTGGTGATTCCTGTAACATGTACTTTCTTGTTACCAGCTTGTCACTATGGACAAGGTTTTCGCTCTAGGCCGTTCATATCACATTATGAACATGGATGACTTGGCTTTGACACTCAACGCAATGGAATTTAGCCGTGGACGAGGGTGTATGTCCCCTTCCCTGCAAGAATTCCGTGGAACCCGCCCGGTTCATCAAGTGCAAAAACAATAATCGGCAAGTCATTATCTCGCGCAAGCGCGATTGCCGAAGCATCCATCACTCCGAGACGATTTGATAAACACTCGTCATAACTGACTCGGTCATATCTTCTTGCGTCCTCATTTTTCTCTGGGTCCTTATCATAAACACCATCGACTCTTGTTCCCTTAAAGATGGCCTCACAGGACATTTCACTAGCTCTCAGTGTGGCAGCTGTATCGGTTGTAAAGTATGGATTGCCTGTTCCAGCAGCAAAGATGCATACACGACCTTTCTCCAAATGCCGCACAGCCCGTCTCCGGATATAGGGCTCGGCTACTTCATTCATGGTAATGGCACTGATAACACGGGTGTACACTCCATTTTGTTCGAGTGCCGACTGCATTGCTAACGCATTCATGACCGTTGCCAACATTCCCATATAGTCGGCTGTCGTCCGCTCCATCCCTTGGGCGCTGCCCTGGAGGCCACGGAATATATTTCCACCCCCAATGACCATACATATTTCAACACCTAATTCGTTGACTGACGCGACTTCCTTGGCAATTCGCTCAAGTGTTGGCGGCGATAGTCCAAAACTCTGATCGCCCATCAGGGCTTCACCCGAAATTTTAAGCATAACGCGTTTAAATTTGATGTGGGTTTGTGTATTGGAAGCGTGTGTCATTTGAGTTATCAAATATCTGTTGATCGATTGACATGCAAGATGATCACAACGTCATTGAGCATTAAGAATCATTCCTGGAAGAATTTTTTACCTCAACGAGCGTTTTTTGTTGCACCTTTTATATTGTGACTTTGATCACTGAACTTTCCACCTGCTTCGTTCGACGCAGAACAGGACACATGAAATGTACGGGAAATTCAAGGTTCATGTCTTTTGGGACAGGATATATACAGTGTTCAAAAAATCTCTGCAAAAACATCTATCGATGCGGGGACCATCAAGATTATTCAAAGAAGCAAATATGTTAACGATACTCGATTAACCGGAGTACAAAAGCTGTCATAGCTATATAGCTATAAAGATATTGCCATCGGATCGAAATCCGGCTTTCTGTTGAATTCTCGGGTTGAAACCCTTTACTACCGGACCATACGTCAACGTCTGAAAGCTTAAGATCGTGCTCTGAATAATGTAGGATAATCTTTACGCTCTCTTTTGCGGTTATTATAGGGGCAAATTGGTTTGTCGCGATTGTTGACGTATATGTTATGCACCTTTTCGAAAATGACAGATTTTAAGTGTTTGTGTGACAAAATCTCCCAGCAGAAATTTCAGAAAAATCAAGTCAAATTTCGACGATTATTCTTGGGCTGAGGATTCGATTCATGATTGCAATCTTACCCTGTTTGGGAGTTGAAGTTTTCACTCATATCTGAATGATAATTGGCGGATCGGGTATATACTTCATTTTGATGGTATTTCGACTTAGTGAAGTGGGATTTTCGATTCTTTGAAGCGATGATGAAATAGGTCCCTTCGACTGTATCACGTCGACAGGACATTTATCGATAACAACTCCGGACCATCATGATCTCAATTGAATGACATTTGATCACATCAAAGCCAAAAAGCCTGTTTTAATTGCTGGGCCAACCGCCTCTGGAAAATCGAAACTCGCTCTCCAAATTGCGAAACAAATGGATGGCATGATTGTTAACGCCGATGCCAGTCAAATCTATGATTGTTGGCGCATTGTTACCGCTGGTCCGACGAAGGACGACGAAGCAAATGTCCCGCATCGGTTATTCGGTCACGTTTCATGGAAGGAAGCCTATTCTGTTGGCCATTGGCTAAATGACGTCTCGCACCTGATCGGAAACAAAAAGCCATTGATCATCGTTGGTGGCACCGGATTATACTTCTATGCCTTGACTGAGGGTTTGAATGCCATTCCACCTATTCCGAATCACGTTCGTGCGCGTGCAAGCATGCGCACGATTGAACAGTTAAAAGATGAAATCGACAGAGATACACTCCAAAAACTTGATCCGATGAACCGCGTGCGCCTGCAACGGGCCTGGGAAGTTCTAACGGCAACCGGGCGTTCTCTCACGGAATGGCAGACCGATAAGGCCATTCCGCTCTTGCCACTTTGTTCCGTCACACCACTTGTACTTGAAGCACCGTGTGACTGGTTGGAGAAACAAATCGCGGATCGGTTTTCCGCAATGATTGAAATGGGTGTCCTTGATGAAGTTTCAGCGATGAAACCGTTCTACAATCCGCAACTCCCGGCCTTCAAAGCTATTGGTGTATCGGAATTCATTGCAGTCATTGACGGGATGATGGATCTTGAAACAGCACGTAAGGCTGTACTGCAAGCCACGAGACGTTTTGCGAAACGACAACGGACCTGGTTTCGCAAGCGCATGTCCCATTGGCAATCTGTGGATGCAACATCGCTCGAGCCTCTCAAACATGATCCTTATGCGGATGCACTTCAATCACTTGTCAAAAGATAAGTCCGAGAGCTTTTATAGTGCTTCCGATTAAAATCCATCATTTTTGTCCATCGAATACTGATATGGGCCGTTAACGTCATCATTGGCGAAATTCATAACGATAAAGGTCCAAATAAATAGTCTTTGCCATATTTTTGAACTGTATATACGATCAACTCGCTCAGTTGAATTGACAGGAATTGCGAGGTTCCCCATAACTTTGTGTTGACGTCTGCGACAAATTATGTCGTAAATTTACAATCTTATGTTTATCCGGATAGCCGGATGCTGAACATGCCTGTTATCTGTCTATCAATTTACTCGAATTGAGAGTATAGACAGCGTCGTGGGTTGCGGTGATATTGATTGTTACGTCCGGGTGATCCCTTAACGGATTTCATTCGTCGAAGGCGCGTAAAATAGGGAAAAAGTATGGGATTCTTTATCCTTCGGCGGATCGGGGTAATGCTCTTGACAGCGTTATGCTTAACATTCGTCGTGTTCTTCATGACCAATCTCTACCCAAACTTGGAAAAATTGGCGAAGACACAAGGTAACTTCCGTATGTCGGAAGGCGAGGTACAAAGTTATCTTGAACGAAATGGTTATCTGCAGCCCGTTTTTGTAAAGTACGCTCAGTGGCTTGGCGTTCGTCCCGGATGGACGTTTGAAGTTGATGATGGGTATAGAGGACGATGTGTACGGGGTACCGTATCGGCAGAAGACTTGGAAGAAGCACCAACTTATTGTGGAATTCTTCAGGGCAATTGGGGCTATTCGACTGTCTTCAAGGACGAGGTCGGTCAAATTGTCTCCATTCGGCTCGGTCTTACAGGGAAACTTATGTTCTGGGTGCTTCTCCTGATGATTCCGATGGCCTTAATCGTTGGAGTATTGGCCGGTATGCGCGAAGGTTCTGTGACAGATCGCTCCCTGTCAACCTTCTCAATTGCGACGACAGCAACTCCAGAATATGTTTCGGGCGTTATTTTTATTGCGATCTTTGCATCATCGGCCGTTGGTTTGCAGTGGTTCAAGGGTACAGCGACCGCGGCCATGGAAGACGCAAATTTTGAGAACTTTTTTCTTCCCGTGTTGACGATTGCCCTCTACGGTATGGGGTATATTGCGCGGATGACCCGTGCCTCTATGACCGAGGTCATGACCGCTCAATTCATCCGGACGGCTCGATTAAAGGGCGTAACATTTTCGAATATCGTACTTAAACATGCCTTGCGAAATGCATTAATCGCGCCCTTCACAGTTATCATGCTTCAGTTTCCGTGGCTCTTGAACGGTGTCGTCATTGTTGAAACACTCTTTAACTACAAAGGATTTGGTTGGCTCCTTGTTCAGGCCGCAGGTAATAATGACATCGAACTCTTGCTCGCTGTTTCTGTTGTATCCGTCGTGGTCGTCTTGGTTACACAATTGATTTCTGATATCGGCTATGTCTTTTTGAATCCGCGCATTCGGATTTCTTGAGCGGGGTTTTATGATGGAACCATTGGGATGGGGCGCAATTTTCGGGAACCTTATTTGGCAGTTAGCTCCCGTTTGGATGGCTCTTTTCGTACTGTTCTTGATTTCAATATACTATAAACGAAAGTTAGGACTTTACGGCAAGCTATTCGATAGTCCGATCGGACTTGCAGGCTTTGCTCTTGTGATGTTCTGGGTCTTTGTTGGATTGTTCGGAGCGCTTGATTTCATCATTACACACGATCCACTGGCACAAATATCTGGAATGAAGAACAAACCACCCGGTACGCCGGTCCGAAACAGTGAAGAGGGTGAGTTCGCCTTTTATCTGCTCGGAGGTGATAATCTTGCAAGGGACGTATTCAGCCGAGTCGTCAAGGGAGCTTGGGTTGTCATTCAAATCGCACCCCTTGCAACATTATTTGCCTTCATGGTCGGCATTACACTCGGATTACCCGCAGGTTATTACGGAGGGCGTCTCGATACCTTCCTTTCGTTTCTCGCCAATCTCATTTTAGCCTTTCCAGTCATTTTACTTTTTTATCTTTTGGTGACACCAGAAATTGTTGCAACAGGTGTGCCAAACTATATGGCTACGGTTCTTTTTATTTTTCCGTTGATATTTGTCGGTGTGTTGTTGAACTCGCGTTATCATACGCAACCGAAAGTCAGAACACCTCTTCTCGTTGTTGTGCTCGGTATCATGCTATGGATTTACCTGTCCCTTATATCGGAGGTGAATTCCAAAGTTCATCTTTTGCCTGAGAGTTTAGACTTGTTCGATATTCCAGGTGGTATTCTGGTGGTCTTTGTATCGGTTGTATTTGTGAATTCGCCGACGGTGTTCAGGATCGTTCGAGGATTAGCTCTTGACATCAAGACACGGGATTACGTAGCCGCAGCCCAAACGCGTGGCGAAGGTCCTTGGTACATTATGTTGTGGGAGATTCTCCCCAATGCACGCGGTCCACTCATTGTCGATTTTTGCCTGCGGATTGGTTATACAACCATTCTTCTCGGCACTCTAGGTTTTTTTGGTCTCGGGTTGCCTCCCGAGTCACCAGACTGGGGAACCACAATCAATGAAGGTCGTAAACTGCTCTCGATCTATCTTCATCCGGCATTGCCGCCTGCAATTGCTTTGCTTTCTTTGGTCCTCGGATTGAATTTGCTGGCCGATGGCCTTCGAGAAGAGTCGTTAAAGGACTAATTCGCACGAATATTCGGCATGGAAGGAAATGATGCGTAACCCTGAAGATCATAACAACCCGATCCTTGAGATCGACAAGCTGTCAATTTCATTTTTTACACGCCTTTTTGAAATTCCGGCGGTTATGGATTTTTCGGTGGCGGTTCAGCCAGGGGAAGCGGTCGGACTTGTCGGTGAGAGCGGCTGTGGCAAATCGACAGTTGCACTCGGTGTGATGCAGGATCTGGGACAGAATGGCCGTGTCGTTGGAGGGACGATAAAGTTCAAGGGCCGTGATATGAGCGCGATGTCGTCTGAGGAGCTTCGTGACATTCGTGGTAATGAAATCGCGATGATTTACCAGGAGCCGATGGCATCTCTCAACCCTGCCATGAAGATCGGTAGACAATTGATCGAAGTGCCCATGATACATGAGGGAATTTCGAGGAATGAAGCTTATCAACGTGCGCTTGATGTTGTCCAAGATGTAAAGTTGCCGGATCCACAACGCATACTCAAAAGCTTTCCGCATCAACTTTCCGGAGGGCAACAGCAGAGAATTGTGATTGCCATGGCGTTGATGTCAAAACCTTCTCTGCTGATTCTTGATGAACCAACAACGGCCCTCGACGTCACAGTCGAGGCAGCGGTCGTTGATCTCGTGAAGGATCTTGGAAAGAAGTACGGAACATCAATGCTGTTTATTTCGCATAATCTGGGTCTCGTTCTCGAAACCTGTGACCGAATTTGCGTGATGTATTCTGGAGAAGCTGTCGAACGGGGGTCTATCAAAGATGTTTTCGACGAAATGCAACATCCCTATACCCAAGCCCTATTTCGATCTATTCCATTGCCGGGAGCCGATAAGAATTCTCGACCCTTAGTCGCAATACCGGGAAATTTTCCTCTACCACATGAACGGCCACAAGGTTGTAATTTTGGACCTCGATGTGACTATTTTGAAAAAGGTCGCTGTGATCAGTCAGATATTCCAATGGCGAATGTGGTTGGAAATGATCGTCATGCCACTCGTTGCCTAAAGTTCCAAGAAATTGATTGGAATCAACCTGCGCATTCGGCCGAGAAAAAGGAAAAGGCCGACGTTGGCGATGTTGTTCTGCAGATGAACAATCTCAAGAAGTACTACCAAGTTGCAAGCAATGCGCTCTTCGGAGGACGCAATTCAAGAGTCGTCAAGGCAAATGAAACTCTCAGTTTTGAAGCGCGGGAGTCGGAAACACTTGCAATTGTCGGTGAGTCGGGCTGCGGCAAATCAACGTTTGCTAAAGTCTTGATGGGACTTGAGACTGCAACAGACGGCGAAATTCTACTTGATGACGAGAGAATCGACCAACGGCCAATTGAACAGCGCGATAGTAAGACGGTGGGGGAAGTCCAGATGGTGTTTCAAAATCCATTTGACACCCTCAATCCATCGATGACCGTTGGGCGTCAAATCATTCGAGCTCTGGAAGTCTTTGGAGTTGGCGAGACAGACAGCAATCGACGCCAACGCATGCTTGAACTTCTTGACTTGGTGAAACTCCCTAGAGCTTTCTCAGATCGTATGCCACGGCAACTGTCGGGGGGGCAAAAGCAAAGAGTAGGTATTGCGCGAGCGTTTGCGGGTGGAGCACGGATCGTCGTCGCAGATGAGCCAGTGTCAGCTCTGGATGTATCTGTTCAAGCAGCGGTGACGGATTTGCTTATGGAAATCCAGCGAGAGCAAAAGACGACACTTCTCTTTATCTCCCATGACTTGTCGATTGTTCGATATCTCTCGGACCGTGTCATGGTCATGTATCTCGGGCACGTGGTCGAACTTGGATCGACAGATCAGGTATTTGCCCCACCCTATCATCCCTATACTGAAGCACTCTTATCGGCGGTACCGATTGCCGATACATCCGTTGAAAAGAATCACATTGTACTTGAGGGTGATATCCCTTCTGCGATGAATCCACCTTCAGGATGTCCGTTTCACACGCGATGCCATTGGAAATCTGAGGTACTCGAAAATATTTGCGAACGCGAGGTTCCTCCTGTTCGCAATCTTGGCGATGGTCATCAAATCAAATGCCATCTCCCAACGGATAAACTCGACACAATGGAACCGGTTATCAAGATCGCGGCCGAGTAAGGTGACGTCCGAAGATATGTTATTAGTCGTCCATATATCTTTCTACTCTCTTGACATATAAAGACAGTGCATCGCGAACGCGTGGCGCGCAAATCCGGCCTTAATCAATCCGATACTTCTCTATGAATCGATAATCATTCCGGGAATCGAGGTCAAAATGCGGTTAACCAAGGTGTTTCCGATTTTATTCGCCCTGTTTCCCAAAACAGTCTTCACATAATTCTGTGTCTCCTTGTACGGTGGAATGCGACCGTACTGTTTCACTTTTTCAGGCCCAGCATTATACGCCGCAAGCGCCAAATCCCAAGAACCGAATTCACGGTATTGAACGGCAAGATAGCGAGCGCCTCCGTCTAAATTTTGGTAGGGATCCTTTTTGTTCACGCGCAAACTCTGAGCGGTAGCAGGCATGAGCTGGGCAAGGCCATAAGCGCCCTTGGGAGACACGGCCACCGGATTCCAACCCGATTCTTGCTGAACAAGGCGGAGAAATAAGTCTACGGGAATCTTGTGCCGCAATGCTGCGTCATGCGCCATCTTCAAATAAATTCCGTTGTATGTTCCGGTAAATGCAGGGATGTGCGTGCTATCTTTGCCTGTCACAGACATCAGCAATGCATCAACGGCTGCTTTAACCTGTTTTCGAGCGCGATTGTCAACAGCCTTAAGCTGGGACTCTCGGCCCGCATTATTTTGGCCATAGGAAAAGATATCCGCATCTAAGAGCCTGACCGAAAATGTGGATCGTCTCTTCAGGATGTGGTCTGTCTGTGTGGTCTGTCTGTGTGAAGTATCCCCAAGACACGGAGAGGACCCGGTCGTGGAACGAGACGATCCGTGATGCGTATAAACGGACAACATCCCGATAGGAAAGCGATGGGACAGATGCGGAATGGGATGGGATCGAGCCGTTCCGTCCGCCGCCCTGTTTACGGGGTCGTCCCCGCACCGTTGCGCACGTGTATCAAGGCCCTTCACTCTGTGCGCGCGACCGGACTGGATGTCGGTGGCGTGCCATTCCGAAAGGGTGTCCGCCCTTTACACCGATACAGACCTCCTTTCATGCGGGACGTGACACCGGTGTTTTCGCGTGCAGGATGGAGGCACCGGCGGTCCTGAAACTCGGGGCGGATGGTGGGTATGCGGGTGAGAAGCGGCGCTCCCGGTTGCGGGAGAGGGGAATTCCGGATTTCCTGGAGATTCGACAGAAACCCAATACTATCACGCGTGTCACCGTCCTGTCCCGCCGCTGGGTTGGGGAGCGGACATGCGCCGGGTTGGCCGTGACGGTCGGGGTGCCAGCGCCGGGCAAACGATGGGAAACGGACCCTGGAGCGTTCATGGGCCTCATAGGCTGGGTACTGTTTGCGGCCGGCCGGTTTCTTCTTCGCCGAGTTGCAAGGGGCCTAACACATTGAAAGAAATGAATAAAAGTGAGACAATGCATTATGATTCAGATACCATGAGAACCGGGTTGTTGTATTGTGACGGTCTGGTGAAGACGGAATTGGACGAGACGGACACGCCTGACCGCATCGCGCCCAGCCGGTTCATTCGGACGGCCTTTGTATAGCGGAAACACGGGTGAAGCATCACTCTGAAGTGGCAACGGTCATCTTTCACCCACCCCTTGCCGGACAAGAGGAGAAGACACTGGATGTATCATGTCTAAAACCCCCTATCGGAGAAACGGTTATCACAATATATGCGGCATTGGAAGTAAGCAATACGACGTGGGTTCTGGCGATCGGGTATCCGACCGAGACCCCGAAGACCCGTCTCCATACGCGGGTACCGCATGACGTGGATGAGTTGCGGATTAAGCTGGCGGATGCGCCGTCTTGAAGGGGAGCCGGTGGCGGGGATCGTGTGTGATCCGGCGAGCCTGGAGGTGGTGCGCCGCAAGAAGAAGCCGAAGACGGATCGGATGGATGCCCGGAAAAGGGTACGGGCGCTGAAGGCGTGGGAGGTGAGAGGACGGTGGCGATCGGGACGCACGATCCCCGGTTCGGGTTCCGATGGTCGCGGAAGAGGATGCCAAGCGGTTGCTGCGTCATCGGGAGCGTCTTGTTCGTGAGCGGCACCGGTATCGCAATCGTATCGGTGGCCGTCTGCGGTTGCACGGGATTCCGAAGGTGAACCCCGCGCATCCGGAGTTCGAGGCCCGGTTAGCTGCGATGATGACGGGGTATGGCCCGTCATTCCCACCACGGCGGGTCGACGAGATCCGGGATATCCTGATGCTTCTGAAGGGGATGGGAGAGCGGTTGACGGCGGTTGAGGCGGAGAAGAAGAGGCTACGGGGTACGGCGGATTTCGAAACGGCTATGGCGCGGACACGGTTGCGGGGCATCGGGCCGAAGGATGCGGTGTTGCTCACCGTTGAACTGTTTTATCGTACGTTCAACAATCACCCAACAATCGCCCAACAATCGCCGTGAATTGGCGAGTCTGGCCGGCCTTGCGCCCGTTCCCTTCGCGCGTGGTCGTTATAGACCACGATCCGGGCATCCGCACGTGCGGCAACGCGATGGTGCGCAAGCATCGGGTCCCGATGGCGCAGGACGTTCGGGTGCGTTGGCTGCGCCATCAACCCCAGAGTGCCTTGTCGCAATGGCATCAAGGGTATGTGAGTGCGCGGGATGGTCGGTCCCGCACGCGCGGGATCGTTGCCTTTTGATAGGATCCGGGCCGCGGAAACGGTTGATCGCGCTGTGGCGCTCCGCAACGTTGGGGATTGTTCCCACCGGTGCGATCCGGTCAACCGGCATGAGGCGGGTAAAAGACACTGTGAACACGCAGGCGACCGGACGGGGTGGTCTGAGAACACCGGGTTGGATGTGCGACCGTTTAGAGCCTTGGTTCGTCTTCACGCCAGGACACCGTTCTTTCAGATGGGTCCCATCCCTCCAGAAAGACACGAACATCGCGGAGACCCGAATGGGGCATAGGGGTCACGCGGCCAAGACACACTTGGTCAACCGAACCGGATAAGAGCTGGGCGGCGCTGGTGCGCGATCGATGGATGCGATGGTCGACCTGGACGTATTCTTATGATGCCGGCGGACGCGCAGCAAAAGAAAGGACAGGAACATGCGATAGACCGGTCGGATTCGTCAACCACGCATGCAAAAGTCAAGAACCGTATAAACGGGGGAACAAGACGATCCGAGACGGCACACACAGAATTTGTTGTATCGGCTTGACCACGGTTCTCATAAGAGGCTCTCAGGTGATCGCAAAAGTGGTATAGATCAATGCGGCGATCAGAAAAGTGAAACGCATGAAAGAACCTAAGTCGGCAATAAACCAATAACCAATAGCGATTATGTATTTGCGAGATCAAAATTATTCGAGTATAAATTCGTTGATTATCGGTTTAGGTGTTCGACTGTGCGAATGCAGTTCTGACGCCAATAATTGAATGTTATTTCTGTATAGAAAGTGTGTTCTTGCATCTTAGTTGTGGGAGAAGAAATGAGTGGATCCATAAACAAAGTCATCCTTGTCGGTAATCTTGGGAAGGATCCCGAGGTACGCACGTCGCAATTTGGAAATAAAATTTGCAACCTAACTGTTGCTACGTCCGAAAGTTGGAAGGATCGTGAGTCGGGTGAGCGTCGTGAACGAACTGAATGGCACCGCGTGGCTATTTTCAATGAAAATTTGGTACGCATTGTCGAACAGTTTCTTCGTAAAGGTTCCAAGGTATATATTGAAGGAAAACTTGAAACTCGAAAGTGGCAAGATAATTCCGGCCAGGACAAGTATACGACGGAAGTCGTTCTTCGTTCCTATAGTGGCGAAGTCGTTTTTCTTGATCGACGGGATTCGAGCGCAGGACGAGGTGGTGATGACCGCCCTAGCGGTTACATGAAAAGTCAGGAGAATCGGACGGGATTTCCTCAAGAATCATCACGTTCTACTGAAGGCACCAGTTTTTCCGATGATAACAACTTCATGAACGAAATCGATGACGAAATTCCATTCTAATTTAGTGGAAAATAGAACGGGTTAAGAAGATTTCGACGCGATATCGATTATAAATATGTTCATACGAATGTGAAATTTTTGGGTCAAAATTTTCGAGTTTATGCATCGGATGACCCACTCTATAGATCGCCAATTCGTAGTTAGCGCTCAGATATGGCATACGGTGATTCACGTTATAGAAAATCTTAAATTTTTTGAGGCGTTCATAAAATCACTTGTCATGATGAGGCATATCGAAAACGGGGATAACTAGTGACGATCTTTGGCCTATCATCTCTGTTCTTTCTTTGTTCATGACCCGCCATCTAAAAGTATGGTTCTCATGGCAACACACATGAAAAGGCACAGATTTTATGGTATCTGAAACTGAATCAGGCTTTTTTGACCGCTTTTACGCTTTGATTGTAAGCCGATACTTGGTGACCATGATCTTCAGTGTTTTGCTGATCGCAGTGTTTGCTGCGGGTATACCGAATCTGACCACTGTCAACGTTGGTATCCGAAATCATTTTAATGATAATGATCCACATTTGGTCAAGCTGGAACAGTTTGAAGAGATTTATGCGCTGTCCGACAGTGTGCTCGTTGTTGTCGAACCGCCGGGCGACACTCTGTTCACGCGCGACTCGCTGGTTGTAGTCGAACAATTAACCGAAGCGTTATGGCAAACACCGTTTTCGGTACGTATTGATTCCATAACAAATCACTTGCATTCTAGGGGCGATGAGAACGGTATCATTGTTCAACCGCTGATCAGCGCAGAGGCTCTGCTTGATCAATCCAGTCTTGAGCAGATCAAGGAAATTGCACTCACTTTTGAAGAAATATCCGGTCGCTTTGTTTCTCGTGACGGTCGTTTAGCTGGTTTGATCGTAAGTCTCGAACTGCCAATTGAGGGCCGAGAAGAAACAAAGGTTGAAGTGGTTGATGCTCTCTACAACCTCATCAATGTCCAACGTGCCGCTCATCCGCAGATAAATTACTATATATATGGTGAATTGCCGCTCAACGACGCGGTGCGTACGGCATTGGAAGAAGATATGTCTCTTCTCGCTCCGATTGCCTTCGCAACTATGGTGCTTGTCGCTTTCATCTTGCTGCGTTCTGTCTGGGGTGTTGTTGGAATTCTTGTGATGCTCATGGCCGTAATGGTATCAAGCTTTGGATTTGCTGGCTGGGCTGGTCTCAAGTTTTATGCCGAAAGTGGTGCGACCGTGTTTGTGCTGATGGCAATCGCTGTTGCCCACTCCGTACATCTTATTCAGAGTGTGAGGAACGGAATGCGGGAGGGGCTTGAGAAAAGAGTGGCAATCGTTCACGCCATGCAGATTAATGTGCGTCCGATTTTTCTAACGTCGCTCACCACTGCGATTGGTTTTCTGAGTCTTAATTTTTCCGAAATGCCCGCATTCCAGGTGATGGGCAATATTGTTGCATTTGGGGCTATGAATGCGTTTTTCTTCTCGATCACGCTTCTGCCGGCTTTTTTGGCGATCACACCGATGCGTGTGCCGGTAACGCAATATAATGGCAAGAATGGACTCTTCGAATATCTCGCAAAGTTCGTTATCTCCAACCACAACAGCCTACTTGGGGCGTTCGCCATATTGTCGGTTGTCAGTGCGGTCGGGATCTCTCGGATTGAATTGAATGACACAAATATCGACCTGCTGGACAACAGTTCTGAAGTACGACAATCTGCTGATTTCATCGCTGAAAATTTTGCTGGGCTGGATACCTTTGAATATTCGTTAAATTCTGGTCGAACCGGTGGAATCACAGACAAGGAGTATTTACAAAAAGTCGATTCCTTTGCGGAATGGCTCCGAAATCAGCCAGAGGTATCGCATGTAACGTCGGTTGCCGATATCATGAAGCGCCTTAATCAAAATCTCCACGGTGATGTCCCAGGATCCTACGTTCTTCCTGAAAACTCCGAACTCGCCGCGCAATATTTGGTTCTATATGAATTTTCTCTGCCGATCGGACGTGATATGAATAACCTCATAAATTTTGAGCGTTCGGCGAGCCGTATGACCGTCGCAGTGACTAAGATGTCAGTTCGGGAACAGATTGAGTTTGATGAAAGAGCGCAAGTTTGGTTGCGAGAAAATGCACCGGCCATGGCAAGCGGAGCGACGGGCGTAACCATTGTCGGTGCTTATTCCGTGATGAGGAATATCGTAAGGATGCTGATGGGCACATTTATTGCCATGTCCATTGTTTCCCTACTCCTAATCTTTGTATTTAAGAGCGTGCGCATGGGACTACTGAGTTTGGTACCGAATTTCCTACCAGCAATTATGGCAATGGGGGCTTGGGGTTATGCCTTCGGAACTGTGACAATTGCCGCATCCATTGTGACCGCCGTTGCTTTCGGTATCGTGGTGGACGATACCATCCATCTCTTGTCCAAGTATCAGAAATCACGGGCGGAGGGTAAGACACCGGATGAAGCTATTTTGCCAACCTTCAAGCTTGTTGGTCGACCGTTACTGACCACTACGCTAATTTTCGCATTAGGATTTTTTGTTTTTGGTGTATCGGGACTGGCAACCAATCAAACCCTTGGTGTGCTGGTGGGCTGTACCGTCGTAATTGCATTAATAGCCGATTTTCTTCTGTTTCCCCCATTGTTAATGAAATTCGACAAAAAGAGCGGACGCTGAAACGCGTCTTGTAACGCACACAATAATCCAACGCTTCCCCGCATTACCAAGCATAAGTGCCGTAGATTGCCTCAGCGCCGCGTATTTCGCTTCTGGCTCTTGCCACTCGTTCCAAGCATCATTGACATTAACGTGATTGAGTGTTCGTGATTTCTCGAAATTTCTGAACGGGTATTTCACGGATCTGATTGGCGATGCCAATTTTTAGTTTTTCAGTCACAGAGAGTGTCGGAAAAGGATTAATTTTTAGATGATGTTTCTTTGGAATCGGTTTGAACTCATAGTGGTAAGCAATCAGAAGTATTGACGCCATCATTTGTAAATTCATCCAATTCATTCCGACACAAATATGTGTGCCCAATCCATAGGGTGCATAGGCCGACTGCTTATGCTCATTCCGAGGTTCAGAATAACGATCAATATCGAATTTATAGGGTTCTGGAAAATGCTCACTCATATAGTGTGGCGCCGTTTGAACAATATGAATACGTTGTCCAAGGGGTAGTGAAAAATTTTCGACAACACATGAATTTGCTACATTTCGAACTTGCATACTAACGACAGGATACAGTCGTAAGCATTCCATGAGAAAACGTCGTGTAACATCGTGAGACATCTCTGAAAATTTTTGGTCTTGACCATATGTGTTCGAATCAAAGATGACATTGGCTTCATCTCGAATCTGTTCGGTGATATGTGGGTTCTTCGCCATTTCGTATACTGCGAATCCCAAGAGGTCGCCGACATAAATACTTTGAAGCACCGGCGCCGCAGCAAGCATAAAGGTAAGATTTTGTTCAGGCATAAATTGTGGGTCACTGTTGTGCAAACTATATAAATCATCAGCGAGTTCGCGCGTGGCCCCTTCACGTTGGAAAGGTGTGTGATTTTGTTGAATTCGTTGTGCAAACTCGTTCAAGAGATTAAATCGCCGTTTCATTGCCGGAGTTCTAGCAAAGAAGGTTGGAAGAAGATGTCCTACATAACAGTTAGACGCTCTTTCTTTCCATTTGACCAATTCGTCAAAGATGTCTTGTGTATCCGTGTCTACAAGAATGTTGGTCATCTGCTTGTTGATCAGCAGTCGTGTATCACGCTTTACATTAATTTCCGTGCCCTTTCTCCACCCTTGATCCGTCATAAATTTCTGCGTTAACCAACATACATCTTTGATCCGTTCATCAAATTTCTCGATCGAATAGACATTTTTCATCACTTTCCGCATTCTGAAATGATCAGCGCCATCTACGGAAGTAATGAGATTCTGTGCTCCACATGCCACTTCAAGTTGGCGGAAATAGTTCCCCGACGTCATGTACATCCGCGCATTTCTGTGTACCCATCTATTGATGTCTCCTCCCACCAAAAATGTCATTGGCTTGAGAAAGGGCCCATTAAGTTCAAAGACAGGACCAAATTTTTCCGAAAACTTTGCAAATAGAGCGGGGAGATTACCATCTTTCGTATGTGGATTTTTTAAAATATCTCGAAGATACACCTGTGGTAGATTGCGACTCAACGGTGTCTGCCGTTGTAAGGGCGTAATAATCGTTTGCTCAACGCCCATACTGATTCTTCGGTTGATCAGTTCAATTTTGCAAATGGAATCGATTCGGCTTTCTCGTTCTTCGTCCAGATCAAAGATAAAGCGAAGGACATCACAGGCCTTGAGAAGACCCACAATCAAGGAGTCTCTGGGGTTAGGAATGTTGTCGGTGAAGATAACTTCTTCGATGCGTACTTTGATGTCTTGGTTTAAACTTTCTTCATCTGCCTTCAACTTGGGAGAAGAAAAAGAGTAGAAACCGCCATCATGACGTATCAATATATCCGAGTCTACGAGTCGCCTTAGGGATGAATCGATAATAGTCTCCGAGTAAACAGAAAAGTATTCAATCCAATATTGGGTATCCTTGGGCTCAGTTTGTTTAACGATTTCTGCCAAGCAAATATCAAGTTCGGGCACATTCGTTTTCGAGGAGTCAATCAATATAAGGGATTCTTCATCTGTATCAATCCGTGACCGTAGTGACAAATCAGCGAGCGCCGCACCGGCCATAACGCAATTCAAAGTCCAACCTTCAACCAAATAAAAATATCCGGTCTGTTCATTAAGAAGCATCAACACGATTTCTTCTGGGATGCTTAACACACGCTCTTTTGTCATCTAGGTAGTTTCCAAGAATTATTTTTAGAATAAATCACTGATATTCCGAGGTACTTGCAAAACGCTACATTTAAGCGAATTTTTTCCGTTTTCGGGCATTTTTTTGAAAAGCAAAATGGACATGTCGCACATCTTCATATATGAAAAAAGAAACCACAACAATATAGAAGAATGTGAAGCATGCCCTGATCAGCAACCTTGTCACATATCTGGAATCGCTTCCAAGGGGAATTATTTCCGACATGACGTACTGAGCTCGGCCCGTTGAACGATAAGCACCAGCGTTTTGTTGCTGCGCTTGATCTGCAACCAGTCGAAACGTTTTTCCAAAGCCATCGCTCGAGTCCCGGACGCCCGCAAAAAGATCAATATGCGTTGGCGCGTTCCTTTATTGCCAAGGCTATCTGGACTATGCTTATCTGGACTATGCCCACGACCCGAGATTGAATGGATCGGTTGCCGTGTGACCCGACGTTGCGACGTTTTGTGTGGTTGGGAGCGGGTCTCAGTTCTTCCCAGTGAATCGACGTTTTTGCGGGCGTTTGCCGGGTTTGCAGAGACCTCTTTGCCGGAGACGATGCACACAGCCCTCATTTAAGGCGCTTATGCCGAGACCCTTGTTGGCCACCTGTCGCATGATTCGACGGCGAGTGAGGCGCGGAAGACACCTGTGAAGAAGACGGCCTCACCGAAACAGAAAAGCAAGAAACGTGGACGCCCTCGGAAAGGCGGGGAACGTCCCCCAAAGCCGACGCGATTGGCTCAACCGTTGAGCGGCCCTTTGTCTCTCAAGGAGATGATCAACGCTTTGCCGACGGCCTGTGATATTGGTGTGAAACGCAAGGCCAAAGGTCACACCGTGAAAGGGCAAGGTGACAAGCGGCACAGTGATGCGGCATACGAGGATATTCCAATCCGTTGTCTGTTGTCAACCACCTCGTTGCATGACAGTCAAGCGGCCATCCCTCTCCTAAGTTTAACATTGGGTCAAAAAACCGTTATAAATCGACCATTTTAAAAACCTATCCCATCTTTAACATCTTGTGAAAAAAGTCTTTCCATTCAATGTCTTAAACAATGTAGTGGTACACCAAACCTGGATTTTGGGGATTTTTGGGCGACCGCTTGTCGGCGGATTCAAGCAGTCTCAGATGACAGTCTTACGCAGGTTCCGGGCCGGGGGTGCGATCGGCATCGCGTGATCGATTGCGGCCGGGTCGGCATTCGGGCGTGCCGTATTGCGCACAGATCCTGTGATCGTCCAATGCCGTCTTGTGCATGAAGAGTGGATCGGACGCCCGATAGAGAGCCCTGTCGCTCAGGGCGCCACAACCTCTCCCGCTCCATCCCCTGCCCCGGCTTGCGTCCTCCTCCCCGTGCTGTTGGCCTTCAACCGGTCAACGCACAGCCCGGCTGCCGTTTGTTGCGACCAGGCGCACACAGTTGATTGGGAAGATCGGATCGGGAAGATCCAGCAACTTGAGCGCCGGGTTCGAGCGTCTCGATCGCCGCCTGCGCGATGCCGTCCGATCTGGACAGGGCGCGCCGCGCTATTCCGGGCTGTTCGGGAAGGAATGGAGAGCGACCCTCTCCCGGTGACCCTCTCCCGGTGACCCTCTCCCCGTCCGGTGTCTCCGATCGGTGCTCCCGGCGCTCCCGCCGGCGTTTGGCAATCCGCCGTGCCGCATGCCCTCAGACGTCTCGATTGCGGCGAAACGCGTCATGACATTGAGTGTCGCCGGGTGCGTCATCAACTCGTCGACGCGCGGACACACCAGCCGCCCGTCCTCCTATGCAATGGAGAACGTGCGGCCAAGGTTCAACAGTGTCTTCGGACGGACCCTGTCGCCCTCCGCCGGAGGCTGCGCCCTCTGCTGTTCCCTCCGCCGGAGGCTGCGCCCTCTGCTGTTCCCTCCACCGGAAGAGCCCCTCTTCCACCCCCACTTGCGCTTTGCCGG
>JAPORU010000148.1 GCA_026710045.1 Aestuariivita sp. | reverse complement strand
TTTTCTAACTATTTGTTTTTAAAAGATCTTTTTTGCAAAATGTTAAAGATGGGCCAGGTCCTTGGAGCGATGCCATCTGGCCCCGTCGAGGATCAGGAGCGCGAGGCTTCATCAAGAAGCATGGCAATGGCGTGCACTTGCAGCGCCTGACGGACGCCTTTGCATTCCCGGGCGAAACGGTGTAGGTCTTCGGACGTGTGGCCGGTGAAGGTGATCGGGACCGGTGCGGTCATCTCTCGCTCCTTTGGTATGATTGTTCACACCTCACACCATATCGAGCGGTTCACCTTCCGGCCACATCTGATTCAAAAAAAGGAACAAAACGTGAACGAGTCAAAACTTAGGGGTTTTGGTATTATCTATCGTGGCACTGTCATCATAAGAAAGAAAACATAAGCTTTCGCCCCATCAACTTCCCCATCGGTAACAGTCAATTTGATGTGATGAATGCCACGAACGAGTAACAGGTTTGAGTTGCCCAACATCAAGGTCGTTGAACCGGTCGCCCACCGCACAAGTTCAGTTAGTTTGTGAGATTGAGCAAATTGGCACGCATCAATTCCCTCAATGAGTGGTACCCAAGACTGTATGTCCTTCAGCCATTCACTCTGCTTTGCAAAGAAACTCAATCCCAAAGTGGTACCGATACCATCAGGAGTGATATCAAAGTGTAAGCCGAGATAGGTGAATGCTCGTTTCGCCTCAAACAATTTTATCCATTCGGATATTTTGACGGTGTCGCCCGACCAGCCGAGCTTTTGCAAAAATTCGGCAACTTCATTTGAGTGGGTAAAGCCTGTCGCGGCAATCCGAGTAAGGCGCCGCCGAGAGGGGAAGGTGCCGACCGCCTTAATACATTGAGTTGGCGGGAGTCTTTCGTATAGCGTCTTTAGATGGGCAAGTTCAGGTTCGCTTGCGTCCCAACCACCGGCATATGTCAAAGCATCATAGACTTCCTTTACGGCATCGAATCGATCACTGTTGCCCGCTAAAATATCGTCAATTGGATAGAGAAAGATGCCCGGGTTCGTTGCCACTTTCGATTTTTCTTCGTCGATATCGTACTCAAGCATCATTTTTTGACCAACAATCCGTCTAAGATTCGAGTCCTCAGCGGCGGTCTTATTTAGCAACCAGCCCAGTGCTTGAATTGATTGATTGGCAGCATCTAACTTGCTTCGAGCCTGATAAATGTCAGAGGTCAGACTATTACCAACGAGGGAAACTCCAAAGTCTGCCCGCGGTCGCGGATCGTGCAACGGAATTTCAAGCCCAAACGGAAACGCGGCCATCGTGACAGGAGACTCACTCGCACGGTCAAAGATTTTGTGCAGATTCTTTGTATCCAATAAATTCGTTGCAAATTGCGAGCGAATGCGCGCCAATAAATGCCCCATCGTCTCAGCAATTGGCTGGATGGTCTTCTCAGTGTAAATCCAATTTTCGTGTAATTCCATTGTCCGTCCGGTGCTTCTGAAGCCCTTATCAGTTATCAATTCTTGAGATGTTCTTTATCGGGTCAGCCAATGACCGCTTGAGGATTTAGTTCTTCCTCTGAAAGTGAGGAGCTAATTTGCCCCCCCCCAACTGGAACGTCAAAGAGACGGCCCGCCGCGAAGCGAGGCCAATAGTGACGCATTCCTGGCACGATCACCCGCACGACGGGCATATTTATATCGGGTCGCGTTTGATTGAGGACGAGTAACTCCAGGTCCTTGTTGTCAAGAGTTTCTTGAAAGCGCAGCAAAATATTCTTGATATTCTCGACTTCGAGGATTGGATAACTATCAGAGTCACGAATACTGCTGTCGGCTGCCTGTAGATACGGCTGATTTTCGACGGTCGCGGTTTTCCACCACGTCAAGCATTGTGGGTCGGTTACAACGTATCCAGCACCACCGGGCTCGGCAGCTTGAACCCAATTCAAGAATTGATTCAGTTCACAAATCGCACGCAAAATTGCGACTCTTGCATCAAAATGTGCCCCCGAGCCATAAATGATATCCTCCTCAGATTTGTCGAAACGCCGTGACAACGCAACAAATGTCGGAATTTTGAGATCATGCGTAAGATCTAGAACCCATAGCTCGCGATTCAGAGATCGATAATATGCTAGGGCTTTTTCAAGGTAGGGGTCGGCGAATGACTCGAAATCGACCCTTGGAACCCGAAGACGATTATACCACCATACCGCAAAGGCGTCGCGCTCAACAAGCTCGAGGAGCCCCTGTAAAATGGCCTCTTCAAATGTATTGCCCGCCGCGCAGCCATTCGAGTCAGCCACCAATTGTGCATCGCAGAAATTTCGCACGGTCTTGCCGTAGTACAAGAGCGCAGTTGGGAGGTAGCGCGGACAATTGTGGGTAAGTGACCAGACTGGTGACCAATCGATTTCTTCTTCCGGGTCGAAGTGGGGCGGTACAACATTATAGGGATCACCCCGGGAATTAATGGTTGACGCGTTTAGTAGCTGAGTCTCACTAAACAGTTGGATCTCATTTGGCTTAATTGCTTGAAAACGTCCCTCGACCTCCCCAAATTCACAATATCGCTTCTTTACCCGAATTTCATCATCGTGATAAGCGCCGCTGTATCGCTCGATGGCCTCACATAGTGCACTAGCTTCTGATTGTATTCTCGTGCTACCCTTGCCAGCACTTTTCGTCCTTAAGCTCAACCTCAGGGCATTCAATGTCCTATTCTTCAAGGCCATATTGGTGCCCGCCCAATGAACGTGTAGCCACTGGTTTTCTTCAGGCGTAGTGCGCCGTAGCCAGGTAATCACACCACTAATGGGATCAACAAGGTCCCGATAACGCTTGAGGGTAGTTTCTGGATCGACGGAGCGCAAACCGCCACTGTTTGTGACCCTTATGGGACTATCTTCAAAGGCAATCGGCGCAATGTCTCGGTCAGGGCGATAAAGATCAGGGCTACCGCAGACTTTACATTGGGGGCGACGGGTCACCCGGTGATGCGCCACGGACATCTTGAGGACATCAAGCGAGACGACATGTTGTTGCAAGATAGAGGTTGTTTCTAATACCAACCATTTGACGATTTCTGTTGCGGCGAGTCCACATACCGACTGCACGCTAGGTTTTACCGTCGCTATTGGTTTAATCTCGCAGGCTCCGTCAGTGGCATTACGCAGGAAATCGTGAATCTCTTGATTGCCACGCAACCGATAGCTTAAACACGCTAAGCAGGGACTATTCTCAGTAGTCGCAAAAATCGGTCCAAACATTGGCCTTAATCCAAAGGGATTCAAAAGGAGCCATGGATTTGGTTTTTTAACATGGCACTCATTAATCTCTGCCAAATCGGCATTCAGATAGTCATCCGTGACAACAACTGTGAGAGTTGCATCACAATCTCGCTCGGTGAGCGTAGTAACACCAAATGTCGCAAGGGCGCGTTTGAGACCGACGTTATCATTATGAATCTTGATCGCGTTTTTGGAGAGTCTTTCCTCAACAAAGCTCGGGGAGGCACCGAGCGAAGTCCAAAAGGCTGCCGAACCGATATCCATATCGTAGTCTGCCGATATAAGATACCCTTTGGTCATTAGTGTCTGCAAAGCCGCACTGACACTCGCCGCAGAATGTCGATCAGCAAGTTGCGCAATGACTTCCTCGCGGGTATGAGCGCCGTCCAATATCGGCAAGAGGTCGGGGTATATCGCTCCGTGGAGCAAAGTATTTGCTGTCTCGGAAACAAGAAATGACTGATTATTATCTAAGTTTTGAACGATAAAATTCGGCAAAAGGGCTGGTCGCTTGATCAACCCGTTGTCCACGTCAGTCTTTAGGGTAACTCTCGCTGGTGCGTTCATCGCTTGATTGCAGCTTGGTTCGGCTTGTATTGATTAAGAGCCGCCGTTTTCATTCCTGAGTGCATAATGCAAGATCCTTTGATAGACCCAATCTTTCAAAACCTCGGTGAACATATGTTGTTGGTGTGAAAAATATTGGGCACATCTCCGACAAGAGTTCGTCATCTAATCAGTCAAAAAGTCCCTCTACACGGGTGCGCCAGGTTTTTTTAATCTCTTCCAACCTTAAATTAACTGTGCCAAAATCACTTATATCGCTAGCTTGCGCGATAAGAATCTGTTGTTCATCGGTCACCGAATAAACGTCATCAGTGCCGACAATCATTGCCAAAACGCCGGTGAGGTTGGCAGAAAACTCGGCGTCAGAAACCCATCGCGAGGCGGTATCAGAATTAATCACACCGTGTTTACAGGCCATCGTAAAGGTATCAATTGGATTCTTGGCGAGAATGTCTGGAACTTCCCCGGCGCACTTGATTTGAAGAAGGCGAGCAATCCGCGCAAAATTCTCGCTCAATTTCGCACATCGATCAAAATCTAAGCGGTCAACGCCGCTGTCTATGTCAATAGCCTTTTCTAACCGCGATAGAATATCTTCATAGGCCATACTCTCTCGCGATAGTTCAATCTTTGCCTTTCCGAATTGCTCTGCGATTTCTGTTTGTGGAAAGGAAAAAATAATTCGCGCATCAAACATGTCGCTTGGCTCACAATTCATTCCATCAAAAGTTACATCGCCGTTGGTGTCATGCAACTGGTAAAGAATTTGAGGTGGCATATCGCGGTCAAATTCGGTGAACAGCAAGTTTCTACGCGTTAAATCTCTTAGCGCATCAAGTAGTTTCTGTGCACTCAGAGTCTGGCTCCTGCTCGCACCATTTTGATAGAAAAATACGGGCGATATACGCGACTGCAAAAACGAGAATCCGTAACTATTTTGAGTGCTCAATGCAACAGCAACGGCGTTACGATGCCTAAAATTTGCATCGGCCACTGCCGCCTGCAAGGTAACGCGAAGGGATGCTTCTGAAATGTTCGAGAGAGCAATACTTGCCTCAAGAGGCGATAAGTTACCTCGAAGGACATGAAGGCAAATTTGGAAAGTTTTTGCGTTGCTCCAAGTTCTCGCGCAGTCGATTACTTCGCTGGTGCTTCGCGCCGGGTCATCAATAATGGCCAACTGCATATCGTCCACTTGCAATTCATGGGTCCAGTAGACGCGCGCCAAACCGCGTCGTGCCAGAGCTTCAAACTGTGGGTCTGGTCCAAACCCTTGAGGCAAGTCGAGATCAGTGAATTCTGCCTTATCAGCCTCGTCAAGAAGTTCAGGATTACGATTTATCCATTTCGCGAGCGGCGGTGCCAAGCGGTAAATTTCATCAATGACCTCAAAAGCGTCAGGTTTAGCACGATAGGCAACACTATCGTAAGCCTCCCAGTTATGAATTTCTGGGTAGAATTTTTTACGCCACTGATCAACGAGAGGATCCATCCTTTTGGACCAGCGTTTGGGGAAGAAAACAAGACCGCCTAGTTCAGAATAACTACCCGGAAGTTGTGGAGCCTCCTCCGGGCCAGAATATTGCAATAACGGGTAGAGCCTCGTTGCGGCCATATGGTGGTCCGCGTGGCGTTGCGCATTAAAATAGAACCAATTCGTGAGTTTGAATGCAATGCTCCATGAATGACGCGGAGCAACCCGTTCATAGCGTCCGTTCGAAAGCCTTACCCGTTGCAGCCCGTAATGCTGAATGTAATCAACCATGCGGACTTGAAAAATTCCCATCATGCAAATCGAGAGAAATACGAACACACCGAGCATCCCTCCGATCAGATACGCCAAGCCGTACCACAGAAGAGTTTCCAAGAGATAACGCCATACGGGATTTGAACGATGCCAAACAGGCAATCCGCGGCGCGCCAAGCGGTCACGCTCAAACGCCCATGTGTCGTGATAACTGCGAAATACAGATTGCGGGAGATAGTTCCAAAAGCTTTGTCCCTTATAGGCCGACACAGCATCTTTGGGTGTGCCAATGTGTGCATGATGTACACAAACGTGTTCAGTCACTTCTTGGGGAAAAGAAACCGAGGCCATGACGATTTCACCGATCCGACGTTCCAGTACGGTACCACGGTGCATCATGTCGTGCCCGACGTTCAGCGTGAGTCGAGCCATCCCACCCAATGCCAGAATGACCAATATAGCTTCCCAAAGTGCGAGGTGATCGGCCCAAAAAACTTGGCAAAGGGCGAAAATGAGCGCGAATGGATAGAGCGCAACCCACGACCATACGGCGAAACTGTACCAGAAAATCTGACTACTGCTGTCATGGGGGTCGAAATTCCGTTCGTCCGTCCCCAGTGCCGCTTCACAATAGTCAATTATCCAGAGAAAGATAAACGGCCCTGTGAGCCACCAACTACCGAGCGAAGCACTCGCAAAAATAAACGGAAAAATCAGTATCGACAGAAAGTAAGGGAGAGCTGCAAAAAATGTAACATCATCATAGCCGACCGCAGCGGGTCTGCTATCGCCACTCACGGGCTTGAGCAATGTACTGCTATCTGACATCGCCAGATAAATTGTCGGCTTAAAGGAACGACGCGGGACCGATGTTCCGATGTTCCCAATCAGTATATTGGGAATACCGGAAATCTCATATCGTGCTTAGCAACAGCAGCGACCAGCAGCGATCTGTTCAAGTTGCTCTTCACTGACTTCGCTGACTGGAAGTGCCAAGTGCAGCGTGGATGCGCTACTTTCGTGAACTTCGACATTCACGTCATCAGGGAGCTCAACTCCCAGTTCAGCGTTGATTGCATTCTTCGGGTCTGCGAGCAGACGCTCACGAAACCCACTGTCCGCAATCGCTTTATCAGTCAATTGCCGACGCAGATCTTCCCCAGTTTGAATGGGAGATTCTGCAATTGATTGCCAATCCATTAGACTTTTTCCTTCCTATAAAAAACAGGTTTATGACCGTAACTTATGTTAAATGAGGCTTCGAATGAGGCGAACTTCAAAAGCATAGTCACAACCGATACACGTGATTTTGATATTTTTGAGAGGTATGTCAACCTCGTCCAGCAAATTTTTTAATCCCAAATTCGCCATATTTTCGGGAACTGAATTACATACGGCGACGACCAAAGTAGCACAGCCATAGCTGCACGTAAATGAAAATCTTGCAGGACAACAGTAAACGTTCAGTTGAAAGTTGGTAATATGTTTGTGTTGACCGAACGATATCTGACTTGGTTTTGGATCAGGAGAGGCTTATTTGGCAAGATAGGCTGCGCGCTGTGTCGCGTGTGTTGACTGCGGAGCGAAAGCGCACAAACATGGCGCTAACCTGAAGTCCAGATCAAAGCGCTGTACCGAACCCCTTCGCAATCTTTTTTGCCCATTGACCCATCCTGCCAAATTTTAATCGTCTCCGGATGAATACTGTAGACTCAGATACTGCTTACAATCATTGGCAGCCTCTAAACCGCTACGAATTGCGGTATTGAGCGATGGTATTCCCAGATAATCGCCGGCAAAAAACAACCCCGAAGGGCGATAGGCACTATTCCTTAACACCTCTTCCAAGCTCTGTAGAGCCCCCGCTGGCGATAAGCACATTGCTTGCGGCCATTTGTGAACATATGTCCAATTCGCAGAAGGCGCCATTCGGGGAAAAAACCTGCGCATTTCTGAATAGAGTCGATCCGTTACGACGCTGTTTTCTTGGGCAAACAACGCATCGGCAGCGTCATCAACCGCCAAGGCATCAATTACGCAGCCTCGTTCGGGGGAAATTTCGGGTGCTATGATCGCAGAGTCACTTATTCCTGCCAATATTGATCCGACACGCGGCGGAATACCAATAGCATACCAGTCTTTGGGAATCGGGCTTGTGTCCATCGCAAAAAAAGCCCGACAGCACTTTGAGTAGGTTATTCTTTCCAACGCAGTGCGAAGGGCGGGTGGCAAGAGGGACACAATTTTAGCCGCTTCTGTCGCCGTAGTGGCGCAAACCACAGCGCTGGCAGTGTACGTTTGGTTTTCGGTGACAACCTGCCAACGATTGTCTTCAGCCAAATCAATTCCGATCACACGCGCCTTCACACGCAGCAATTTTCCGCAGAACCCAACGAGCTTGTGCACAAACGTGTCGATACCGCCCTCGGGCAGACAAGGCCAAGCTTTACCATTTAGCCCAGATTGCCAGAGTACGGTTAGGGCTGTCGCCGCCCCGATTTTTTCAGGTTGAGCGAAACAGTAACCCAACAAACCAGGACTAAAGAGCCAATCGAGAGCATCAGTACCGATTTTTTGCTCAAAAAACTCTTGAACATTCTGACCAACGTCGAAACAACGCCCTTGCATACAGTCATCGCGGTTAAGGTCAGCGTGATGCAACTGAAGCATCTTGACGAGTTTAATGAGTTCGGTACATCCCTTCGGCGATAGTAAACGAAACGGTAACAACGAATAAACGGTTCGCAAAAGATTGCCGAATTTTTCTCCCCCATACAGGCCATGAATACGACCATTCCGGTATACTCCGCTATGGATCGGCAAGGGTGTACGCCGTAACGGCACGCCGATTTCAGCCGAAAACTTCGTTGCAGTATGATGCGACTCGAGAAAATGATTGGCACCAAGGTTGATCGAAAAGTCGCTCAATTCGAGACTTTGAGCTCGTCCGCCAGCTTGCTCTTGCTGTTCCAACAATAAGACGCGGAAACCAAGCTTTTGCAGTCTATACGTTGCCGTGAGTCCAGAGATACCACCACCAATAACTACGACGCCCGCTTTCGTCGTCATCGTCATATCATGGACTGTGACTGCCACTCATCAAGTGACTCATTTTAGCCACCCCCGCCGAGTTAATGCGTCGAATTGTTTCCATTATTGATTAAATGCGCATTGGGGCTGATTCCTGTCCCTACACATAAATTGTGGAACTAAAGTTCTTGCCGACGAACCAGATCACAAAAAACGCCGTCGCTACCGATAAGTTCGTCATAAGTCCCCTCTTCAACGATCCGCCCTTTCTGCAGCACATAAATGCGATCAGCTTGCTTTAAAGTTGACAAGCGATGAGCAATCACAACCTGAGTCATAGGCAACTTTGCTAAGTTCTCCATGACGCGAGCCTGACTCCTGTTGTCGAGCGCGTTCGTTGCTTCATCTAAGAGTAAAATTCGCGGCGAGCGGCAAACCGCACGGGCGATGGTGAGGCGTTGTACTTCACCGCCCGAGAGAACATTTTGATGATTGCCAACGCAAGTCAACATTTGCATTGGCATACGCATGATTGCGTCATCAATGTCTGCTACCTGAGCAGCACGTAAAATCTCTCTTGCAGAAATATCATCATGTCCGGCACTGATATTATCCCAGATATTTTCAGGTGAGAGGCCCGAATGCTGAGGGACGGTACCGATTTTTTCGCGCAATTGTCGAACACTGAGTTGTCGCAAATCGCGACCGTCAAACAATATCGTACCAGAAGTCGGCAAATTTAGACCGAGCAACAGTCGAAACAACGTACTTTTTCCGGCCCCCGAGTGACCAGCGATCGCGATCATCTCGCCGCTATTCGCATGCAGTGACACATTGTCAAGAATTAATGGACCGTCATCAGAATAGCGAAATGACACACGGTCAAATGAAATCTTGCCATTCAATTGCTCGACCGGCTCTTGGCCAACATATTCTTCAGTTTTTGCCGAAAGGAAAGGCGCGATTCGATCAAGTTCCGGCTTGACGATCATAATCGCTCTAAACTCGTTACCTAAGCGAGTGATACTCGACAAAAACAGTAGGAACGTAAAAAAAATCAATATGAAGTCGCCGGTGTTGAGATTATCACGGTGAAACAGCGCGATCCCCCCTATCAAGGCGGCAGCACCGATCAAGGGCAGTGCTGTGCCGAACGCCTTCAAGTGCGCTTCCCACATTCCCAGATCAAGTTCCGCACGTTTTTGGGCCTTGTAGTCTCGCGCCCAGACTGCGTACGCAGAACCCTCGGCACCCTCAACACGAAGCTTGCCGATTCCATTGATGATTTGGAACAACGATCCAACAATCCGATTCGAGATGCGAACAGATTGATCATAAGGCCGGATTTGCCGTATTCCGAGCAAAATTGTGAGTGTCAGCGCAAGACCCCCAACGATGAGCACCACGAGACCTAGAGTAGCATCAATAACCAAAAGCACAGAAAGCATCAGCAATGCAAAGATCACAGAGAGTACATTTTCGCTCGCCACCCATTGGGTATTGTCGCGCAGCCGTTGAAACGCCAAACCCCGCATGGCACGATCTGCCGAGGAGTATTGCTTGAGAAAATCTATCGGGAGTTTGAGCAAACGATCCCAGAAAGCTGCTTCTACGCGGGTCGTAAATCGCGCCTCAATCCGCATCATTGCCATCCCTTGGAGGACATAGGCAAAGACGGCAAAGAGCGAGTATAATAGCAAGCCAAAGATCAATGGAGTGAGCAGATCATTTTCGCCGCTGGGAAGAATAAAGGTAGCAATCAACCAAAATGCGACCACGGGCAATATGAAAAGGAAGTTGCTGACCAGCCCCATAAGGAGAAATTTCACGAGTGGCGCACTGAGGTTGGGGCGCGCCATTTCCCCCAACTCGGCAGAACCATTCGCCGCTTGACTAAAGGGTCGATAGAATTGATAGGCTAAATTTCCAACAGTCTTGTTCTGTTCCTCGTCGATAGCTGTTTTCTCTCCAGTCGTGGGGTGTATAGAGCAATACCGGCCGGAGCCACTGGGAATGAGAGCCAGCGGAGAATTGTCCTTCAGACTGTAGCCTAGCATCGCGCCGCTATCGCCAACCCACCAACGTTTAATGCCACTCAACCAAACGCTTCGTCTCCGAACCCCGGACAGCATGAGGATGCTAGAGAGATCCGGCTCTCTTGACGGGTCCTGACGGTTCTCTGGCCATTGAAAAGTGATACCCTCGTAATTTCCAATTTCGTCGAGAGTCCGTTTAAGTGGCGATTGGCGTCCGCTGGTGTCATCATCGCTTCGGGAAGTCGACACTCCCAGCAGTCGGTCGCGTGCCTCATTCTCATCGCTTCGGCGAGTAAACGAACTTTCTCGTTCGACATTGGTTTGGTCTGCGGTTGCGAACACACGATTGAGTCGTTCGGTCGATAGTACCAGATCATGGAAGGCTTCTAGTGCCGGTAACAACCGATTTGATTTGATCAATTGAGCCGAAGAAGACGTATCAGGAATTAACCGCGATGATGAAAACTCCAACCAACTATCGGGCGTAAGTGGCAGGGGGTTCGCGACCTCGCCATCACCAATCTTGTATTCGGCCGCATCCACAACACCCATAAACAAGCCTCGGTCAGAGGAGTCAGTGTGAATATCAAGCCAAATAACGCCACGGCGAGTCGAAATCGTGTGGCCAACCAAATCAGCTTTGGCATTCATTTCGATGCGCAAGTCCGGAAGGGGCTGATCGAAAAAGTCTTTGGAAAATGCGTGGGTCAGATCAAGGATCCAAGCGTCAATCAATTCTTCAGTCGGCACGGGTGCTAGTCGTGCAAGTTCGCTCAAGGACACCTGTTTGACGACCGAATGAGGGAGGCCTTTGGCAATAAGTTGGAGGGTGGTTTCGGCTACGTGCGGTTTGACACTTGGAAACAGATGTGCCGCTTGCGTACGCACAAGATGTTTCGGCGCTGTTTGTTCGACCCCGTCAATGCATTCGACAAGAAAAATGTCGACGGACCCTGACTCAATATACCAAGCTTGCCCTGTGGCGTCCAGGGCGAGAGGCGCGTTTCCGGCACAGGAAATCTCACGCCCAATCTCGTTAATCCGTTCCGACATCGAAATCATTGCGGGTTCATATTCTTGGTTCATATGAATTATTGATTCATCTGAACGAGTTGATAATAGAGTCCGGCGGTGTCGCGCATCAATTCCTGATGCATCCCCTGTTGTACGACACCGGCTTGATCCAAAACGACAATCTGGTCGCAATCACGGAGCGCGCTTATTCGATGGGCGATGATAAGTGTGCTGACACCGCGCCGCCTTAGCGATTCATCAACGGCCTGCTCAGTTTCTGCGTCAAGGGCGCTCGTTGCTTCATCTAGAATCAGAACACTTGGATTTCCAACCAAGGCCCGGGCGATTTCCAATCTTTGACACTCCCCGCCACTGAAGTTGCCGCCGTCTTCATCGACGATCGTTGCGTAGCCCTCTGGCCGAGCCGAGATTTGATCGTGGATGCACGCGTCGCGCGCCGCGGTTATCAAGGCTTCATCTGGAATAGAGGAATTCCACAAGGTTATGTTGTCGCGTATTGAGCCTGCAAAGATTGTTGGCTGTTGATTAACTGCCGAAATTGACCTTCCCACAACCTCAACCGGAATATTCTCGCGCAATTGGTGATCAAAAAGAATCTCACCTGTCCAAGGTTTGAACGCTCCCGACACAAGGGCGGCGAGGGTTGATTTGCCAGACCCACTAGAGCCAACGATCGCGACCCTTTGGCCAGGTTTAATTGTTAGGTTAAAATCTTTGATAAGAGGTTCGCGACCGGGATCGTAACCGAATGTGACATTGCGCAATCTCACATGTCCACTCAAGCGCAGTCGTCCGTTCATTGTTACCGCTGTGGTCGACGTTTGCGATCGGCCGACAAATCGTTCATCAATCTCAGCGTCCAAAATATCGTCGAGTCGCTGTAATTCACTTGCAAGAGTCTGTCTGCTTTCGGTCAGAAAGAAGAATTTCTGGATTGATGTCAGAAACATTCCCATGATGAGATAAATTGCCGCTAGGGCTCCCAAGCTTAGATTATCTGCGGTGATCTGGAGGGCACCGATACCAAGCACCGCCATATGAATGATTGAGGTTAGAAAGAGGTTGAGTGCTTGGGAAAACTGATTGACCTGACGGACTTTTTGGCGAGCCGACAATTCGCGCGCTTGTTGCCCACCCCATTGCGAAAAAAAATCTTCGTCAGAAGCTGTCATCCGCAAATTATGGCTACGATGTAACATCAGCATGCCGAGGCCGATTAACATTCCTTGCTCGCGTCGTAGCGTGTGCTCATCATCGCGCGTGACGCGGCGTATTATCCACGCAATACCTAAGTTCAACACGGTTAACCCGCCGACAGCGGTCGCGATCAATTCGTTGTATAGAAATAGCGTGATAAAAAAAACAGTGCCGACAACTAAGTCGAGAGCAGACTCAATGAGGTGCGTTTGTAGACCTCTCCCAATGGTATCGATGGAGGTGATACGGTCGGTCAAATCGCCGGTTAAACGCAGACTGAAATAGTGTAATGGTAGTTTCAAGAGCTGCGAAACGCACTGGTCTCCCACGAAAGTCGACATTGAGACTGATAAGCGAGTTAGGCAGCGCTGTCGCAGCCAACTTAACAGATACGCTAAACCTGCTAACGCGAACAACGATAGGGACATCGCTGTCACCCAACTCTGCTCGCTTTGGACAACAACATCAACGAACAAACCGAGCGATATGGGTAAGGCAAGCAAAGTGAGTGCCAGTAGCAGCGTGCAAGCTAGCAGGTAAGCAAGCGTCGTTCCGCTACCCGCCAACCATAGCGGCAGCCGGGATTGGATATTTGGTCGTTCGCCCCCGGGGCGGAAATTTCCCGAGGGCTTCAATTCCAAAGCGATGCCAGAAAATCTCTTCGCAAATTCATCCAACTCAACGATCCTTCGACCAAAGGCCGGGTCATTGAGAAATGCGCGCTTCTTGTCAAAACCCTCGAGGACCAGAAAATGATTCCACTCCCAGAAAATTATCATCGGCAAGGGCATTGAATAAAGATGGCGCGGTAGAACTGACCGAGCGGTAAAATCAAGACCGTATTGAGTTGCGGCTCGTTTAAGCCCGGCGGCGTCTGAACCGTCACGGCTCACCCCGCAAACTGCTCTAAGTTCATTCAGGGACACCCAGCGACCGTAATATCCTAGAATGATGCCAATGCATGCTGCACCGCACTCGGTTGAACACATTTGCAGCACGAGCGGCGTTTTCTTGAGTCGCGGCTTGGGCGCATTGCTTTTCTTATTCGACGGAAGTGTCAGTCCGAGTCTACCCAGAAGCTTCATTCACACCAACCCGCGCAAGAGAATTGAAAATGGCGTCCCTTCGTCAACCAGGATCCGAACAACGCATTCTTTGCCGTGAACGATATCCGGATCCAGTGTATTCTTTAGCTCGACACTAACTCGGTAAGCACCAATGCTGGTTGCAGGCAAAAGGCTTACGAGCCATTCTGGAAAAGAGGTTTTGCTGATCAAAGTCACCGTTCCGGGCACATTATGCGGGGTTCCATTCACTTCAACCTCTATACTGGCAGATGAACCCATTAACAGTCTCTCTGCAGTTGCCGGAGCAACGGCGAAAACTGCCTGAATTGAGTCCTCACCACCATCTTCGGTTGTTGTCCTGCGAATGCGCGCAACAGACGTACCAGCTGCGACAAAGTCACCGGTTTCCACGTGAGCCGTCATGACCTCGCCGTTGGTTGGCGCGATAATTATGGAACGGACGCTCCGCTGAACTTCAAGAGCCGACATGGCCGCCGCCAATGCCGTTAGATCAAAGGGTGGAACTGGTGAGTCGACCATTGCTTCGGAGTGTTCGTCACGAGAGAAATTGTATTCCTTCCGTAAGAGTGCAATTTTGCGATCAAGGTCGGGCAGACTTAGTCTAGCAAGTTCCTCGCCAGCTGAAATAAGCTGCCCGTCGGACATCGCCACATGGGTCAAAAAACCAGTCTCAAGAGAAATAACCTCGTATCGCTCCCCAGACTTAATCAATACCCCTTGGAACTTGACCCGATATTCTACTTCTCCGAAAAAAGTCCAGAGAGTCAGCATCAATAAAGCTACACATAAGCCCACCACGGTGAGCCTTTCGTACGATGCCGTGATGGTAGGTAAGACGCTAAACTGGTGCTTTTTTCGATCAGCAGCAGCTTTCGTTAGACGTGTAAAAGGAGGCACTTCAACCCTCTCCATGATACGACAAGCACAAAAGGGGCAACGACAGTCGAACCGAAGGCTTGGAGCCGTCTCTTAAATGGATAACCGTTTCTAGCAAACACAACAAACGATATTGAATGCAACCGCTGAGCAATCTTTGCCCGGCAGGTGAGTCAAATACTCTACGCTTGCCCTTGTGCTAGCGAGATATCGTTATCCTAGCGGGAACTCCAAACTTACTCTCATGATGCTTCGGTACTCAATAGATGTCACGTCATGTAGAGTCTATCCTGATTTCGAATGATGACAAGGAAGTTTGCAGTTCAGCAATATCGTCCAAGCGTCTCAAGACAATGGTTTTGGTGAACATTAATACCCCCGCTAGATTTATCAAGTTCAGAAATCTTGACATCAGGACCTTTTTTCTCGCCTCAAAATGATGCCGGCTGACCTGCATTTTGCGGCGGGAGCGAGACTGACTGGCAGTTCATCAGGTTTTTTCCTGCAGTTAGGCATCAACCACAATTTTTGCGGAAATAAGAAAAGATTTCCTGACGATAATAGCGAAAGCCCTTATTTTTCTTAATTTTTTCGATTAGACGAAATTATTGTGTGTCGATGTCAACATGGCTGAAGTTAGACAACCGGGCGCTGCCGATTTTCGTACCGAGGACGTCGTCAATAGAAAAGTGCCGAATGCTAATTCGGGACGGATCCTTTCAACTTGTAGAGGATCTGAAGGGCTTCTCTGGGACTGAGTTCGTCTGTGCGAATATCTCTCAGCAACGTCTCAATCGCCGATTCTGCGCCAGCAGGGTATGATTCCTGATCTGAAAACGAAGGTAAGTCGCCGGTAATCTCCCCGACGGAATCAACTTCGGAGGGTCGGCGTTGCTCAAGGTTTACAAGAACATGTCGGGCGCGACTAATTACCGAAGCCGGTAAACCAGCGAATTTGGTGACCGGAACGCCGTACGAGCGGTCCGAGACACCGGTCGACAGAGTGAAGCCGAAACGGTTTATACGTGTGGTCATGCTTGATTTTTTTGGTGTACTGGTGATCCAGACGTTTTTGGCGTCCGCTATTCCGGAGTATGCGGGTGTGTCGCATATCGATACACCCGCCCGATCTATCGCGGAGACTTAGACGAGATCAAACCGATCAGCGTTCATTACCTTTGTCCAGGCCTTGACAAAATCCACCTTGAACTTCTCAACATTCTCACTTGATGCATAGACTTCCGAGAGCGCGCGTAGTTGAGAATTGGAACCGAAAATCAGATCAACACGGGTGGCTGTCCAGAGTGCATCAGAATTTGGATCTGTACGTCTGCGGCCCTCGAAGATATCAGGATCGTTCGAGGATGGCGTCCAGTGAATATTCATGTCCAGAAGATGGACAAAAAAGTCATTGCTGAGCTTCCCCGGAGCGTGTGTTAACACGCCCAGTGACCGGCCCTCGTGATTGGCGTTCAAGCTCCGGAGTCCTCCGATGATGACGGTCATCTCCGGGGCCGTCAAGCCCAGAAGTTGCGCCCGGTCCAAAAGCAGTTCTTCTGGTGAGATCGAGAATTGTGTTTTCTGAAAATTTCGAAACCCATCGGCCTGTGGTTCCAGGACATCAAAACTGTCCGCATCGGTTTGATCCGCATGGGCGTCCATTCGTCCGGGAGTGAAGGGAACCTGTAGATCGTCCGCGGCCTGTTCGATTGCTACACAGCCACCGAGAACAATCAAGTCAGCAAGGGAGACTTTCTTTCCACCGGTTGCTGATGTATTGAAATCCGTCCGAACGGACTCGAGGGATGACAAAACCCGATCCAGTTTCTCCGGTTCATGCGCCTCCCAACCGTTCTGCGGCGCGAAACGGATGCGTGCTCCGTTGGCACCTCCGCGTTTGTCTGAGTTCCGATAGGTCGAAGCCGAGCACCAGGCAACCGAGATCAAGTCCTGATTACTCAATCCTGTCGCTTGTATCTTTGTCTTTAGGTTAGCGATATCGGCCGCATCAACCAAGGGATGATCAACCGCCGGGATCGGATCTTGCCAGATGAGGTCTTCGTCTGGCACCTCATCGCCAATATAGCGTGCTTTTGGACCCATATCACGATGAGTCAGTTTGAACCAGGCGCGTGCAAAGGCGTCTGCGAAAGCGTCAGGGTCGTCGTGGAACCGACGTGAGATCTTCTCATATGTTGGATCCATGCGCAGAGCCATATCGGCTGTCGACATGAAGATCGGAACTTTTCTTGATCCGTCCTCGGGGTCCGGGGCCATATCTTCTTCCGCCAAATTCTTGGGCATCCAGACGTGGGCACCAGCTGGGGACTTGGTCAACTCCCATTCATACTTGAACAGAACATTAAAATATCCGTGGTCCCATGTTGTCGGATTGGGTGTCCACGCACCTTCCAGGCCCGATGTTATCGCATCACGTCCTTTGCCCTGACCAAACGTCGAGAGCCATCCCAGTCCCATTGCCTCGATCGGTGCGCCCTCGGGTTCTGGTCCGACATGCTCCGTGCTTCCGGCACCATGCATTTTCCCAAAGGTATGACCGCCGGCAACCAGGGCAACGGTTTCTTCGTCGTTCATCGCCATTCGTGCAAAGGTCTCACGAATGTCCCGTCCACTTGCAACGGGATCGGGATTGCCATCTGGACCTTCAGGGTTGACGTAAATCAGTCCCATCTGAACAGCGGCCAAGGGGTTGGCCAGGTCGCGATCTCCTGAATAACGTTCGTCGCCGAGCCATTCCGTCTCATGTCCCCAGAAAATATCTTCTTCCGGTTCCCATATATCTTCGCGACCTCCGCCGAAGCCAAAGGTCGTTCCACCCATCGATTCAATTGCGACATTTCCGGCCAGAATCATCAGATCTGCCCAGGAGACACTGTTTCCGTACTTTTGTTTGATGGGCCAAAGCAATCGTCGCGCCTTATCGAGATTGCCATTATCGGGCCAAGAATTCAGAGGTGCAAAACGCTGCGTGCCTGATCCGCCGCCGCCCCGACCATCTGCAATTCGGTAGGTCCCGGCACTGTGCCAAGCCATTCGAATAAAGAGACCTCCATAGTGACCATAATCGGCTGGCCACCAGTCCTGGCTATCGGTCATCAGAGCGGTCAGGTCGTTCTTGAGGCTTTTCAGGTCAACGGACTTGAATGCCTCGGCATAGTTGAAGCCCTCGCCCATCGGATTGGACTGATCCGAATTTTGGTGAAGGATTCTCAAGTTGAGTTGATTGGGCCACCAGTCGCGGTTCGACTGAACCGATGTTCGTGTGTGCATTACGGGGCATTGACCTTGCCCGAAGTCATTTCCGTCCATCTCGGTCTCCGATTGTGCCAGTCAAAATTGTACCTCGGATGTGTGCCTTAAATCCGTACAAAAATCCGAGCGCGCGCATTCCAAAATCGAGAGAATGCGCATGCTATTATAGCATAGTGATTCGTTCCATTAATTTAAGTTGCATTTTTTGATAGAAGAAATAAATTTTTCTTATGAATAATATTTCGCTCAAGCAGTTGCGCTACTTTTGTGCGCTCGCCGAACACGGGCACTTCGGGCGCGCTGCAGAGGTTTCCGGAATCTCGCAGCCTGCCTTGTCCGTACAAATTAAGGAATTGGAGATTGAACTTGGTATCGCATTGTTCGAGCGAAGTTCCCGCCACGTGTGTCTAACGGCCTTTGGCGAACAGGTAACGGTGCGTGTCAATGAAATCTTGCGCGCTGTTGATGACCTGTATGATCTTGCGCGCGCATCGCGCGATCGCCTGACGGGACGATTCAAGATTGGAATCATTCCGACCATTGCACCTTATCTCCTACCAACGGTCCTGCGATATCTGTCCGAAGAGTACAGCGAACTTGACATTCATGTTCGTGAGACGTTGAGTTCAAAATTAATCAATGAATTGAATGATCGTACACTTGACTGTGCCATTCTGGCCTTGCCGATCGGTGAGACGTCCTTTACCGAGTTCCCTTTATTCACGGAGTCGATGGTGCTTGTGCGCCCCGTAACAAGTGAGATCCCAATCACGTCGCCGGAGCAGTTACTGGATCAGAAACTGTTGCTGCTCGAGGAAGGACATTGCTTTCGTGAACAGGCATTGACGTTTTGTAAGGTTGGGACAACGCGGCCACGAGACGGGTTGGACGGGAGTTCTCTATCGACATTGGTTCAAATGGTCGGCGCCGGGTTGGGCGTGACGTTCATCCCGGAGATGGCTGTTCCGGTAGAGGTTGGATCGGCACGCGTTTGCTTGAATCGCTTCCGGCCACCGGAACCCGGTCGCGTGGTCGGAATGATCTGGCGCAAGAGTAATCCCCTCGCGTCTCAGTTTGAACGTGTTGCTGAGATCGTGCGTCGAGCCGCCGAATACTTGCGTCATCAACACAGGTCACAATATGATGGGTTGGGAATATAGTGGCCGCCGATGTGCTTTATGGGAAATTGAATATCGAGGTCTGTTGAGAATGATGCGATTGTTGAGCATACTGTTGGTGTTGTGCATTACGGTTGACTCGGCACGGGCACAAGATGATCGGCGCCTGAGTCATTGCGTCGCCATCGCCGAGGCGGATCCTGGCTTTAAATTCGTGCATCGTGCCAATTGGTCTCAGTCCGTTCCGGATTTTTCCCTACGCATCCACTACATCGCGCACGCAAGTTTCCTGTTGCAGACCCCTGGGGGATTGACGGCTATTACTGATTATACGGGATTTCATGGCAGTCATGACTTCATTCCTGATGTTGTAACGATGAATCATGCGCACGCGTCCCATTGGACGGCCCGGCCCGATCCGAGAATTCCCCACGTTCTGCATGGTTGGGGCGAAACATGGGGGGCAGGCATCGAACATTATCTCGATCTTGGAGAAATGCTTATACGGAACGTATCGACGGACATTCGTTCATCCCTTGGTGGTCGGGAGGAAAGGGGAAACTCGATTTTTATTTTTGAGGTGGAGGGTCTGTGTATTGGTCATTTGGGCCATCTTCATCATATTCCAAATCAAAATCAGTTTGCTGCTCTTGGGCGTCTGGACGTGGTCATGGCCCCGGTCGATGGTGGTCTGACTCTGCCGCTGCCTGATATAATTGCAACTCTAAAGCGTCTAAAGTCCTCTATTGTCATTCCGATGCATTGGTTCTCACGAGCCTCTTTGGAGGCCTTCTTGGTCGGAATATCAGATGAATTCAATATTGACCGAACGGGTCAATCGGCAATAGTGGTTTCGCTTCGTTCGCTCCCCAAGCAGCCCACGGTCGTTGTTCTTGAACCGCAATGGCTGTATGATACAGAGGAATAAACCTACGCTTGGACCGGACGTGGTGCCTACGAAGATTTCAACAGGACGAGGTCATTCGAGCAGATCAGTCAGGGATTGAAATACGTAAATACGTCATCGTTTTCGGAGTTATTCTGACTGTGTGGGACACGAATTCATGAACCCTGTCACGGTGCCATTCGAAGATATGTTACGGGCGCGTATGTCTTCGCCTTGTTTTCCGATATCAAGATCCGTTTACCTGAATGACCCACGCGGTGGGCCGCAGGGTGTGTCCGGATTGATCGTGGCACCAGAGAAGGTTGCCGACGTGTCATTTATTCTCGCCCGATGCAATGACGCGCAGATCCCGGTGATACCGTTCGGCGGAGGAACGGGGCTGGTACGCGGCCAATTGTTTGGCGAACCGATGAGGCCGGTCATTCTATCGCTTGAGCGTCTGAACAAGATCCGGGGGATTTATCCCTCCGAGAATGTCATGAGTGTTGAAGCGGGCGTCACACTTGCAGACGCGCGACGCGAAGCCGAGCGGTTTGATCGAACGTTTCCATTATCGTTGGCGTCTGAGGGAACGGCGCAGGTCGGCGGCAATCTTGCGACCAACGCGGGCGGTGTGCATGTCTTGAGATATGGAAGTGCCCGTAATTTGTGCCTTGGCATTGAAGCTGTGCTTCCAAACGGAAAGGTCATGAACGGGTTATCGCGTCTTCGCAAGGATAATACGGGTTATGACGTCAAGAGCTTGATGATTGGTTCCGAGGGTACGCTGGGTATCATCACAGCGGCTAGTCTTTCGCTCGTCTCTTCGTCCACAAATGAAGGAACGGCGTTCTTTAGCGTACCTTCACCAAAGGCGGCCGTGGCTTTATTTGTGCAGACCCAATTCCAGATCGGGGACAATATACGCGCCTTTGAACTCATTCATCGGCAAGGGCTTGAGTTTCTGAAGGAAACAGTACCGCAGACCCGTTTGCCATTTTCTGATTGTCCAGATTGGACCGTCTTGATGGACATTGGTGTTCCAAGATCCGTTGATCCACAAGCCCTGTTGATTGATCTCTATGAAGACAGTCAGAAGGCTGATCTTGTCGGGAACGCAATTATTGCCCGATCTCAAAAGGAGCGTGATCAATTCTGGTCTGTCCGTGAGAATATCCCGGAAGCAAATCGTCGTATTGGATCTGTATCCAGTCATGATATTTCTGTACCGCTTAGCGCGATTCCAGATTTTCTGGAGCGTGCGCAACAAAAAGTAGCCGAATTTGGTGACTTGAGAATAAATTGTTTCGGTCACATCGGTGATGGCAATTTGCATTACAATGTGTTCCCTGCAAAGGGTAAATCCCGTAAACAGTATCATGACATACGCGGCAGCATCCGGCGGGCGGTTTACGAGTTGGTTAATGAATTTGGTGGATCAATCAGTGCCGAGCATGGTATTGGACGCCAAAAAGTCGCCGAATTGGAACGATTTGGCGATGCGACCAAACTGGCTCTTATGCGAGAGATAAAAAATCAGATCGATCCCAACGGAATCATGAATCCCGGTGCTCTGTTCTCATGTGCTCATGACGTGAACGGATCTTCTGAGTAGGAGACGTCCTGAAGATACAAGCCATCAGGGGGGCTGACGGGACCGCACGCTGCGCGGTTACGGGCCGTGAGCGCTCTTCGCACATCCTCGGGTGACCAGGCACCGGCGCCAACACGCTCAAGTGTGCCAACAATACTGCGAACTTGTTTATGGAGGAACGACCGCGCTCGGGCGTGAACATGTATTTCCTCACCGATTGGTTTTGGAATGCGCTCGATTGTAATCTCATCAAGAGTCTTGAGCGGACTCGCAGCCTGACATATTGAGCTTCGAAACGTGGTAAAGTCATGATGCCCAATCAAATGATTGGCCGCACGTTGCATGGCCTCTACATTTAAATCACGCTTCACGTGCCACACAAGACCGTCATCGTGCGTTGCTGGAGCACGTCGTACGAGAATCCGGAAAAGATAGTGGCGCTTGATGGCTGAGAAGCGAGCATGCCAATCATCAGAGACCCTCACGCAATCTAAGACCGCTATTTGTGCTGGCTTAAGATAATGATTGAGTGCTTCCGAGAGCCTGAACGGTTCAAAGGTCCTTTCTGTATCGATATGGATGACCTGACCAAGGGCATGAACACCCGCGTCGGTACGTCCGGCAGCGACAACAACGTGAGGTCCGGATTCGAGAGCCGAGAGTGCGGATTCAAATACACCTTGTACAGATGGCAGGTCTCTTTGCCTTTGCCATCCACAATAGGCTCCGCCATGATACTCTAATTTGCATGCAAATCGCGGCATAACTCTCCTGGAAGACTGTTAGGTGGTATGGCTCACTTTTGGCTGTGCCTCGTCAATGGCGAACGACCTATTCTGTCGAGAATCGCAGGGAGCTCTTCGGGGTCTCAATTGCATTATGTTCTTTCGTATTCTAATACAACGATCTGTCAATTCTGATCATTCTCACCAAGTGTCACCGGCCTTGGCTCTATCTTCGTTCGTGAATGCCCGAATGTTCATTCTTGGTTCTCGGAGACATGAATGACTTTAGCTTGCAAATCGTCTGTTTTCATGTATGTGCACGGTCCCAAAACATTCTTTTCCTGTCTCCCAAAGGACGCTTGTAATGTGCGCATCTCAAACAGATCTTGATTACAAGGATACCCTTAATTTACCCAAGACAGATTTCCCCATGCGCGCCAATTTGCCGAAACGCGAACCGGGTTGGCTGGAGCGGTGGAAGATGATCGGAGTTTACGATCTCTTGCGGGAAAAAAGGGATCGGCCGTCCTTTACGTTGCATGATGGTCCCCCTTATGCCAACGGACATTTGCACATCGGGCATGCACTCAATAAGATCATCAAGGACTTTATTGTCCGATCGCATCAGATGATGGGATATAACAGCCGCTATGTTCCCGGATGGGATTGTCATGGTTTGCCGATCGAGTGGAAAATCGAAGAGGATTATCGAAAGAAAGGCAAGAATAAGGACGCCGTACCCATTAATGAGTTTCGTGCCGAGTGCCGGAAGTTCGCGGAACATTGGGTTGATATTCAGCGTGATGAATTCATTCGGCTTGGCGTGACGGGAAACTGGGCCGATCCGTATCTGACGATGGACTTTCACGCGGAACGAGTCATTTCCGAAGAATTTATGAAATTCTTGATGAATGGTACGTTGTATCAAGGGACCAAGCCCGTGATGTGGTCTCCCGTTGAAAAGACGGCATTGGCGGAAGCCGAAGTCGAATATGCCGAAAAAGAGAGTTTTACGATTTGGGTTAAGTTTCGTATCGACGATACATCCTTTTCAGATGAGTTGCCAGTTTCGGACTCTCTCTCGGGTGCCTCAATTGTAATTTGGACGACAACCCCCTGGACGATCCCGTCCAATAAATCTGTCGTGTTCGGTTCGGCGTTTTCTTACGGTCTCTACGAGGTCACTCACGTGCCTGATGAATGCTGGGTAAAGCCGAAGGAGCGGTTTCTCCTTGCGGACAAGATGGCACCTCATGTGTTGGCTCACGCTCGCTTAACGGATGAGATGTGGACGCGCGTTCGCGACGTTTCGCCCTCGGAATTCGCGGGATTGAAGGTGTGTCATCCCTTAAAAGGCACGGAAGGTTCGAACGGTGAATGGGATGATTTTCGTGATTTTCGAGCCGCTGATTTTGTATCGGAGGACGAGGGAACAGGTTTTGTGCATTGTGCCCCTTCACACGGGATTGAGGAATTTGAACTCTATCGGGGTCTTGGGATGCTGGACGATGTCATGACGTACAATGTCACCGATGCGGGAGGCTTCCGTGAGGACTTACCTTTCTTTGGCGGCACATTTATCCTTGACCGTAAAGGCGGAGAGGGGAATGCGAATACCGCCGTCATAAATAAATTGGTCGAAGTAAACGGGTTGATTGCCCGAGGGAAAATTCGCCACTCCTATCCTCATTCCTGGCGTTCAAAGGCGCCGGTTATCTACCGCAACACACCTCAGTGGTTTGTTGCGATTGATCGCGATATCATGATTGACTCGGATCAATTTACCATTCGTGAGCGTGCTTTATCAGAAATCGATAAGGTCTCCTGGACACCTCGATCAGGTCAAAATCGGTTGTCTTCAATGATCGCGATGCGTCCGGATTGGGTCCTCTCGCGCCAACGTGCCTGGGGCGTTCCGATCACCTGCTTTACAAAAAAAGGAGCGTTGCCTTCGGACCCTGATTTTCTATTGCGAAATGAAGAGGTGAATCGGCGGATCGTGGATGCGTTTGAAGCAGAGGGTGCGAATGCATGGTATGAGGATGGCGCGAAGGAACGTCTTCTGACCGGTATTGTGGATCCGGACGATTATGAGCGGGTTACAGACATTCTGGATGTGTGGTTTGACAGCGGGTCCACGCATGCTTTTGCTCTCCGGGACAGACAGGATGGCACGGACGACGGAATCGCAGATGTTTACATGGAGGGCACGGACCAGCATCGAGGGTGGTTTCATTCCTCGCTGTTGCAGTCTGTGGGGACGCAAGCCAAGGCCCCTTATCGGAATGTTGTCACCCATGGCTTTACTCTTGATAAGGATGGGGTGAAGATGTCCAAAAGCCTTGGTAATATCATCGCCCCCCAACAGGTCATTGATCAATATGGGGCGGATATTTTACGACTCTGGGTGGCTCAGACAGATTATACGGCAGACCAACGGATTGGTGCGGAAATATTGAAGGGAACGGCGGACAGCTACCGTCGATTGCGAAACACGCTTCGATTTATCCTTGGATCACTTGCCGATTATTCTGATGCTGATCGCGTTGATCCTTTGGAGATGCCAGAACTGGAACGATGGGTTCTGCACCGACTTGCCGAGTTGGATCAGAAAGTTCGCAACGGGTATCGGACCTTTGATTTCCAGGGCGTCTTGCAAGCGGTCTTTTATTTTGCAACGACGGATTTATCGGCCTTTTATTTCGACATTCGAAAGGATGCACTCTATTGCGACGGGCGGAGCCTCCGTCAAAGATCGGCGCGGACGCTGCTTGATCTATTGTTTCATCGATTAACCGCCTGGCTTGCTCCCATTCTGGTTTTTACCACAGAAGAGGTTTGGCTCGAGCGGTATGGGGGCGAGAGCAGTTCCGTACATCTTCAGGATTTTCCAGATGTTGATGATTGCTGGTGTAACGAGAAACTCGCAGAGAAATGGAAGCATATCCGGTCCGTTCGACGGGTTGTGACGGCTGCGCTGGAAGTTGAAAGACAAAAAAAGGTGATCGGTTCTTCTCTTGAGGCGGCACCGGCTATCTATATCAGTGATCCTGTATGTTTGGCGGCTCTACAGTCGGTAGAATTCGATGATATCTGCATCGTTTCCGGATCAGAGTTGTTACAGGCATCTATTCCGAGCACTGCCTTTAGTTTAGCGGACGTCCCCGGTGTTGGCGTTGTGTTCAAGAAGGCTGTTGGCCAGAAATGCCAGCGCTGCTGGAAAATTTTACCTGATGTCGGCCATTACAAACATTTTAATGTATGCGGACGTTGCGATGAGGCTCTTGGGTCGTCATGATCGTGGAACGGGTTGTGTGCGTGTGCGACGTTCCGCGCGGTGATGTGAACATATAACATATTATAAACGTCCTGAGGGTGATTTGACCTTTCCGGGCATACCGGTCTGAAACGACACAAGGGTTCGGGACGTTTCTGATGTTCTTGATCTGGTCGGCTCCTGTGTTGTGTTCGATGTCCTGCGTTTCGATGTTCGGCAGGACAGGTACTGCACAGTATGTCACGAAGTCACGAAGAGGTGTCCCGACGACTTGGAATGATCTGTTGCACAATGCCGGCAAAGCATAGGTACATGGACGACCCCACAAGGCCCCAGATGGCCCAGCTTGCAGGATTGAAATCCACCCAAGCGGTCCATCCTGCGAAAAATGTCCAGGCAACTGCGACCGGTAACGAGACAATCTGCCACCGTCTTGTCCGGACAGGATGAATGAATTTGAGCGGAGTAAACATGGCGATGGACAACACCGTTACAACCATCAAACTCCATTGCCAGCTTGGCTGAATTGCAAACAGCACGAGAACAACCATGTTCCAGCAGCCGGGAAAACCTGAGAAGGATTTATCCTTTGTCTTCATACGGGTGTCGGCAAAATATAATGCGCTCGTAAATGTCAAAATTATGATCATGATCCATCCAGACCAACCATCCATGAGACCGGATTTGAAAAGAGCAAAGGCCGGAATGAAGACATAGGTCAAGTAGTCAATGATGAGATCCAGTAGAATACCATCAAATTCAGGTGCATTGGACCGGACACTGAATTTTCGTGCAAGTGGACCATCGATCCCATCGACAAAGAAGGCCACAACGAGCCAAAGAAACATCAAGTCCCATTTCGCTTCGACGGCTGCAAGCATTGCGAGCATTGCGAAAACAGCCCCCGTCGCCGTCAGCAAATGAACACAAATGGCCCCGGCACGTGATGTCATCATACGGTTGATTCCCATTGTGTCGATGACGGCCGTCGGTTCATTTGGACTTTGGATGAGCCTTGTCGTAAACGGCTTTCAGATGCGTGGTGTCGATTGCGGTGTAAGTTTGTGTTGTCGAGAGTGAGGCGTGTCCAAGCAGCTCTTGGATTGTTCGTAAATCTCCTCCTGATGTCAGCAAATGAGTAGCAAAGCTGTGGCGCATAGCGTGTGGTGTAGCCGATGCGGGTAGACCAAGTTGAAGTCGTGCCTGCTGCATAACCTTTTGAATTGCCCGGGCCGACAGAGGCCCGCCGCGTACGCCACGAAAGAGAGCGTCATTCAAATCTAATTGGAAAGGACATTTTTGAACATAAGCTTCGACAGCCTGTCGCGCAATTTTGAGGACTGGAACGTGACGTTCCTTTCCACCCTTACCTCTAACATTCAACACACGTGGAATTGGAAAATCATTGCGTGTGATGGCAAGGACTTCAGAAATCCTGAGCCCACAGGCATAGAGCATTGTGACGATAGCGGTATCACGGGCATTGATCCAAGCCGTCTCGGATTGACGGGACACCACATCAATCATCGAACACGCGGCGTCCTCTGCAAGTGGACGCGGCAATTTACGTTCAAACCGTGGAGATCGAACTGATAGTACGTGTGTCGGATCAAAATCTTCTCGTTCAGCTAGCCAGCCATAAAAGTTCTTCACCGAAGAGAGCTTACGTGCGAGCGATCGTGACCCTGTTCCTGAGTTTCGACAACACGCCATCCATGATCGCATATCGGTCGTCGTGATTCTTGAGAGAGATTGCAAACCCTGTGTTGCGCCCTTGTGCGCGGCCATAAAGGTCAAGAATTCCGTAACATCGCGTCGATAGGCCTTTTCTGTGTTGACCGCAATATTTTGGACAATACGCTGGGTACTCAACCACGAGTCGAGCGCCTGCGCTACCGCAGGAGAAATGAGGCTCAAGGCAACCACCTGCGAAGCAGCCGTTCACAAACACCGGCCAGAAATGAGATCAGGTCTTTGCCTTGTTGTGGGGCGAGTTGGTGTGCATCCGAAGAACCGATTACAATAAGTCCGTTTGGGAACGAAGGCCCCAAGTCTAGCAGCATACATGCTTCCGACCGAATTCGGCCCGCTTGTTTGCCATAGATTTCAGAACGGGCCGACTGCAACTGCCTCAGAATGACAAGATCGTCTGTTGTCGAAATTTCTTGATTCAGATACCTCTCGATAAAACCCTTCTGCGTTATTTTCAGAACGGTTTCGTTCGGGTTTTCAGCAATCGTCGAGGGTGTCTGTTCAAGAACAAGGGCAATACAATCAATTTGCAATATTTCTTTGACATCGCTGGCTATCTTTTCCAGAAATGATTTGAAATCGGAGGCTTCGAGGATTCGTAGAACAGAGCGATGAATTTGATTCGTGCTTGTGATGTTTTCTAATGTCGTCGACATGACTTTACGATGTGTACTATAGAGCTTTTGGAAACGATCCTCAAGTCGGCGCATCGCGAAGCCTCGCAGATCGACGATTTTGCTTGAATGACTTTCTTCTTGCGCGACAAGAAGCGCGTTCAAAACCTTATCATCTTCGATAATTGCATGTGCGTTCGCGATAATCGTTTCGCGGAGGGAATCGTCAAGTTTTGCATTTTCGCTCATGCTGGCCTCAGTTCGGTTGTATGTTTTTTAATGGCCTCTATCTCTTGTAACGTATCGAACTCAAGGAATATCGTGAAGCGACGCTTCTGTAAGGAATATCCGATGCGACTGTCTTGTTGTTTTATAATCCTTGGTCCGTCATGTGCGGGGTCTCATGTCAAGTTTCCGTCATGGATCCATCATTGTGCGAAATAGCCATGTTTGGTCGGGTCTTGCAAGACACATCGATGGCGACGTGTGCTCAAACGTCTGTTGTCGTGCTTCTTTCGCAATATCCTTCCGGGCCGGTAAATAATAGTCGACATGCGTTTGTTTTTGTGTTCCAGAAATAGACAGTTTTTGGATTGAGAGCCGGGTTCGACCAGCGGTATGACGGACACCATACCCAGTCTCGTCTTGATATTGGTCATGTCACATCTGTAGTCGAACAAACGTGATATTCCGGCGATAGGCGGGGTTGGATTTTTGCCTCAGGTATTGATTGTACTGACCTGTGACTTAGATCAAACGATGATCTATTCTCTGTTGGTCTGATTTTTTCTTTTGTGAAGATTTATAGAATCTCTTGTCCCGTCTTTTTCCAATCTGCCATAAATTGATCGAGACCTTTATCGGTCAACGGATGTCGCGTGAGTTTTTTGATCACGTCGGGCGGGGCTGTCATGACATCGGCACCAATTAAGGCACTTTCGAATATGTGGTTTACAGATCGCATGGACGCGGACAATATTTTTGTACCAAAGGTATAATTGTCATATATTGTACGAATGTCGGCGATGAGATCCATACCATCGAGGTTGATGTCATCGAGTCGGCCAACAAAGGGTGAAATAAACGTTGCGCCAGCTTTTGCGGCGAGCAAGGCTTGGTTTGCGGAAAAGCAGAGGGTTACATTGACCATTTTGCCCTCGTGCGTGAGGGTTTTGCAGGCTTTGAGTCCGTCCCAGGTCAAGGGAAGCTTGACAGCGATGTTTGATGCAACTTGTGCGAGTTTACGGCCTTCCGCGATCATTGCATCTGCCTGGGTTGCGACCACCTCTGCGCTTACCGGTCCGTCGATGAGATCACAGATTTCTTTTGTGACGTCAAGAATTGCCCGTCCCGACTTGAGAATGAGAGATGGATTTGTTGTCACGCCATCGACGACCCCAAGCTCATTTAACTCACGGATTTCATTGATGTCCGCAGTATCTACAAAGAACTCCACGATATATCCTTTTCAGTATAGATTTTCTCCACTAAATTTTGCCATTCATTGCGAGATTGCAAGTTCTAAATTTCGAAACAGAGATGGCTGTGAGTACTCAAGATAACTTTCATGCCGGGGAACTTGTTGCTGTCTTAACGACACGGCCTATCAACAGAACCCTCGATTATTTTTCTCCAGAAGGTGGGTGTCAGCGTGGTTCGTTCGTTGAGATTCCTCTCGGTTCCCGGACGCATTTTGGTGTCGTTTGGGGAAAAGGAAGGGGAGATTACAATCCCAGCAAAATTCGGAAGGTCATTCGTGTCTATGATATTCCACCCATGCAGGATGAACTCAGGCAGTTTTTGATTGCGGCGTCACAATACACGTTAACTCCTCTGCCTGCAATGTTGAGATTGGTAACCCAAGGGTCACGTTTATCCGAGCCGCATCCGATGCAAAAGATCTATCGGTTGGGGGACCGGCAACCGGATCGCTTGACCGAAGCTCGGAAGAAGGTTTTGAGTCTTTTCAATGATGATGCAGAGCGATCATTCGGGCGCCAAGAGATCAGGGACGTGACCAATGTGACATCGTCGGTCGTCAAGAAGCTTGTTGAATTGGGAGCATTGATTGAAGATGATATTCCACGTGATCGACCCTTTCCGCGATTAGATGTCAATTTACCCGGGAAGGATCTCGCTGCAGATCAGGTCGCGGCCGCACAGTTCCTTTCCGAGAAGTTAAGCGAAGATACCTACTGTACAACCCTACTCCACGGTGTCACGGGTTCTGGAAAGACCGAGGTCTATCTTGAGGCCATTTCGGAAGTCATTCGTCAAAAAAAACAGGTACTTGTGCTTTTGCCTGAGATTATATTGACGGGTGATTTCTTGAATCGTATCAAGGCTCGGTTTGGTGTCTATCCTGCAGAGTGGCATTCGGGCGCAACCGCGGCCGAGCGTCGTCGAATTTGGCATATGGTGTGTCGTGAGAAGGTGCAGCTGGTTGTTGGCGCGCGCTCGGCGCTCTTTCTTCCGTTTGCGAACCTCGGTTTGATTGTTGTCGATGAGGAACATGATACCTCTTACAAGCAAGAGGACGGTGTTCTCTACAATGCCCGTGATATGAGTATCTTGCGAGCCGCCATTGGTGGTGGTCGTGTTGTGTTGTCTTCGGCAACACCGTCTCTCGAGAGCTGGACGAATGCAAAATCTGGAAAATATCATTTTCTCGAACTGACGACACGGTTCGGTGAAGCCGTTCTTCCGACGATACGCGCAATTGATATGCGAACGGAGAAGCGTGAATCAAAGCGCTGGATTTCGCCAAGCCTGTGTCTTGAGATCAAGAAGAGGCTGCAGATCGGTGAACAAGCGCTGTTGTTTGTCAACCGTCGTGGTTATGCGCCCGTCACATTGTGCCGAGCCTGTGGTCACCAGATTGGTTGCAGTGCCTGTGATGCACGCATGACCGAGCATCGCCTATCCAATCGATTAATGTGCCACCAATGCGGAGAGACCATGCCTATCCCCGATTCCTGTCCATCCTGTGGTGCCAAGGGTCAGCTGGTGCCCATCGGACCGGGTGTGGAACGACTTGCGGAGGAGGTTGAGGATCGCTTTCCCGGGGCACGGGTCGCGACACTCAGCTCGGATATGTTCCAGTCTCCTGATGATCTGAAGGCTGCGATCAGGACAATATCTGAGGGTGGAGTCGACATCGTTGTCGGAACGCAACTGGTTGCAAAGGGGCATAATTTCCCACTGCTTACTCTCGTGGGAGTCATTGACGTTGACTTAGGCCTGCAGGGCTCGGATCTGCGTGCGTCTGAGCGCACCTTTCAGCTCATGCGTCAGGTCGCGGGACGGGCTGGACGGGTCGACAAACCTGGAGAGGCGTACCTGCAGACCTATCAACCCGATCATCCGGTCATTCGGGCCATTTTGAGTGGGAATGATGCGGATTACTGGGCCGCTGAATCCTATGACCGGAAGCTTGCCGGCGCACCTCCTTTTGGCCGGCTTGTCGCAATTGTCTTGTCGGGTCGAGATCATTATGCGGTTCAGGAGGCTGGGTACCGGTTAAAGAGAAATTCGGAGAATTTACGGCCTTCCAATACGGAGGTGTATGGTCCGGTGTCGGCGCCGATCGCCCGCATTCGCGGGCGTCACAGGTTTCGTTTGCTTGTAAAGGCCCCAAAGGACGTTCCGATTCAAAATGCGATTAGACGTTGGGTTGAGTCGGTTGATCTGAAGCGCGACATTCGATTGAGTATTGATGTTGATCCCCAGAGTTTCCTGTGAATTGGTCGATGCTGTCTCCCGCATCGTCCGAATCACACCCGGCGCCCCGTCTCAATCCTGTACATCCGCCGGATGCCCGTCGATCGCAATCGGAAAGCGGTCCGTGTCCACCGTAAGAGGACACGTGCAACCCTTGATCGTCGTGCCTGCGTCTCGTATCCCACACGGATCCCGCAGGCCCGCCCCTGTCCGTCGTCTTCACCGACGGGCGGTCAAAGGCCGCGGCCGTCGGGGCGTCGGTGCGCCCCGCCCCCTATGATACCGGAGGCGGGCGTGCGCTCATACCCAGATGGAGTGCCTCCATCCTGCACGCGGAAACACCGGTGTCACGTCCCACATGAAAGGAGGTCTGTATCGGTGTAAAGGGCGGACATCTTTTTGGAATGGCGCGCCACCGACATCCGGTCGCGCGCACAGAACGGTGCGGGGACGACCCCGTAAAAAGGGCGGCGGAAGGAACGGCTCGATTACATCCCATTCCGCAGAGTGACAAGATATAGAGATCGGCGCGTCCGGACGGTGCCATTCGGCATTGCGGTGCTCTCATCCACCCTATTGTCGCATTCTCTTGCCTTAGCAAATTTTAACCCATTCAGACACCCACTGGGCGGTTTTTGTGCATGGTTTTGACTTTAATTACGCCACAAAAGACAAGAGTGCGCTCTACGGGTCGCTCTCATGGTTCTGCGGCTGAAAAAGCGCATTTTGAATATTCCACGCCTTCTTTCCTCCCGATGAACGAATAGAATGCGGGCAGGCGGATCCCATGCTGAAAAAACTGTAATATTTGATGGCGCGGCCGTGATCAT
>JAPORU010000214.1 GCA_026710045.1 Aestuariivita sp. | reverse complement strand
GCGCCAATAGACGCGCCTCAGCTTTTGTTTCCACTAACGTGATTTTGAACCCCAACACCCTGTCCACACGTGCCGGCACATCCAGCGCAGGGGGCACCGAGGTCGATTGCATCAACGGGCGTGAGGACGCTGGCTTGCGGGCAACGCCCGGGGGTAACTTTATCCGACCCGCTGTTTCAAGTTCCCGTAACGCTGCAATGCAACTGGATTCCCGCAGCGCTCCTCGGGTATCCACAAACGCAAAACGCGCACACACTGCGCGCGCAAAGGCCATGCGTCCCGAAAAGGTTGTCGGGGCTGGCATCTCGGCTAAGATCTGTTGACCTTCCGGCGAAAATAATGTCTGGCGGATTGGTGCATGAGGTGTCATGGTGAGGGAACTCCGAATGAGAAAATGAACAATTCGGGCTCTTATAAACCACTTTTTTAGGCTTGTCTAGAACTAATTTAGCTTATGGGCAGGGGGCGCCCGCGCCGGTATCGTCGACTGGAAAGACTGTCATGGAGGTCATTAGCTATGCGCCAATAGCGGGAAATCTCGTCTTTTATTCTGAGCGACTTCGAGAGTCCGTAATCACCGCTGGCTTGGTAGGGTGCTTGCAGCATCGCAATGGCATGGAGAAAATCTGGCGGCAGCATACCTCCTTCAGTCTTCAAAGCGGTAAAGCCGTGATGGGTCCTGACACGCGCCATTGTTAAATCGACACCATGGGAAGGAAGACATACGCCCCGATCGTATCTGGTGGTAGTGTGGGGACAACATTATAGCGCAGCCCCCGGATGTCACTCGCCTCTCGGATGCGACGATGATCGGCGAGGAGTTCGCGAGCCCGCTGACGGCCAACATCGGCGAACGTATCCTCCAGTCCGGGTAAGACATCAAGAGCTTGCCGGATCAACCTGGTTTTCTGACCAGGCTCCATGTTGCGTCCCGGCTTCAGTTCAAGAAGCGACAAGGCATCATTTCCGGCCAGAATCTTGGGACGGGCACCACTGTGAATCGCGATTCCGAGACACTCTTCGGCCAGAAGTGACCGGAGCGGTAAAAAACCATCATTTGTGCGACGTTGTTCGACCTCGATCTGAAAGCGCAGGCGCAACAGGTAAAGTACTGTCCGTTTGCTGACCCCGTTTGTGAACACAGCGCCTGTGCGCCCGCCAATTTTTGGATCGGTGGCATCAAGTGCCTTCTCGGCGATATAGTCCGCGAATACAGACACCAATGGATGGGCGCGATGGATGTAATCCGCTCCAGCGGGAGCTGGTTGACAAAAAGTGATTTTCGCCGATGTACTAAGTCCTATGGCGTCAAGACGATCCCGGAGAGGCTTGGGGAAATGCGCAATCGGCAGTCGGCAATAACCATCTTGTTGATCAATCGGAGCGCCAAAACACTCCGCCGATTGACAGATAAACCGCTCAACGTCGCGAATGTCGCCCAAAACAGAGACCGCCTTGCGCCATTCAGGGAGCACATCATCCGGAGATAGACGACGCTGGGCGAAAACCGTCCGTGACATCCGAGCACGATCACTGGCAATCCGCCATTCATTATCCACCTCGGTCTCTGTTTTATGGAAATCAAACATAAGTTGGTTTGCTCGGGAATGCCGACCACGGTGAAGCAAGACGGCCTTCATAATTGCATCAATTACTTTATTGTTGTCCGCCGGCAATGGTACAGTTACGCCAAGTTCCTTTCTGATTTTTTCAGCCTTGCGAAGGATCACGCGCAGGACAGCGCCATCAACTGGGTTATTTTCGCCATACAGCATGAGTGCACGAACTCTTTTGGACGTCTGGCCAAACCGATCGGCTCTTCCCTCGCGCTGCTCGTGACGGGTCGGATTCCAAGTCAGATCATAATGGATTACAGCATTGAAGAAACTCTGGAGATTAACCCCTTCGGACAGACAATCGGTTGCAATCAAGACAGGCACAACCTTGCCGTCGAGTTCCGCCAGCATCTCGACCTGTTCTTGACGCTGATCGGGTGTGAGCTCCCCGGTAATGACCGTGACGTGTATTCTTCTCGCGCTCAGTGCTTGCCGCATCTCCTGACCAACATAATGTGCCGTAGCGACATATCGACAGAAGATGACAGGCCGAAAACCATCCTTTATGAGTGTACGCACCTCGTTGATCAGCACCTTTATCTTCGGATCGTTCCTAGGACCCTGCAGCCTTTCCGCTTGTTCAACAAGCAAGTTCAGCGCTACAACATCTTCTGTCCCGATGGTTCCAGCGGGAACCGTTTCCATAACAGTCAGCACATCGTCGGCTATACCATCCATGACAGTTTCACTTGCGGTCCGATCAAGATGTTCGACTTGTGCCTTCTCTGTTTCACCTTCAGCGGCTTGCAGCCGGGTTCGTAATGCAAGTGATGCGGCAGCGGGACTTGACGAAGCGCACCGCAAAAGGGCAAGAGCGGCCCACCATGACATGCGTTGCTGGAGTTGTGTTCCATCGGTTGTACGATCGACCATCGTTCTTGCGTAGTCAAGGATTTTATCAAACAAACCTCCCCAGTCACCAGTCAGAAGGTACGTCACCTCTCGACTTTCACGGATCGGGAACCCCGCCGAATCCTTCCACTCGGCAATGTCGCCGCGCCGGCGTTGTACAAAATGGCGCGCAAGTTCCTCCCTCAAGCGACGGCGCAACACACCTTCTGGCGCTTCAGCAAGGGCAATAAACTTTGGGTCCAACAGACCGAGCAAATTATGAAAGGCGGTATCGTCGCCCGAATGTGGCGTTGCTGTAAGAAGTACCATGTGTCGACGTGCATCTCCGTGAGCGAGACCCCGTAGCAACTGATAGCGCTGATGTCGTGTGTTTGTATTTGACCGAACACATGTGTGCGCTTCATCGACAATAACAAATTCAGGACAGGTACGTAGAAAATCGGTACGGCGTCGATCTGACTTGATGTAATCAAGGGAAACGATGGTATGGGCATAGACCTCGAACACGGATTCGTCCAAACGCAACCCCCGTTCAAGACGGGTGGCGGTGCCTGTACGCACAACCTCGGCGTCGATCGCAAACTTTTCGGCAAGTTCCCTCTGCCATTGTTCACAAAGATGCGGCGGGCAAATGACAGCGAGACGGTCGATTTTGCCCCTGTCGAGCATTTCGCGCGCAATCATTCCTGCCTCAATGGTTTTCCCGATACCCACATCATCCGCAACGAGAAGACGAACAGTGTCGAGTCTCAAGGCCATCAGCAATGGAACAAGCTGATAGGTACGCGGTTCAACATTGAGATTACCGAAACTTCGAAACGGACCCGCTCCGGCGCGGAGCTTGAGACGCAGAGCATCGCGCAACAATAGAATCTCCTGCTGCGTGCTGGATCTATCCGGGTCTGGAAGTCCAAATATAGCCGACACCGGTCTCTCGAACTCGAGCGGGAGATATATGAGCGTTGCGTCGTCTTCGGCACCTCCGAGCGGACGAACCTTCAGAAGATCATCGCTAGGTCTGGATAGAACCACCCACTCGCGGTGTCGGACACGGACGAGATCCCCGGGCCTGAATGTGATTGCTGTGTTCACGTGCGATCCCCGATGTCTTGATCGGGAGGCGATGAGAGACCAGGCCCAAAGACCCATGTGTAGTCGTCAATGATACGAGACCATGATGCCGGACTTGCCCCGAACCGGATAACCGTAAATCCGGCGTCATGAAGACGCTCAGTCACTGCCGCATCAATAACTCTCTGGCGGCTTTGGTGATGATGGGGACCATCGATATAGATCAGAGTTTGGTGGGCGGTATAGGCGAAATCGGGCCGCGTCTGGAACTCATCCAAATATGGTTGAGCCTTGTCAGGACGACGGAAACCGTTATCTTGGATGTAATCCAGCCACGTTTTCTCCAACGAGGAGACGGAGATGTTTTTCATTTCTTCGACACTATCTGCACCAACCGATAAAAATCGGCTACGGGTACCGCGAATGAGCCGACAGAGGATGTCACACATGACCGGGTCTCGTCGATCAATCGCAGGATGATCAAGTTGATTGTAGTAACTCAGTAGACACCGGTAGCATCCGGCTTCGCATTCATTGTCCTTGTTATAGAGATCCTTCGGGCCCAACCATTCACCCGATACCGATTCATAGTGACATAGTCTCAATGCCCGACGCGCGACACGGACCAGAGCGTCGGGGTCGCTGACCAATCGCGTCAGGACTCCAGCGCCACCTTCCGCGGCCTCGTAAAGTAGAATTGCCCTACGGTGATCACGGTCTGGCAAGGGCTCCACCGCCAGTTCCGCCTCCTCAAGCTGAAATTCCTGCTCAATGCCGCACCCTGCCCATAAGCTAAATTAGTTCTAGACAAGCCTAAAAAAGTGGTTTATAAGAGCCCGAATTGTTCATTTTCTCATTCGGAGTTCCCTCACCATGACACCTCATGCACCAATCCGCCAGACATTATTTTCGCCGGAAGGTCAACAGATCTTAGCCGAGATGCCAGCCCCGACAACCTTTTCGGGACGCATGGCCTTTGCGCGCGCAGTGTGTGCGCGTTTTGCGTTTGTGGATACCCGAGGAGCGCTGCGGGAATCCAGTTGCATTGCAGCGTTACGGGAACTTGAAACAGCGGGTCGGATAAAGTTACCCCCGGGCGTTGCCCGCAAGCCAGCGTCCTCACGCCCGTTGATGCAATCGACCTCGGTGCCCCCTGCGCTGGATGTGCCGGCACGTGTGGACAGGGTGTTGGGGTTCAAAATCACGTTAGTGGAAACAAAAGCTGAGGCGCGTCTATTGGCGC
>JAPORU010000174.1 GCA_026710045.1 Aestuariivita sp. | reverse complement strand
ACGGCGCAAAGATATCCGTCAAGCAGCGACGCAAGTCTCAAGGGTTCACCTCATCTAAGCGCTCGCGCATAGAGGTATCCGATGGGGGGTTGTCTATTCCATAGAGCGTTCGGAGGTTGGAGGCATGGGTTGTATCTCCCTGATTGCGCATTATGACATCAAACTGAAGGAGCGATGGGACCTTTTGATGAAACACCGCCAGCGCCGACAGGAGGCCATCTTTTAAGGTGATGGACCGGGTACGACGCTCATCGGGAAGTGCTGCAAAGGAGGTGCCCACACTCTTGAGCAACCCTGGCATTGATAGATACTTTCGGAAAGACTGTTTCATGAACCTGCTCGCTTTTTATGATTGTTGCGAACATTTTAACATATTCAACTCAAAAGTCACCGAAGAATTTTTCTGTCGATTTTTGTAAGCAATTGAAATGATTGAATAAAAAAAATTAGCGGGAATTGCTGAGGATATAGTCACCTTTTTTAAGGCAGTTATTAAAGATAAGTTGACATGACACATTGTACTGTGGATAGATCTCAATCTAATATATTATGTTGTATACTTTTAAGTCACCTTTGTAATCACTTGATGATAACTTCGTTTGACTAGATGAAACCGGGATGAAACGCTAATGGACGTGTTTGCTTTTCGTGATGATCTTGTTGCTGATTATGAGCGATTTTCACGGAGTTTCACCCGGATCCGATCTGACGACATAAAAGCTCGGGTTGAGAACGCGTATTCCGAAGGTTATTTCTGTCCGCCTCCGCTGATCCAGCTGAATCCAAAATTCGAATCTGGTGGATACATCAATGATCTGATTGCATCTGGTCTGCTTGATGCGGAGTGCGAACGGGTGTTCCGCCTAAAGAGTGACGAAAATCCGTCGGGTGAGCCTTTATTGCTGCACCGGCATCAGACCGATGCAATAGAAATTGCAAGAAGCGGACAGAGTTACGTTCTGACCACTGGCACGGGTTCTGGCAAATCGCTCGCCTATTTTATCCCGATCGTCAATGATGTATTGAGAAGGAAGCGCAACGGGGATCCGTGCCGAGGCATCACCGCTATCGTCGTGTATCCTATGAATGCACTGTGCAATAGCCAACTTGAAGAGTTGGTCAAATACCTGAAACTGGGCTATAGCGATGGCAGTGAACCGGTAACGTTCGCCCGCTATACTGGGCAGGAATCACCAGCAGAGCGCGATCGGATCGCAAAAAATCCGCCTGACATTCTTCTGACGAATTACATGATGCTTGAGTTGGTTATGACCCGGTTTCGCGAAACCGACACGGCCGTTCGAAAACATGCTGAAGGACTCCGGTTTTTGGTACTCGATGAGCTGCATACGTATCGTGGACGGCAGGGTGCGGACGTCGCGATGCTGGTGCGACGGATCCGGGAACGCTTTAATCAGAAACTTCTCTGTATCGGAACTTCGGCGACAATGGCCTCTGACGGTTCGTCTGAAGACAAGAAGATGGCCGTTGCAGATGTTGCGAGCAGGTTGTTTGGCGTCGCAGTTGATCCCAGTGCCGTTGTTTCTGAACGCCTTCGGCCAGTCACTCTTCTTGACGCGAATCCCTCAAGTTCCAGTCTGCGTTCTGCCATTGAACGCGATGTTCCGAAAAATTATACATATACGGCACTTGTTTCGCATCCAATTGCGGCCTGGGTCGAACGAAACCTCGGGCTTGAACAGAATGGCGACCGAATTGTTCGTCCGCTCACACTGCAGGAGGCTTCCGAACGCCTTGCCCGAGACAGCGGTCTCGATATGGTATGTTGCCGAGAGTATCTCACGAAATTCCTTTTGGTCACTACGACCATTCGGAACGAACGCGGACAGAGCTTTTTTGCCTTCCGGCTACATCAGTTCATCAGCGGTGCCTGGAATGTCTATTCAACGCTTGAGGCTCCCGGCGAACGTTATCTGACCTTGACTGGCCAGCAGTATAAGCCTGGAGACCGGGCGCGACCTCTTTTCCCACTAGCTTTCTGCCGCGACTGTGGTCAAGAGTATCTACCGGTCTGGGCAAAATATGTTGGCGAGACGCCACACAGTTTTGAACCGCGTGATTTGCCGGAGCGATCCAATCAAGACGAGAACCTCACCTTCGGTTACCTCATGCCAGATCCGTTCCGAATATTCGATGCCACGAATATGGATCATTATCCGGTCGATTGGTTGGAATTTCAAAACGACGAGCCTCGGCTCAAATCCGGTTTCCGCCGCTACAAACCTCTTGATGTTCGGATTGATACTCAAGGCACGGTGTGCCCGGAAGGGATTCCAGCCTGGTTTATTCCAGGACCCTTCCGATTCTGTTTGTATCCCGAATGCGATACCTACTATGATGGGAATGTTAGCAGTGATTTGACCAAGCTTTCCGGGTTATCAAGCGAAGGCCGTAGTTCAGCCACAACCGTCCTGACGCTCTCTTCGCTGAAGTATCTCTTCGGCTCAAATCTGGATAATCGCACGAAGAAGCTCCTCGCCTTCACCGACAATCGGCAGGATGCAAGTCTCCAAGCTGGTCATTTTAACGACTTTATCCATATCTTGTTGATACGGGGTGCGTTGCTTGCCGCCATTCGCAACGCCAGTGACGAATGCCTGAATGATAAGTTTCTGACACAGGAGGTTCTCTTCTATCTGCGTCTCGACGCCATGGATTATGCGGAGAACCCCCATTCTAAGGGAATAAAGGCTCAAAATACGCTCAAAACCCTCCGCGATGTGCTCGGCTATCGGTTGTATTTTGACCTGAAGCGTGGGTGGCGTATCACCAACCCCAATCTGGAACAGCTGAAGTTACTGAAAATTGAGTACTGTGACCTGATGGATTGCTGTGTCGATGAAGAGGAATGGGCGCAATGCCACCCGTTGCTTAACTCCATCACGCCGGCGCAACGCTTCACGATTATTCACCGCCTTCTTGAGCGCATGCGTAGGGAATTGTGCATCAAGACGATTTATCTTGACCCGAATTTTCAGGAGCAGTTGCGCAATCGGAGCTTCAAAGAATTGAAGGAGCCTTGGGGACTATCAGAACAGGAACGCCCGTTTTCCTGTGCCTTCATGATTCCAAGAGCGCGTACACGCGGTCTCTCTCGTGAACATCATTATGTCTCGCATCGCTCCGTCTTTGGTCGCATGCTAAAATCACCCTCGATCTGGGGACACGACAATCCCTGTTACCCATCAAAGTTTGATGAAGATGTCTTCAACGCCGTTGTGGACGATATACTTAATATCCTTACCATCTATGGGTATGTCTCAGTCACGGACATCGACAACGATTTACGTGGATATCAGATTGACAGCGAGGCGATGCAATGGCGCCTTCATGATGATGGTGACCGTACAGACCCAGATCATACCAACATGTTTTTCCGCAACCTTTATGAGAACGTTGCCCGATCTCTGGTGAGTGATCATCGTCTTCTTCATCAGCTCGAGGCCCGCGAACACACCGCTCAGGTCGACCCTGAAACCCGTGAAGAGCGTGAACAGCGTTTCCGGATCGGACTGTCCGGTAAAGGCGATAGCAACAAAAGGGCAGATGTAACCGGACTACCGATTTTGTTCTGCTCGCCAACGATGGAACTGGGTGTTGATATCGCGACGTTAAATGCCGTTTACATGCGTAATGTTCCACCAACGCCTGCAAACTACGCCCAAAGGAGTGGACGGGCCGGTCGCAGCGGTCAACCCGCGTTGGTCATCACCTATTGTGCGGCGCGATCGCCGCACGACCAGTGGTTTTTTAATGACCCGACGCGTATGGTATCGGGTTTCGTCAACCCGCCAAATATCGATCTTGCAAACGAGGATCTGATCCGCAGCCATTGTCAGGCCGTCTGGTTGGCGGAAACCGGGGTTCAACTTGGTCCGTCCGTGAAAGATGTTCTTGATCTGGAACAGTCTGGAACGTTGCCCGTGCAGGACGGGCTTTTAGAGCAGATCCGTTCTCGTCGAGCGATCGACAGGGCACGCGTCCGCACCGAACGTATACTGTTGACACTAACGTCGGATCTGTCGCGACAAACTGCTCCTTGGTATACGGATACGTGGCTGACCGGCCTCATGAAATCAATCGCTGGCAAGTTTGATCGTGCGTTTGAACGGTGGCGATCGATGTTTCGCGCCACGGCAACTCAGATGACGCTGGCGAATAACGTACTCCGGAATGCGGCCGCGACCGAACGGGAGCGATGGGAGGCCAAGAGGCGCTATGATGAGGCGCTTACCCAGCAGAACCTTCTCCTTGATTATCAGCAAACGATGAACTCGGACTTTTACGTCTATCGTTATCTGGCCGCTCAAGGATTTCTGCCAGGCTACAATTTCCCGCGCCTGCCGCTGATGGCCTTTGTCCCAGGTCGAAGCAGGAAAGTGCTGCGTGATGTGTTTTTGACCCGACCGAGGTTCCTCGGCCTCTCCGAGTTTGGTCCTCAATCTATCATCTATCATGAAGGTAGCACATACCGTGTGCGCCGTGCGATTCTGTCCGTCGAAGATGCCACCGCTGAGGCCAAACTCTCCGTCCAGTCTGTCCGCATCTGTCCCACCTGTGGCTACGGCCACTTTGGTGACCAGAAAGATTTTGAACGCTGTGTCAACTGCAATGCGCATCTCAATGGTGCGCGCTGCCCATTGGCCATTTTTTTACTAGACAAGTAGCTTTTTCTGCGCACTCAAGTCACCCTGACGAATCGACCGCTCCAGCGTCTGAGCCCCCATGCTCAACCGAAAATACCCGTTCCACACCACTTGATGACCAGGTGGGGCTTCATTCTTGCGGTTAAGATACCCTCCCAGTCGTGCAATCAACAACACGGCCTCACCCAAAGATACATCAGCAATCTCAGGCAGAGTATCCGGCGTCTTCTGACAAGGAAGCTGGAACCCCATGTCGCCAGCATAATCCAATAACACCGCAATCTCTGACTCCTCAAACATCTGTCACGCGTTGACTTCAGGGGTCACGCGCCCCA
>JAPORU010000146.1 GCA_026710045.1 Aestuariivita sp. | reverse complement strand
AGTTTTCTAAATATTTGTTTTTAAAAGATCTTTTTTGCAAAATGTTAAAGATGGGTTCAGGAAGCCTTTGATGCGGCTGCCGATGTCAGCGATGCCGATAAGGCGCAGTACCAGACGCAGATAACGGACGCAGGAGCGGCTATTGATCTTTATGAACGCAAGAAGACGCAGACAGCGGATCTAGAAGAAAAGTTCAACGCCTTGAATACGGCTCTCAATACCGCGACTTTTGCGTCAGATTCTGATCTTGAAGACAGTCACGCAGAAGCGATTAAGTCTGCGCATTCGGCTCTTGAGTCTTCAATAACTGCGGCAGCAGACGTTGAGGACAAAAGTAAGTATAGCAATCTTTATGAAACGGTAAAAGCAACTCTTTCGGGAATAGAAACTCGGTTAGCTGCTGAGAAAACTAGGATTGCTAAAGCGCAAAAAGAAACAGATATCGCAGCGGCCTTAACGACTCTGACAACCGCTACTTCTGAACTGAATACTCTTTCTGCTACTGCAAAGGGGTCTGTCTTGGCGAAGGCGAGAGAGAACGATGGAAAGACAAGTCTTATAGCGTCTCGCGGATCTTCTGCTACAGCAAAGGCCGCCGCAGAAGCTGTAGCAAATGCGGCAAACGAACTGAATGCAGGTATTACGAAACGTAAAAAATGCAATCGCAACGGCGCAAGCATGGGTTGATTAGCTTTCAGATGGTAAAGACAAGACAGATTTGATGGTAGCGATTAAAGCAGCAGACAACAAAGACACTGATCCTACTAAACGTGGGGCGATTCAAAACGCCGAAAATCGTAGAGATGCGATTGAAGCGGGGAGCCTCGGTGCTTCAGTTGAAAAATATACAGATAACGACAATACACCAGAAGATCATGCTCAAAAGATAGCAATGAGCGTGTTTAATAGTTTGCCGATACCGATCAGCGACGTTCTGAAGCTTTACAAGCTTTACCACATGATGAAGATGAAAAATTGACGTCTGCGGTGTTTGCGAACAGTAGCAACGAGAAAACCAACATGAGAACCTTTGAAGAATGGTTCAGAAGTAGTCTTGTCGATACAACACGCAATGGAAATCCTGTTAAGGCAATTTCAATTTCTGGCCAAGATGCGGATGGGGACGGAAGTGGGGATCAAAGCGCAGTTGTTGCAGTTGCAGCTGGAGCAGATGCAAATGCGGCTCGAGCAAACGGCGTTTCCTATACTCACCAAGGCATCGATGGATTTGCTATTTGTCGTTCTGCAATGGAGGATGTGCAATTACGGACGCCGTTAATTCGACACCTGCGAAACTTGGCGCCGGTTGGTATTTCGTACCCAATGACGAAAATCAACATTATGTTGTGAATAGTGACAGTACGGATTATAATGTAGCGATGTTTGCTGAATGGGGAATGTGGCTTGATACAAATGACGATGGCGATAATCGAATAAATCGATTTACTGGTGCAGGACGAGGAAGTGTCGCATTTCCAGGAACTGTGGTTGGACTAGGAGTTGAAGGAGTCAGCGGATAAGACAGAAGCCACCTATAAAGACGGAGCCGAAGGATTATCGGCGCGCAGAATAGGACGTGGAGATGCCGCAAGACATGCTTCAGGTTATTTTCAGGCAGACGTAGAGCTAGAAGCTACTTTTGGAACAACTACTGAACTTGAAGGCTTTATCAATAACTTCCGTCCTGCTGAAGGCGAAAAAGGGACAGAGCACGTAAGTTCAAGTTGGGATGTTGATCTAAAAGGAACAACTGCAGATTTTGCTAGCGCTCTTACTGCAACCGATAATAGTGACGCAACTTGGACTGCAAACGCCTACGGAGGTTCCACTACTGAAAGACCAAAAGGTATTCATGGAACGTTTAACACCAACTTTGATAATGATAATGGCAAAGCGTGGGGTGTGTATCACACAGAACGTTAATCTGTTTTCCCAACAACCAACAAACGCTGAGAAGGCCGCTATTATAGCGGCCTTTTTATTCAAACTTCCAACAAAATGTATTTTTGGATTGACCTTCTATCAGAAGATTTATTCGTAAGATGATTCTAAGGCGGGATCTTTCTGCCGCGAAATAGACCGGTGTCGGGATAGACCCTCGGTAGTTTCAGGAGTGATTGTTATCTTTCCGTCGTCTCCAGTTCAGCATCCAGTCCGGCGCATCCAGGATGGCGGCAATCATGACACCAAATAAGACACACGGGGCGCGGGAGGCGGTCTTCTAACTTATCCTCTGACACGAAGTAGACTTATGTTGGAAGCTACCCATAAATGTACGATTTTTTTATTGAATCGACATTTGATATCCAATAAATACACGCAATTAAGAGGAAATTTGCATAATTTCTGTAAATAAAATAATAACTCTGTAAATTAAACAGGAAAAGTTGAGCCCATGTTATTGCGTTTTGCCGTTGAAAACCATCGTTCCATTTATGAGCGGCAAGAACTGTCGTTTGCGGCTTCATCTTTAAAGGATCCCAAAAATGGGTTGATCAACTGCAATGCCGTAAACAACGGGGCGATCGTGCCCGTTGTCGTAATTTATGGCGCTAACGCGTCCGGTAAAACAAACTTTGTCAACGCATTGTTTAGAATGAAATTAATGGTCTTATGGTCACAGACCAAGGGTGAACCTACAGGTGGAGTTTCACGTTATCCCTATTTGCTTGATCCGAGTTGTTCGGAAAAACCATCATGTTTCGAAATCGATTTTGTATTGGATGACGTTCGCTATCACTACGGATTTGAAGCGACCAGTAAAGCATTCATAACGGAATGGTTATATGAAATCCCAAAGGCACATCGTCGAAAACTTTATGAACGCAACAAACAGGGTTTTGACTTTGGTCGCGGGCTAAAAGGACAGAACCATAATATCGCTAAACTCACACGCCCAAATAGTTTGTTCCTTTCCGCGGCCGCACAAAATGGTCACGAACTTTTATCGCGGCTTTATAAATATTTTGACGATATTATGTTTTCCGATTCAATTTCAGTTCCAGGACATAAAGCGTCTTCTTGGATGAAGGAAGACGCTGTTGATAACCGCGTTATTGATTTTTTAAAATCAATTAATACGGGAGTTATTGGATACAAAAAGAAAGAAACGGAAATACCAGAAGAGCACCGCACATTCCGTCGTGAACTCAACGCATTGTTTGAAAACATGACTGAGAATACAATGACATTCGATTCAGACAATGAAGAAAAAATGGTGGAAATTCAACTTGAGCACCGGGGAAAAAATGGAAAAGTGGTACGCTTCGATTTAGACGCAGAAAGCGCCGGAACAAGAAGATTGTTAATCATTCTTAGCCAGGCATTCAAAGCGATAGATGAAGGGATGCCAATCGTGATTGATGAAATCGATGCCAGTCTGCACACCTATACGAGTGAGGCCATTCTACGTTTATTTTGTTCCACAATAAACAAGAACGGTGCGCAACTCATAGCAACGACGCATGATACCAATTTGATGAAATCAAATATACTAAGGCGGGATCAACTTTGGTTTGCTGATAAAAATAACGAAGGAGCGACGGAAATATATCCGTTAACAGATATTCGGACGCGGAGGGGCGATAATATTGAACTCGGATATCTGCAAGGACGGTACGGAGCCGTCCCAGACAATGATCCAGTATCTGTATTACTTGAAGATCATTAAACATGACACAGCGTCGAACTGGCAAGATTCAACGAAGAAAACCATCAAGAGATCCCAAAGTTCGATTTACTCTCTTTTGTGAAGGAAAAAATACAGAGCCAAAATACTTTTCTGCTATCCAGAAAGTTTTCACCGATACGTTGATTTCCATTGAAAGTCATCCCGGTGCAGGAGTGCCAATCACAATAGCTCAAAAAGCATTGAAGTTTGCGGAATCAAAAGGATTGATAAAAAGTAACAGACGACCGCGAAATTCATTTGAAAAACAAGACGAGGTTTGGGCAGTATTTGATCGCGATGAACATGAAAAATATGAAGAAGCAGTCCGTCTTTGTGAAAACAACGGTATTGGAGTTGCAAGGTCAAATCCCTGTTTTGAAGTCTGGTTGATTTTACATGAGGAAGATTATGACCGGCCAGATGATCGCCATCAGGTACAAGAAACTTTGCAACAATTACGGCCTGAATACAATAAAACAGGAGCAAAGATTCCAAACTACGCAGAAATGGTGTGTCGAGTTCATGATGCGGAAAAACGAGCACAAGATCAACTTCGTCGTCGAGAACAAGAATGGCAGCCATATGGGCGACCCTCTACAACAGTAGGTACTTTAACAAAGGCAATTAGAGACGCAAATAAACGTGTGCGAGAAAATGGTAAACGGTCTTAGACCCTATCAGACGCTTGTTCGTAGAATTACTCTAAGGACACGTTATCCCTGCGTCTTAAACGCTGACCAACCCCAGAAGAGCCCACCCACCAACATTCCTGCATGATGGACACAACCATACCCTTTCACCGCTTGATCACCATCACAAAAAGCAACAGACCATAGAATACACCGCCATAGAGAAGCACCATCCGCAACATTGTGGCTACATATCAATACATATGCGCTGTTAACCGTCACAGGGCTGGCACTCACCCGGGTGCGGGGGACCGTCCCGTAACGATGGCGCCGGTGACGGTGCGACAAACGACGCAACCACCGGTGGTACAACAACGCCTCGAACAAGTTCGGCCCCCTGAACTCGAACGATCTTGTCAACAGCGGTCACGCGCCGCGCTGCACGCGTCAAGCGAGTCGATGCCCGCAGTCTTCCGCCTCTGCCTCGCCCGCTTCGCGAAGACCCCCTCGACGGCGTTCCTCCCGGACGCCGAGGTCGGGGGGAAGTGGAACGTCCAGTCGGGACGGCCCTTCAGCCACTCGTGGACCTCGGCGACCTCGGCGACCTCGGCCGACCTGTGCGACGAGACGGTGTCGAGGATGAGATGCCGTGCACTGGGGTTTCGGGCGGGGTTTCGGGCGCGATCCCCTCGGCGACAGGGTCGAGGAAGGCGCGGAACGC
>JAPORU010000013.1 GCA_026710045.1 Aestuariivita sp. | reverse complement strand
CCCATAGCACCGCTGAGCGGATCAAGCGGGCGGTCACCATCAATGCGGTGATTGCATGGCGTCTGTCTGTTTTGACACTTTTGGGGCGCGTGACCCCTGAAGTCAACGCGTTACAGATGTTTGAGGAGTCAGAGATTGCGGTGTTATTGGATTATGCTGGCGACATGGGGTTCCAGCTTCCTTGTCAGAAGACGCCGGATACTCTGCCTGAGATTGCTGATGTATCTTTGGGTGAGGCCGTGTTGTTGATTGCACGACTGGGAGGGTATCTTAACCGCAAGAATGAAGCCCCACCTGGTCATCAAGTGGTGTGGAACGGGTATTTTCGGTTGAGCATGGGGGCTCAAACGCTGGAGCGGTCGATTCGTCAGGGTGACTTGAGTGCACAGAAAAAGCTACTTGTCTAGTAAAAAAATGGCCAATGGGCAGGGCGCCCCGCAGCGCGAGTTGAGGTCGAAGAGTGGCTGGTTCCGTTTTTGAGTTCACTTTTGGGTTATGACGATCTTGTCCGTACAGGCACCATTGTGCTCCAGGAGCGCACGTTCCGGCTTACGCATTTTGCCTGCCAGCGGACCGTGCCGTTTCTGCTCCTCTCGAACGAGTTCGATCTTGATAAGGCTGATTTGCGGCTAGGTGATGACGGGCGGAGGCAGGCGCCGCATAGCATCATGCAAGAGTACCTCAATGCGAATGATTCAGCATTATGGGGTCTGATTTCCAATGGTTCTAAGCTTCGGATTCTCCGTGACAATCCAAGCTTAACGCGTCCGTCCTATATTGAGATCGATCTCGATCTTGTCTTTGAGGAAGATCTTTACCCTGACTTTGCGGCTTTCTGGCTTACCGCCCATTCCAGTCGCTTGATGCCGCGTGAGGACAAACCGTCACGTTGTATCATCGAATCCTGGCGCACCAAGGCACAGGAGACTGGACAACGTGTTCGAGAGAATCTTCGGGACGGAGTGACCGACGCCCTGCGGCACTTTGGAAACGGCTTTCTCTGTCATCCTGCAAGCATCGAGTTGCGTAACATGCTGGAAGCCGGTAATCTCTCGTCACAGCAGTATTTTCAGCAACTTCTCCGATTGATTTATCGCTTACTCTTTCTCTTCACCGCCGAGGAGCGGGATCTCCTTCACACGGCGGATGCCACGGATAAGCAAAGAGAAATGTTCGCAGACGGTTATGCACTCGCGCGCGTACGTGAGCGTGCGCTGCGCCGTCGTCACTACGACAAGAATCGGGATCTCTGGGAGTGTCTCAAGATTACGTTTGATGCACTCGCCAAAGGCGCTGACGGCTTAGGTTTGCCTGCACTTGGAGGTCTGTTCCGCGACGGCGAGTGTCCAGACCTCACATCCGCGGCCATTACCAACGAACATCTGCTTGAAGCGATCCGCTCTCTTGCTTTCTTCCCGTCGGGCAACAGTCTTGTGCGCGTCAACTACCGGGACATGGACACCGAGGAATTGGGGTCCGTGTATGAGAGTCTCCTGGAGCTTCACCCGATGATTGATGTTGACGTTCTGCCCTGGACATTCTCCTTTGTCGGTGACAGTGATGGATACAAGGCGAAGGGGTCGGCGCGTAAGCTCACCGGCTCCTACTACACACCACCACCGCTGGTCGGTGAGCTTATCCGGTCAACACTGGATCCTGTCATCATGGACGTCCTTGAGACGCGGCCCGAGGATCCGCGAAAGGCACTTCTTAATTTGAAAGTCATTGATCCAGCGTGCGGATCCGGGCATTTTCTCTTGGCCGCCGCCCGTCGAATCGCCGCTGAGATCGCATGTCTTGAGGCGGGTGTCGGAACACCGGATGAAGGCACCCGCCGGCATGCGCTACGCGAGGTGGTTCGGCACTGCATCTATGGCGTCGATCGCAACCCACTGGCCGTCGATTTATGCAAGATTGCACTTTGGATCGAGACTGTTGATCCCGGGAAACCGCTGACATTCCTCGATTCCCATATTCTTCTTGGCGACAGCCTCATTGGAATGCTGAATCCTGATATTTTGACAAAAGTAATTCCCGATGACGCGTATAAGTCCCTGACCAGCGACACGGAAGCAGTTTGCAAGGATCTCCGGCAACGAAACAGGCACCGCGGGCAGGGTGACTTGTTGGACCGGGACGCTGTTATCAAGGTGGCGGTCTCGAGCCTTGATTTTGATGCGATGCCCGAGGAGACATTGGAGGATGTCGAACGGAAGCGTACGATCTGGAATGATGCTCGGCAGAATGAAGCGCGTACGCATGCGACGTTGCGCGCCGACCTCTTCGTTGGGGCGTACTTTGCGCAGAAAACGGCTAATGACTTTGATATTATCCCTGTAACCGACGATATTTTCCGCTTGGATCGGCAGCATCCGCAGCGACCCGGCGTCGACGCGTTTGTCCGTCAATTGGCCAAAACCCATCGCTTTCATCACTGGCCAATCGCGTTCGCGGAAATCATAGAAGATGGTGGATTCGATGTCGTGCTCGGGAATCCACCATGGGAAGTCTCACAATTGAATGAAGAGGAATTTTTTGCTACAAAATCACCAAGAATTGCTGATTTGGCGGGCGAAGCAAGGAAGCAAGCAATTATTCAGCTTAAAATAGATGATTATCAACTTTGGTCGGATTATCAATTAGCACGTCGAGACTATGAAGCGAGGAATAACTTCTGTCGTAACGGTCTGCGTTTCACACTAAGTACGTTTGGAAAGCTCAACAGTTATGCTCTTTTCGCGGAAACTTTTCTCCACCTTCTTAATCCGCGAGGTCGTGCCGGGCTAATTGTCCCAACAGGGATCGCAACCGATGATTCCACTAAGAAATTTTTCAATCACATTGTGAGCAACGAAAGACTTGTCAGCCTGTTCGATTTTGAGAACAGGGAGGCCGTGTTTCCAGGGGTGCATCGTTCCTACAAGTTTTGCCTGCTGACACTGAGTGGTGAGGAATGTCCGGTGTCACAGGCCGAGTTCGCCTTTTTTCTTCACCAGGTGGAACAACTTAAGGATCGTGAGCGGCGCTTTACGCTCTCGGCCAATGATTTCTCTGTGTTCAACCCCAACACCCATACCTGCCCAATATTTCGTACCCGGCGTGATATGGAAATCGCGCGCAAGATGTGGCAGAAAGCCGGAATTCTTTGGAAGGAAAGACGTGGCACGCAATCGGAAGAGAATCCGTGGGGTATTTCGTTTATGCAGATGTTTAATATGACGAGCGACTCAGGTTTATTCCGGACACGAGAGCAGCTCACTGAAGCGGGATGGATGCTTGAAGGTAATGTATTTGTCCGCGGCGAGGATCGGTATTTACCGTTGTACGAAGCCAAGCTGTTTCATCAGTATGATCACCGCTTTGCTACGTTTGACGATGTCTCTCAAGAAGACATTAGAAAGGGGAATGCCCGCAATATGACCGAGACAGAAAAGTCGAAACCGGATTCTGTCGTGATCCCACGCTACTGGGTTCCTGAGCAGGAAGTGCATGAGCGTCTTGATAAGCGCAAAAAAATGACCTTGCCCCCCCCCCCGAAATCGTATTCAACAGACTTGCCGAACTGGCTGGCAAGTCGCTTTCCGGAAAATCACCAACGCAACGAACGAGCGAACCGGGGTCTACGCGATGATTCCGCATGTAGGTCTCAGCGATTCAGGAACTTTGATGCCGATTGTCTCCTTGCATTTAGGGGTATTGTCCGATCAACCGATCAAAGAACCACAATCTTTGCGATCACGCGAACAGTCGCGATGAGTAACAGCACACCCCTGGTAAACATCAATAGCACGACATGGCTTCAAGCGTTTCGCGGCATCACCACCTCCACCAATGAGCGAACCTGTATTACAGGCAGCTTGCCGCGAAGTGGAGTCGGGAACAGCGCACCTGTGATCGACGTGCAGGAGACAAGGGCTGTGGCATCCGCGCTGATGCTTGCCAACATGAACAGTCTGCCATTGGACTGGGTCACCCGGCTATCGGTTGGTGGCAGCAACATGAATTTCTTTATTGTCAAGCAGCTTCCGGTGTTACCGCCCGAAGCGTTCATCCAAGAGTCTCCGTGTGGATTGCCCTGGGTCCAGTTGATCGTCCCTCGCGTTCTTCAATTGACCTATACAGCGAAAGAAATGGAGGGGTTTGCCATGGAACTCGGGTATAGCGGACCATCATTTCCTTGGGATGAGAATCATCGTCATTGTCTTCAGTCAGAACTCGACGCCATTTTTGCGTTAATGTATGGGCTCAGTCGGCAAGACCTAGAGTGGATACTGGATGCGCCGTCGCCAGGCTCCTCCTTTCCCGCTCTGAAACAAAATGAATTCAACAAGTTCGGTGAATACCGTACCGGCCGTCTGGTACTTAAAGCATTCGAAATGCTTGAACAAAGAATGGTTCCAGAGCTTAAGGCAGAATCGTAAAGATAATATTGTATCAAATCAATCCGTTCGATTTGTATTTTATTTGAAACACACACGATTTAATGATGGTCACGTTGTCTTCATCAATATTTTGAAAAAATATGAGATGGAAAAAAGCAAGGTAAAATTATGAATGAAAATCAATTTAAATCATTTCTCAAACCCCAGTATGGTCGAAGAAATACGGAGCTGAATCACCGATTTTACCGGTTTTTATCATAACAATCTAAAGACATAATGTCCGTGATGGTTCATTTTGAAGTACATACAAAGCGACTAGGGGCGTTTGAGCCTTCGTTAAATATTTATGTCTAGTGCGCTCAAATATTTTTGACAGGAATATCAAGTCAAAAATAACCAATGGTGATGTGTTGGAAACCTGATTTCATGATATTCCAGCCAAAAATCTGAAAAAGCAAGAGCTGTAATATGAATGATCGCGCAAAAACTAAAACAGTGTTCAATTAAAAAAAGGTAACTATTCAGCACCCCAAAATGCGCAGCATTTAGGGTGTGTCGAGTATTTTTGTTGACATCTTGAGAATCATGGTCTATCTAGTTTCCGAACGAGACGGTAAAAGCTGTCCATAAGGCATCAATACGATCGCAGGCAGGATAGAGTCCGATGTCAGGATTTCCTGATCGACCTCGATGAGAGTGG
>JAPORU010000182.1 GCA_026710045.1 Aestuariivita sp. | reverse complement strand
CCTTTAGGCCATCTGCGCGTGCGGGCACCCCACTCTCCACCAGCACGGAAGCTTGGCGCGCTCCGCTCACGTGCAAGGTTGCAATAGGCTTCGGACAGTTCCACTCCACTGCCTTTCGACAGCGTTCGCGGCGAGCGCCGTCGTTCCCGATCCCCTGAACGGGTCCAGCACGATCCGGCCTGTAGTTGACTCTATGCAGCGTTGCGCCAACTCCACCGGAAACGGGGTGGGATGGGGATTCTTGGATTCCGGCGGTATCTGCCAGATGTAGCCGACCGCGTTCGCCTTATTCGTTAGCCTGAACCGCGGCTTGCAGATCGGGTAGATGACCTCATAGTTCGGCAGGAAATAGCCAGGGTTGACGTTAATGCCGCCCGCCCGCTGCCAGATGAGTATTTGCCTTACCGGAAAGCCCGCCACTATGTTCGAGCGGTCCTGTAGCAACCCGTCCTGAACACGCCACTTGTGGTTGTAGAATATCGCTCCGTCATTGCGCAGAACACGCATCAACGCCGTCAGGGATTTCCTCTGCCACGCGACGCACTCTTCATGCGGCATGTCATCGTCATGATTGGAGTATCCGGCTTGCAGAGCCGCGCCCGGCTACTTGCCCCCGCGCCCGTCTTAAGACCGTTTCCGGTTGAGTTCTTGATGTTTTAGGAAAGGTGAGGCCTTTCTGTTTTCACGCTAGAGACAGGGACCGGCAACCTCCCGCCATTTGAGCCAAACGATTTCTATCTTGCGACAGCCGGTGAGCAGCAAAAGTCGGATGATATCCGCCTGCATACGATTACGTCTATCACGTTATTGGTTCAACGCCGCATGCAACCGCCTGACCTCGTTCTGCCAGATCAGCACTGGCTCGGATCCGGTGCCAAACGTAATTGAGTGTTGATCCGGTTACTGGACCGGCGCCGACTTGGGCTGGGAAGACCCAAGCGGATGTCCGTGGATGATCGTAAAGGGGGTCGGTTGTCTGACTGCCATCTCGGGGTTGGTGCAATCAATCACGAAACCGAAGGCGGGAGACTGAAGCAGCACCCCGTCCGCCCATTATAGAGGGCTATTGCGATGCCGAAAGAGGTGGCACCGAAGTCCCCAGCCCGTGCCCGCAGGGCCGATTAGAGGTTGGTGTGGGCTTTCGTCCCGAAAGTCACGCTGGTGGGGGTCATCGCGTGAACTTGCAGAACGTCATGCTGCTTGTTTTCTTGGCGCATCACGCAGGAGTTCGGGCCGATCAGTCCGTCGGGCGTCTCATAGTTTTTCCTTTTCTGGGTATATGATCAAGGCGGGCAGGTATCCTCTGCGGCAAACGAAACAATCGCCCGGTTGGGTCCCGAGATCAGATAGGGTAATCGGTAGTCATCGGTTGCATCGTCCGGGGTATCAAAGCCGAAAATGCCCTGCAGGAGTGCGGGATCCGTCTCAATAAAGCGTACGTCTGTGATTTCAAGGGTGACGGTACGCACACCATTGGGACCTATGGGCATGCTCCAATCGTAATTCGGGGATCGGAGGGTCAGGTTATCGGAGAGTTCCAGACCACTATAGCTCCAATCATCACACGCACCCGTGCACGTAAAACGTCGATTCAGTGTCAGTCCCGTCGTCGGGAAAGAACTGTAGGTGCTGCCTGGGATCCTGATGGTCCAGCTAATAATATGATTCTGTCTATCGCAGTTCTTTGTCCCCGTTAGCTGAATATATCCTTTCCCACCATAGGAACTGTTTGCCCCTGCGGGCTGGGTCAAACCAAGGATGACCAAGGCGACGAACAGTATGCAGGATAGACACTTCATTTATTTCTCCTTGGTTGATTTTGAGACCGTTGTATCGTCTCTACAGGACATGTCAATATAGGAATGAGAAAAATAATTAAATACTTTGTCGTCATTTTATTGTTGGCCGATGTCGGTCGTGACCGTGGTGGGCGCCTTGATACCGACATTGCTGACACGCTGGGCGTTAACGTGACGACGGTCGAGCGGGTACGCAAGCGCTGCGTGATGGCGGGTTTAGACGCGGCATTGGACCGCAAGCCGCATCCGAATCCACGGCCACGATTGCTGGATGGGGAAGGTGAGGCCACACTAACAATGTTGGCGTGTTCACAACCACCGGCGGGTCAGGCCAGTTGGACACTGGAATTGCTTGGCGACCGGTTGGTGGCACTTAACGTGGTTGACACGATTTCGAAGGAAACGGTCCGGCGCACGTTAAAAAAAACGGCATCAAACCGTGGTTGAAGCAGATTTGGTGCCTTCCGCCCAAGGCCAATGCGGATTTCGTCGATGCAATGGCGGATGTGCTGTCGGTATACCAACGGGATTTTGCCGCCGACACGGTTTTTGTCGGTATGGAGGAGACCTCGAAGCAACAAACGAAGGCAACTCGAACGCCGCTCGCCGTGCGTTCTGGACAGCCGGCAATAGATGACTTTGAATACGAGCGGAACGGTACGGCCAATCTGTTCATGGTTTGTGCACCCCTTGCCGGCTGGCGGCCGGTGAAAGTCACGGACCGGCGAACGCGGCAAGACTTTGCCGAGTTGTTGCAAGATCTGGTGGATGATTACTTTCCGAATAAAAAGATTGTCTTCGTCATGGATCATCTCAATACCCACAAACTCTCGGTCTTGTATGACCGCTATGAACCGGCGGAGGCGGCTCGTATTGCGCGACAAATTGCGGCGCACTATACACCGAAACTTGGCTCTTGGTTGCACATCGCCGAGATCGAAATCAAGGTCCTCACGAAACACTGTCTTGCCCGTCGGATCCCGGATCGAGAGACGATGATCAGCGTGGTGACGGCCTGGCAGAACCGGCGGAACGAAGCGACAAAATCCGTCGACTGGCGCTTCACAACTGAGAAAGCGCGAAATAAACTAAAGTCACTATACCCAGCAATGTAATGATTTTGGGATACTAGGTTGATCACAGTTTGAACACAGACCGGCACATTTTTTCACGAAACTGTTATTTTTTGGGTTGACGCGGGAATTCAGGGGGGGGGGTAGGAGAGTGATGGACAGACACTCTCTAACCCCTCTAGTCGAAGGAGACCACACATAAAAATCCTCAAGATCGCGTTGCTGGCCCTGGCCGCCGGCCCTCCCGTTCCTCCCCGCGATGAAGACTTGACGACAGTCAAGTTCGCTCAGACTGCCACTTCCGCTGGTATGTTTGACAACGAAATTGAATTTACAGTCACAAAAGCCGGCCCCGCCGAAGTCACGGTTCTTTGGACAACAGGCGCCGCCAATATTGCAGCAGGGAGCGACAGCACCCACGCAACCCTGAACGTAGACTTTACCATGTCGAGGGGATCGCTGTTCTTTAGCGCAACCGAGATCTCAAAATCGTTTTCCGTGCCCATACTCAAACCCGGTACGGCGCGCAGTAAGACGAAACTATTTCAGGTCGGTTTGGCCTTTCCGCCGTTCGACAATCACGGAGGCGCCCCGGTAGAATTAAAAGATAATAGTAAACATGCCGTCGGTGTAATCCTGGCATGTGATCCCTCTGATGCCACTGTATTTGGCAAGGTTTGTAAGTAATCAACCGGACCTGAATTCTTTCATATGGGGCGGTCACCGCCCCTTTTTTGAGCCGTTCCGGGCAACGGATAGAGATTCAGGATAAATTTTCTGTATCATCTGTCTTTAGGGCGAAGGATTATGCTCCCTTGGATCTCAAACAAGGAGAAATCAGATGAAATTCAAAAGTGCCTGATCCTTTCATGATTCCGTGTTGGGTTTCGGATTAATCGCAGAAGGGCTAGGCGGAGTCAACGGATTCGATATCTTGCCCCGCTTGCCGCCGAAGAACGTCTCGTCTATCTCAACCGACTCCGTGAACGCGGCCTTCTGCGGCACGCTGACGTCGCGATGCAGCTTCATGCTGCTGACGCCTTTCGGGTTGGTCATCTCAAGGCAGATGGCGAAAACCCACTTGCGGAGGGGCAGGTTTGACTTCTGCAAAGCGGTTCCGATCTTGACGGAAAACGGCTTCTGGCATTCGCGAAAGTAGTACAGCAGCGGAGAGGTCGCGCTAGCCTTCCTTGTGTCCGCGCATCCACCGCAGGGGCAGGTGCGGGCGTTCGGCCAGACGATCCCCTCGAGCCATTTTCGCGCGGCTTCCTGCGTCGGAAACATGTCGCAGAACTGCGCCAGTCTGATTCCCTCGCGATGCGCCTTGCTGGGCCTTTTCACGCTTGCGATATTGATTTTCCTATTGGAATCAATACCGTTACGGATTTTATTTTAGCAAGGGTTATAATCCCCAAACTTTTGGATGACCTCTTGCCATTTGGTATGTTGAGCGGCTGCGGCAAACGCAATTCTTTGTAGGACTTTGCGGGTAGATTCCTTTAGAAAATCGCTGGTTATTTTAACAACACGAACATTTGCTGATAACGAGAGTCAATCAATCTCACTTAGAACGGAACTTTTTCTCGCACCAAGCGCACCCGTTATGACAGTGGTATTGCCGGGAATACCAACCTTTTCCCGTGTTGTTTGTGCTGCGATCGTTTAAATGTTGTTTAAAACTGATTGGCTTCCCACAAACACTGGCGGCGGTGACTTTTCCCGCATATTTATAAAGTGCTGTAATTTTGAGCGGTTGAAATTTGCCGTGGTTTTTTCTCTATCATCATAAGTGATAGTATAAGGGCGTATATACATTACTTGACAAGGACAAAATCGTGTCGCCAAACAGCATCAATCAGGACGAAAGACGCAGAATGTGGGTCCAGCAAAGAGTTGATCGACTATATCAATTCCTATTGCTGGGAGGAATGGCCGATGTCGAGTAGTGTATATAATCCCCAGAATTTGCCAGAAATCCTTGCCAGTACGACCAGTCTCACAGTCAATATGCTGACTGTGAGACTCATGGATCAGACCAAGAACATTTTTTTCTAGTTTTCTCAAAGACTTAAAGTTCGAATGACACTCGTTATTATTCACCCGAGTTAGCGGGAATTACTATCTACGCACCAGTCATTCCCGCTAACTTTTTTTCATGATGCCGTGCGGGTGATTTTTGCGTCAACAAAATATCCACCTACCCAGCAGGCATGACAACCCTCGGATTGAAAAACCCGATGAAAAAAATGACACTGAAGGATG
>JAPORU010000068.1 GCA_026710045.1 Aestuariivita sp. | reverse complement strand
TTGTTGTTGTGTCAGGCTACTCTATCATATCAGAATACAACAAAACAACATGTCTGCGGCTTTAAACATCAATTCAATGATGTTGGTATACTAGAACTGCCGCAACCATATGAACCGGCTCGTGTGACCGTCCGCGCTTTCGCTCAGCAGGCTGTCGAGGCGCGTGCGCATCCTGCCGTCGAGACGTGCGGCGATCCGGGCATCGATCCGACGTTCCGCCGCGACCAGGGCATCCGCGCAGAGCCGCTTGATGGTCGACATGGCAGGCAGGATGACAAGCCTCCGGCGGCACTCCTCGACGAAACCTTGCACTAGGTCCTCTCCGGATCCTGCCGCCTCGGTCTGCTCTGCCAGCCAGGATTTCATCCGGCGCACGTGCTTGCCCTTGAACATCCTGTAGCCGTAAATCCTGCGCAGGACGACGAGGTGTTCGCGGCGGGTCTCTTCGCGAACCGCATATGGCAACAGGTCGTCCGGCTTCAGGCCCAGCTGGGCCGTAATGAAGCGCGACACGTCTTCCGGGATCACTTCGCCCGCCTTCAACAATCGGCCCGGAAAGCGAAACGCGCAGAGCTGCAGCGCGAAACCTAGCTGGTTCTCCGGCCGTCGTCGCTCCCGGACGTGCTCGATGTCATCGTCCGCCAGCGTGTAGTGCTTCAGCAGAGAGACCGCGTCCGTGAGCAGGTCGAAAAGGCGGGTGCGCTGGCGCTCGGCCAGAAGGCTGCGTCTTGGCAACTTGGGTGTCTCCTTGTGTTGTGACGTGTCCGATAGCCGTTCGTTCAGCGCCGGCTTCCGGCCCAAACGTCCGCCCTGCAAAACAAGGCCGGAACAGGTCTCAATAGATTGGTACGATGAATGTTGCAATGAGGGGGACCTTTTCGTACAGTCCCACCATGACCATCAAGATCGGATATGCCCGCTGCTCAACCCACGCCCAGGATCTCGAGGTACAACGAAAGGTGCTCCTCGAACTGGGTGTGACCGAGGACCGGATCTACACGGACCACAGACTGACCGGGACCGGACGGGACCGGCCCGGCCTCGCCCAAGCACTGGCGGCCCTGCGCGTTGGGGACACGCTGGTCGTGTCGAAGTTGGACCGCCTGGCCCGCTCCGTTCCGGATGCGCGTGACATTGCCAAGGAACTCGAACGGAAAAGGGTTACCCTCGCCCTCGGCCCAACCGTTCACGACCCCTCTGACCCGATGGGCCGGATGTTCTTCAACATCGTCGCCACCTTCGCGGAGTTCGAGGCCGACCTCATCCAGATGCGCACCCGCGAGGGCCTGGCGATCGCCAGGGCCAAGGGAAAGCTGCGGGGGAAGAGGCCGAAACTGTCAGAAAAACAAAGGAAAGAGCTTTGGCGGATGCATAACACAGGGGACTACACGATCAGCGATCTCGCCGAGGTCTTTTCGGTATCACGCCCGACCGTCTACCGGACCCTGCAACGGCGAGAATCCCCTTAACGTACGTTTTCGCCCTCTACCGGAATCGACCCCATTATACGAAGCGAAGCCTTTTGATCGATAAGGTGAAGAATGCAACTTGAAAACTCTACCGTTGACTTAAACCTCTATCCAAAGAGAACTTCGAAAGAGACCATATCGCCGTTTCGGTATCCTGGTGGCAAGGGGTTCTTGAGTGGTTACTTTACTAATGTGTTTGATGATTTTAAAAGCGGTGAAAAACACTATGTTGAGCCGTTCTGCGGAGGAGCTGGCTCAGCTTGGAACCTTTTAGCTGACGATATAGCTGACACCATACATTTGAACGATGCCGACATCCGGATTTATTCAGCTTGGAAGGCGATACTTCATGAAAATGAGAGATTCTGTGAAAGGTTAAACGACGTAGCTGTAGATATCAAAACTTGGACCGAAGCGCGGAGATTGCTTACAAACTACTCTGGAAAAAAGTACGATTTTGACTTGGGTTTTGCCACGTACTTTGTGAACAGGACGAGCCGAGCGGGGATCATTTTGGGGTCCGGGCCAATTGGAGGCTACGAACAATCAGGCGATTGGAAGATCGATGCACGTTTCTACCGTGAGACTATGCTGCGTCGGATTAAGTGGATAGGAAACCAAAAACAGCGCGTCGAATTGAACAGCCAAGAAGCACTTACATTCTTGAAAGAAAACATAAAAAAGCTTCCGTCTGATAGGACACTGTATTTTGTTGATCCACCCTATCTGCAAGCGGGCAGGCGGCTGTACCTCAACGCTATGACCGAGAAAAAACATCGAGCGCTAGGGGCATTTTTGACTTCGGACGTGTTGAAGCACTGGATACTCACATACGATGATCATCCGTTGATCAGAGAGATATACGACGGGCGTAAATTTTCCAAGCTTGTCGTAAATTACAGCTTGAGTCGCATTCGAAAAGAAAGCGAAGTGCTGGTGAGTTAGCCAGGCAAAGACAGTCAGGCGGCTACTTTAGCCAAACTGTCCAATACTCCCTTGGACCACGATGTCAGATCAACATATTTCTCAATCCCCGCAACAGCATCTTCGTGATCTGCTCTACTGAATACTTCATTTGTAGCCTGAACGATACGTATTCGGTCCAGTATCACCCCAAAGCCACTATGAGTACTCCAAAGACGATTGTAGCAGGCGTCTTCAAAGTCTTCTTCAATGTCTTTGGTTGTCAATTCGACGTCGTGATGCGCCATGAAAGGCATCGCCATTGCTCCGACACCATATCCATAGGGACCTTGTGTGAAGAATGTTTTTGAGAATTTTGGCACCGCACTGATGATTGATTTGGCACTCCAGTTGCTACCGCTTGCTGCTTGACAAAGAACAATTAACCCACCAATTCGGTTGTCGACAAAAGGTCGCCAACCTACGATATCAATTTCCTCGTCCTTTGCTTGAGCGGACATGCCTGCCGGAATCTGCTGTTTTGGTTTGGGAAATTTCAGTTTGTCGCTCAATTTCCTTAAAGCATCCAAGAAGTTGGTGCCGTCTGGGCGGGGAAATCCAAACCAAAAAGTTTGCCCCGAGTGCATCAAGCCCGCAACGCCAATGCTTGCACAAACATGAAACAGCGTTCCCGCTTGTAATATGAATGCTTCCAGGTCGGGTAGCGCTATCCTTTTGTCGCGAACTCCAGAGACCAACAACATAAAGACATACATCTGATGCGCTTGGTTTGTTTCGTCAAAATCTAAGGTCAAGCTGAAGTGACCTGACGGAAGGGCGGTGTATTTAAATGGATACATCTCGTTCAGTGAGTCATTTCTAAACCCAAGTTCGTAGGCAACAATATCCAGTCCGTTTTCAACTTCTTTTTCGGTGATTTCCAATTCAGTTTCATTGCCAGATTCTGTCTCATCGAGACCATGGTCCTCACTTTCGGTACTAGCAACGGACATGACAATCGAGCTAGAACTTTCTAATTTCAGCAGCGCACGGATCTCCAACCAGTCGGCGATTTCGCTGCGGGTTCCGTTCTTTCCTGGTGCTTTTATCAAAGGTCGTCCTCTTGCGCGGTGATCTTCGCTCTCATTGTTGCTCTCATAGCTTTTACGGTCTCAGCCAAGAGATTTATTTGTTCTACGAGTTCACCTTGTCCATCGGGATCAAATGCACTTGCAACACCATTTGCGCGCTCAGCCTGCTGAACAGTCTTATACAACAGTTCCTCAAACCTCTTTGATGCCGGCATAATGACTTCGTAGGCAAGCTTGAGATCATTAGTTGCTGTCAACTGAGTCATAGCGCGAGTGTTCGGTAGAACCTCGACGAGTTGCTTTAGATCGGGATTTTGAGATTTCACGACGTGCTGGCGCATTTCACTGGTGCTGCCGTACATCCACAACATAGCCTCTCTAAGCATAGTTTCGTGTGAGGCGGGTATTGGGGTTTTTGTCAATACACTTGTGCCGACGAGTTCATCTTCCGCAAGACCGAGATGTTCTCGGAATATTGGTTTCGACATGGCGGTATAGAGGTGTGAAAAGTTAAACCTTTTTGCAGTAATGTCGTTTAGATCAAAGCCTTTCGATTGAGCTTGTTGCAAAACACGCCAGCCGTTGATCATTCGGACAATAGTGCTGTGGTTATCACCAATCATCTGTGCCACTTCGTGGATATCTGAACCTTGATCAACCCAATCCGCCGCATATTTAGCCTTTGCTAAAGCAGCCCATTTGGCGGGACCATTGATGTGTTTGAAGGCAATGAACGAACGCGCTTCTTCTCGCGAGTCTACAAACCTGACTTGAACATATTCTGGTGCCGATTTTGGTTTATTGACGACGGGCAGTTTGTAATCAATTGAGTTCCGTAAATTTTCATCGTTGATTAGCATGATGGAAGCCAAACGACGATTGCCTTCCAGCACGATTTTTTCTTGGCGTAGCGCTATGAGTGGTTCAAACTCAATCCATCCGTTCGTCAAAATTGAAGTCACAATTTCGTTTAGGTCGGCAACTGGACGTAAAAAAGCTATCACTTCCTCAGCGTCCTTAAATTGCTGACCCGCTGCCCGAGGGTTATGAAGGTCTAGGTTGAGTGTGCTAACCTTGACCGTCTCCAGTTCACTGATTGTCATGGCAACATTCCTTTTGCTCTCAGTTATTTGCTACCACTCACCCGGGCCGGATACTTGTGTATCTTCCATTTGTTAAGCTCTTCTCTTGAAAAATGAAAAAAGTCGAACCTCCGATCGGGTATTCTAGGGTCCGTTGACATCTATCGTGCGGCGATGATCCCTGCAACCAGATGAATGCCCGCCGCGAAGCGGGATGCGGTCTTGTCATACCGCGTCGCAATCGCCCGGAACTCCTTGATCTTACGGAAGACAGTCTCGATCCGGTGCCGTTCCCGATCGGTGTCCCGGTCAAAGGTGCGCGGAAGCGTTCGGTTTTTCTTCGGGGGAATCACCGCCTCCGCTCCGCGTTCGGCGAGCCTATCCAGCAAGGCGTCCGAGTCACAGGCCGTGTCGCCGATTAATGTTACCACGGCAATGTCTTAATGTTCGGGAGAAGGTCGGGCATCGCCATCAAATCGTGGCTCGGGCCCGGTAGGATAACAAAACGGATCAACTTCCCAATCGCGTCCGTCAGCGCGACGATCTTGCTGGTCAGACCGCTTTTGAGCGTCCGATGCCTCTCTATGAGCCCCTTTTTCCGACCCGGAGGCCTTGGCG
>JAPORU010000157.1 GCA_026710045.1 Aestuariivita sp. | reverse complement strand
ATCCACAACCCCCTGATTCTGTTTTTGGTTTGAGGATCATATGAGGCGGTCTGACCAGCAAGAGCGTCGCGCGGACGGACGCGATCGGGACGCGATCGGGACGGTGATCCGTTTTGTCGTCCTCCCCGGTCCGAGCTATGATCGCGTGGCGATACCGATGCTCCTGGACCCTATGACCCTGTGACCCTGTGGATTTCACGCCATGGATCGGCGACACGGCCTGTGACTCGGACGCCTTACTGGATAGGCTTGCGGAACACGGAGTCAAGACGGTGATTCCCCCGAAGAAAAACCGCACGCTTCCGCGCACCTTTGACCGAGACGCCTATCGGGACCGGCACCGGATTGAGACTGTCTTCTGCAAGATCAAGGCGTTCCGGGCGATTGCGACGCGATACGACAAGACCGCATCCCGCTTCGCGGCGGGCATTCATCGGGTTGCAGGGGTCATCGCCGCACGATAGATGTCAACGGGCCCTAGAAAATAAAGACCATAATAGCCGTTAAATTATGTTGCCGTCCCATCCGATAAGGAACGAAACGGGCGTAACCAATGTGCTCATGAAACCTATTGATCAAGCAGAAAAACCCGCCATGTTGATTGAATACGAACCAAGGGATTTCCGAGACGTCAACCGCACGAAGATCGACAAAGCCAACGCCATCATTGCCGAGTACGAAACCCAAGGGTTACGCCTGACCCTGAGACAACTGTACTACCAGTTTGTGGCACGGGATCTGATCCCGAACACCCAGAAGGAATACAAGAAGCTTGGAGATCTGATCAACCATGCGCGTCTGGCGGGACTGGTGTCCTGGGAAGCCATCGAGGATCGGACCCGCACCCTAAACCAGTGGACCATTCATAGCACGGTGGATGAAGAGCTGGCTCGGCTGGCACATGGGTATACCATTGACCGCTGGCAGGACCAACTTTGAATCCCTATTCCCATGGTGCGGTTGGACGCATAAACACTATTGGCTTCCCGGCTGACGTGCGCGGACAGCAGCAGCGATCAAAGGCGCCATTTTTTCAAGTCCAGCGAGCGTAAGTTTTTCCTCTTGATACAGCGCATACCATGCCTCGCGTTGGCGCAGGACCCGTTCATCATCACGCAAATGCAATCTTTTCAAAACAAACTCGGCACGCTCGCGAACCTTTAATGGAATGGTGTCCGCAACCCGCAACTGCAATGACGGCAGATTGATCTCGAACCACCCGGTCTCGACTACGAATGGGTCCAACATTTTATCGGCAAGGGTGTTGCCCTTGCTTGAATTGATCCAGCCGGCACAATAGCGATAATTCTCCCAATCATAGGCCTTTGACCGGTCTTCGTAACAACTGACAAAGTGATCCACGGTCCCAACCGGTTCGTACATCGCCGAATAGGCGCAGAGATTGTGGAAACCATCTGCAAGCGCACCCTTGAAGAATTTCCAATAATTCTTCGGACGCTTGGGTGGTGGGTTGGCAGCAAGCCAAGTCTTGCCTGGCTGTCGGGCCTGGCTGTCAAAATCCGGTGGTTCCGGAACGGGGTCGAAATGGATCATAATCCACTCTCGTTGTGCTGAACCTCAACAATCCACCGCGGCCAAAATGGGTCATTACCCGGTACCACACGGCAAAGCTCCGCATGAATCCGATCCTTGTCCCTGAACTCTTTGGGGTTCTGCTTTGCCTCACCGCGCATGTAGGCCTGCGCGGCGTCAATGGCACGCTCGGCTTCGATGGACCGAGCCTGGCGCAACCCGAACGCATCCGACACCAACCAATTTATCGCGTCGCCTTGAATCGCCCAAGAGATGCTGTCGAGTTGCACCTGGTTCTCATGGATATCTAGGTGAAACAGCCGATCCCGATCCTCATCAAAATGAGGTTCGATCGAAGCCAGCACAAGTGGTGAATGGGTTGCTGCGACAATCTGAACGTTTATCTTCTCACGGGTCAAGTGATCCATCACCTTGAGGAGAGCCGGCACGATGGTGCGCTGCCAGCGAGGGTGAAGGTGGGCCTCGATTTCGTCGAATAACAAGATCACCTGCCCAGCCACATTGACGTTGATATGGGCAGCTGCACGCACATGCTCACTCCAGGCCCAGACCAGCATGTAGGCGAGTGCAATGATCCGACGGATGGCGGACGATGTGTGAACGATGGGAATGGGACCGGCGTATTCGGTCAGGATAGTCGGAATGTCTCGGACATCATTAACTGAAAGGCGAAGAAGCGTGCCAGTTACACAGGGCTGGTCATCCACCGACAGAGCGCCCACGACCTCGGCCATGCGATGAGCGTTGTCGCCATTTTCTCGTATCCAGGTCGACCAATCATCTATGATTCCCTTACAGACCATGGCAGGCCTACCTTCGATCGGCACGGTCAGCCCGTTCCAGACATCCCGAGGCGAGAACACATAGCCCGGAAGGCGGTCCTGGATATTAATATTGCCCCTCGTCTTCCAGTAATTCCGAGCCGGATCCCAGACCGAAAACCCACCATCGGCGTGGGCATAGATAACGAGATTAGAACTCAAAGGCTTTTCAATCTGTCCAGTCCAGCTCTCATCCTTTGCCGAATATGTACTCTCAAAAACTTTGCTGCTGCCGGCATTAGTCGACAGTTTAAACTGCAGTATCGCCGGGTTGGCAACGTTTTTCGGACGTGCCGGATAACCGGACGTCAAACGATGATTCAGGTCCCGGGGCCAGTTCCGCGTCAGCGCCCACCACGCAATGTCCAGAAGAAAGCTTTTTCCGAGTCCATTATCGCCGGTAATGAGATTCATCCGGGACTGCAAGTCCATTGTCATTGCCGAGGCGGGACCGACATTCGTCAATTTAAGGTGTTTCAGCATGCAACCGCAAAAAAAATTATGGAATTTGGAAAAGCCTCTTTTTCTTAGCGCATCATTACATAAAAAATCAACCCAAAAAATCGACGGAACTGGCTGAATGCAAGGAGCGCAATGCCAACGAACTTATTGCGGATTGTTGGAACTAACATTCAGCTAAGGTCACTTTCGAAAGCGGCGACGTCTGAGCCACTCCTCGACTTTATGCATCAGTCGAAACCACCATCGCTTATCCTCAATTGAATGCCAAGCACTTGCCCCGCCCTCGAAGGTGTGGGTCAGATCATGCCGTTTTTTATCATACCATTTATCCATATCTTTACTTATCGGTTTTGCCCACACAATCTGGTTCTCCGTGATCCAGTAGTGGCTTCGGCATGGGAGCGTCCGCACCCCGATCGACGGCTCGATACTGACCCTTTGCCCATCATAGATCAGCTTTCTGGTTGCAGGATCAAGTCCAACTTCACTCAGACCCCCGCAACCGCATGGACATCGATGGACCAAGGTGTTATATTTCATGCTGATGTACAGCGTGCCCGCTTGCAAATCCGTCAAATCCGCTGGGATTGTTTCGACGAACACCGGCTTTACGATATCCGTCTTCCGGTTTGCCCTGTTTACCATTGTCTACGCTCGGGGACGCACTGTGACTGTATCAGTCTCTATACAGTACACCACACATTCAGAGGCAGCGGCTTGAACCATTTGCCCTCGTACCTTTCTCCAGGACTGCACAGCTAATCCTGCAGCAGCAGCGGCCACATCCGGCAACTCTAGCCTTCCGTAAATCTCCTGACCGGCGCCGTCGACCTTGGGGAGGGCCTTGCGCCACCCCTCATCGCGTGCTTGCGCAGTGGTTATGCGGATCGAAGCAGTCACCTGGTCGTCTCTTCGATCTAACGAAATTCCAACATCAACAAACGGGATTCTGGCCGCAGCCAAAGCATTTCCTGCAACCTGTCGCCCCCTGTCGTTGTCCACAGCCACAAATCCAAAGGTTGCACTTGCGCACATGCCCGCAGCGGTTTGTTCATCAACGCATTCCGGATGTCCATGCACTCTCTGGTGAATTTGCCGGTATGTTTCTTCAAACCACTCTGCTTTCGGTTTGCCGATCCAGTCCGGATTTACGGCCCCCGGCATCCGAATGATGTTCTTGGCCTCAATCGTATCGTTGTCCCATCCATGAATTTCAGCGACATCAGCCTTGGTGATCAAGTCGGCAATCCATGCCCCTACACCACCCAGGCCAACAATAGCAATCGTTTCGCCTCTAACGAGATCCAACCATTGGATTTCGTCTCTGCTTTTATCTCCCAGTATTGAGAATGTGTACGGTCGTTCGACTTGACAGGAAGCGGCATTGTGGGACACACGAAACCCCCCGTAGATTGCTTGTATGTAGGTTTTTAATGCATCCCAGGCATCCAGATATTCCCCCTCATCCTTTTTGATGGATATGGTGCAACTGGGTTGATCCTGCGAGGCGCCATTTCCAATTGCAATGATGTTCCCAATGGGATTTCCTGATCGGTCATAGACTGCGCCGGTCGTCAAGCCTCGAATATTGGCAACATGGGCATTGCCTCCCTGCCAGTCGTGACCCACCTGCAATTGATACGAGTCTGCGCTGATCCCAACCCAGATTTCGCAACGGCCCGGGGTATCTGGTTCTACAAAGCATGGAACTCCCGTGATACCTAGTTCGTGTGGGTTGCGCACAACCGTCCATCCGCGCATTGCCACATCTGCGCGGACCAGTTCTTCAATAGTCATTATACAAACCGATCCGTGAGCGGGGTTTCGGTACGCCTTTGAGATTTTGACCTACAACCAACTCTAAAGCCTATGATAGATGAGAGGAGTCAATGGTAATGACCAAACCGTCTTTAACGTCCACCGATTCACCTGGGTACAAAATGCCACTGCCTCCCGCGTAATCGTTTTTCCAGCGAATTCCAGGTTTTCCTTGCACTGTACGTGACGGATCAAGATCATTCCACTTAGCCACAATTTCCTCGTAGCTGATGGTCGCACAATCCCACTTCACCTCTCGCCCAGCAATAACAATCTGCTGCGGTCCTTTAGGGTGTTTCATCGTTTTACTTCCATTGTTTATTTTGAGCCGATCCACACATACGGAAAATCCTATTTTTTATAAATCTTTTGTCAATCTAATGCTACATACTTACCAATCTAATAACAGATTTTTAAAAATAGAGCAGAGTATAAAATGTCTGCAAATGGCCGTTTTTACTTGAAATAAGTAACGATGTAACGGTTGTTGTTTCAATCAAAAAATAACCCAGAGCTT
>JAPORU010000193.1 GCA_026710045.1 Aestuariivita sp. | reverse complement strand
TTGTCATACTCATCTACAAGGACGACAACGCGTTGTCCGGTCGTATGATGGAGACGGTCCAGAAGATTGCGCAGACGTCGGGGGCCGGTGTCGGACGTGGACGCCAGCGCGAGATCATATTTACGTTCAACGCTCTCGAGTTGTTCGATGACATCGCCGTCGATCTCCTCCGGTTCATTATACTTTCCATCAAAGCTCAGCCGCACCACCGGATGACTCACCGACCAGTCCCAGTGATTATCGATATCCAGCCCCCGGAACAGCGCTTCCTGTCCGGCGAACAACGCCCCGATCGTGTCCAGCAGCAGACTCTTGCCAAACCGCCGGGGCCGCGAGAGGAAATAAAATCGGCCACCATCCACAAGCCGCCGGATGAGAGGGGTCTTGTCAACATAGTAGAAGTTCTCACCCCAGATGGTTTCGAAGTCCTGGATGCCGACCGGTAGACATTTGCGGGTCATGATCTTCCTCCTAAAAGATATGCGATGAAGACGGTTGTTTTCTCGCGATCTTTGATTCATGATCGGTGTGCGCAACGTGAGTCGGCATCAGTCGATATTCGTAATCTGTTACACCGGTCTGATTGATATCACGTCGGTGTTGGCCTCGTTTTGACATGGTAGACTCTTTGCTGTGTTCGTTCGACAAGCTTGACCTCTATAAAAGCCGATGACAAGAGAAGTCTAAGGATATTGAAACCAATTGTCTGAAGGATGACATATCCGTCGTCGTCAAAAAACGTTACCTGCGGTGAGTTCATCAACGGAACCCATCGCGCCTACGCTTTAATCCACGAAACACTTGCAAACGCACAACAGAATAATCCACCGACAATGGCTGAAATAATGACACTCTCGATTCGGTCGTCTAAAGATTTGCCGCTCATTTCGACTCCTTCCTGATTGGGTCAATTTTCTTGGTAAACGCAATCAGGTTTGTCGTAACATTGGTAGTAGATTAGTGTACTCTTAATGAGGGAAGCAAGGGGGATGTCCGCCGAGCAGGGACGGTGAGGCTCAGGACTGTCAGTCAGAAAAACAGAGTCAGCTGGCTGTAGGGAACGCGTTGGGCGGTACGTTTGTCACCATCGTATACGAATGAAGCGGGGTCAGAAATTTGAGAGTGTTGGGAAGATATCAGGAGACGAAATTATGGTTCTATGATCGCTGGGAAATAAGAGAACACAAAAGGCGCATCCATGCTCACTAAGCTTAAAATAAAAAATTTCAAGAGATTTGGTGGGGTGGAAGTTGAATTGGGTAACCCGGTTGTTTTTGTTGGGCCGAATAACTCGGGTAAGACCTCGGCGATGCAAGCGTTGTCTCTTTGGAATGTCGGTGTCAAGCGGTGGGGAGAAAAACGGGGAGGAAAGAGCACGACCGAGAAAAGACCGGGAGTCACGATCAACCGGCGGGACCTGCTTGCAGTACCTGTTCCGGCTGCAAATCTCCTTTGGCGTGATCTACATGTTCGAAACGTAATTCGGACTGATGGCGGTCAACGAACGGAAAATGTTTGTATCAATATATTGGTCGAAGGCATATGTAATGACGAGAAGTGGGTCTGCGGTTTTGAGTTTTATTATGCAAATGAAGAATCCTTCTATTGTCGACCCATTCGTCTTGAAGAGGGAAAATACCCTGAACGTATGCCGGTTCCAGTCGCGGCCACCTTGGTCGAAATAGCATTTTTACCTTCAATGTCTGGTCTTGTAGCTACAGAAACACGTTTGGAGCAAGGGGCGATCAATGTCAGGGTTGGTGAAGGCCGCACAGCTGAAATATTGCGAAATCTGTGTCATCAAGTGCATTCCACAAGTCCAGATCTTTGGAACGGTCTTGTCAGAGAAGTTGAAGCGCTTTTTGGAGCGAAACTGGCTGCACCCCGATACATTAAAGAGCGTGGTGAAATTTCCATGGGATATGAGGAAGGCGGGATTTATCTGGACCTGTCTTCGAGCGGCCGCGGTCTGCAGCAAACACTGCTTATGCTGGTCTATGTAGTGGCAAATCCCAATGCAACGATCCTGCTTGATGAACCCGACGCACATTTGGAAATCTTGCGTCAACGCCAAATTTACAAAGTCATAACGGAACTGGCAACGAAGCAAGGCACCCAAGTCATAGCAGCGAGCCACTCCGAGGTTCTTCTAAATGAAGTGGCGGGCAAGGATCTCGTCGTTGCTTTCATCGGCACGCTACACAGGATTGATGGTCGATCAAGCTCGAGTCAAGTTCATAAGTCATTGTCTGAAATTGGTTTTGATAAGTATCACCAAGCAGAAATGACGGGCTGGGTCCTCTATCTTGAAGGTTCGACCGATCTTGCAATACTTCAATCTTTTGCTGAACGGCTTGATCATGCCGCTGCGATTGATGCTCTGAAAAGACCATTTGTTCATTATGTTGGTAACCAGCCAAAGAAGGCTGAGGAGCATTTCTTCGGACTTCGTGAAGCGTTTCCGAAACTCAGGGGAGTAGCTATCTTTGATCGGCTGGAGCAAAATACTTCTGAAAATAAGATTCTGAGGCATTTGACATGGAATAAGAGGGAAATTGAGAACTATTTATGTACCAGGCAAACACTTGAGGCATTTGCGCATGTGTCCGGCCAGAATGAAGCGTCTGGTCCTCTGTTTGAGAAGCCCGAGGTTGAGCGGCGCATATCTGCCATGCGGGTGGCTATAGAGGAAGTGACAAAAGCTATGCAAACTCTTGACAAGGGGGCTCCATGGGATTCAGCGACGAAGGTCAGCGATGATTTTCTGGTTCCGCTTTTCAAGACGTATTACAGTAAGCTGAATTTACCGAATTTGATGGAAAAGAAGGATTTTTATGAATTGGCAATGTTTGTTCCTCAGGAGGAAATTGAAATAGAAATCCGGGAAAAGCTTGACGCCATTTCCCAAGTCGCAGAGTGTCTGACATGAGTTGATCGGAGTGCCATGGGAACGTGAATTTGTAGAGTTGTCTGCTAAAATGAGCGGAAGCTGAACGGACAGGCGGGTGTGTCAGGCAAACTGATAATGTGTAGACAACACAAATCTGCTCGCAGGGAAAGGCGAACTATCCTTTGCGTTGTGGACCGTACGGTGTGTGTGGTGATGCGCATGCTAAAATGTGGGTGTGGCTGCAGGTGCGGCGATAGAGCCATGAGATGTACAGAAACTCGGCGCGTCGAGCCTTCTGAATGGTCGAAGGAATACTCACAAGCCGAGTCATTGGGTGATGGCGGTGCATGGGGTTTCTCGATCGGAATATGTCACTAATGTCGTGGCACACATGAATCACACGGAGTGTTGCTTTGTGGTTCCGTGACAGGAAAATACACTATCTATTGACCGATAATTCAGACATTATTATTGATATGACTGATTTTACAGTCAGGATAGTACCATGCCGAGTACGCCGCGCTCTTACTCACGGCTCACAGAAGAGGCACTTCTCCTCCTCGGTAAGCAGATCAGGTTCGCTCGCAAACGCCGGCGCATGTCTGAACACGATCTTGCGGCGCGCATAGGCATCGCTAGGAGCACATTGCAACTGATCGAGAAAGGCAACCCATCTGTGGCGATTGGCCTTGTGCTGGAAGCCGCTACCTTGACCGGCGTTGATCTTTTTGTTCCCGAAGTGACGACTCTTGCGCCGCAGATAGAACGAATCGATGATAAACTCGCCTTGTTGCCGATCTCAATTCATAAGCCCCGTTACGAGATCGACGATGACTTCTGATACATCTCGGCCGCGTGAGGCATTTGTTTGGATTTGGCTTTCGGGGAAAACAGCACCGGTGATCGCTGGTCGCGTTTATGCAGAATACGATCACTTCGTTTTCACCTATGGCCGTTCTTATCTTGACAGAGACGACGCAATTCCGATTTATGCGCCCGAATTGCCCTTGCAACGCGGTGTCATTGTTCCAGAGCCGCCGCTTGAGATCGCCAATGCCCTGCGCGATGCGTCACCGGATGCCTGGGGTCGTCGAGTGATCGCCCGCCGTATCTCCGACGGCCATGTCGGAGCAACCGCGATCATTGGTCTCGACGAGATCACTTTTATGCTTCGGTCCGGCTCCGACCGTATCGGCGCACTCGATTTTCAGGTATCTTCTGAGGAATATGTTTTCCGTGGAGCCGACAACGAGACCCTTGAGCGTTTGCTGGATTCGTCTGAACGAGTGGATCGTGGTTTGCCGCTGGATCCCGATCTTGCGGAAGCTTTGCAACACGGTACGGCGATCGGGGGAGCGAGACCGAAAGCGCTCATCCAGGATGGAGATGCCAAATACGTCGCGAAATTTTCTTCCTCGAACGATATCTATAGCGTCGTTAAGGCAGAGTTCATTGCCATGCGTCTTGCGTCCCTTGCCGGGTTGAATGTCGCGCCGGTTCGTCTCGCCCGGGCGATGAACAAGGACACGTTGCTCATCAGACGTTTTGACCGTGAGCGTGTGCAAGACGGATGGGCACGGCGTGCCATGGTATCCGCGTTGACCTTGCTTGGTCTTGATGAGCGTATGGCGGCTCATGCTTCTTATGAAGCACTCGCCGATATCGTGCGGGCGCGCTTTACTGAACCTTCTGACACTTTAAGAGAGCTGTTCGCGCGTTTGACTTTCAACATACTGGTCGGCAATACAGATGACCATGCTCGGAATCACGCTGCCTTTTGGGACGGCGACCGTCTTACGCTTACGCCGGCTTACGATATCTGCCCGCAATCGAGAATCGGTTATGAGGCTTCTCAGGCCATGCAGATCCATGGCCGTAAGCGGCGTAGTCAGTTGTCGTTATGCCTCCGTGCGGCCAACAAGTTCCTTCTTACAGAGGAGCGCGCATTGGCAATTATGGAGCAGCAGATCGCCGTCATTAAATCAAACTGGGAACCTGTGTGCGATCAGGCGGAGTTGAACGATGTCGATCGACGATTGCTCTGGCGGCGGCAATTCCTAAATGATCTTGCATTCGAAGGTCTCGAGGACCGGCTTACGACGTTATAGATACAATATTCCGTACCCAAGTCTCTTGATGTATTGACGGCGAAATGGGGTGGCGGGTCTCAAGACCAGTCTGAGTGCAATCGGCTGGAGGTCATGTGATCATTCCAGAGAACCTGATCATGACATAATCAGGATGGGGCGCGGGTCCGTCGCAGAAACTATATAGTGTCTGCAAAAAAACCTGAAATTCTCTGGTAAGATCTTGAAAAAACTCACTT
>JAPORU010000065.1 GCA_026710045.1 Aestuariivita sp. | reverse complement strand
TTGCCATGTCAGAATCTCCAATCATCCAAGCATGACACAAAATAGCAATATTTGTAGAGGATTGAGACTATATTTGCTTGTACGTGAAACGCGATAGCACGCGCTCCCCCGCCTGAGAGTGCAAGGCCTTTATTTCTCGGTTTCTTGAGGCGCGGCTCAAGCTGCTTTGAAGCCGCTGTGTTTTGTTAATCCGAATGAAATTCTTGGAGGATAACGTTGTCTTGAATGCATGTGCATCAAGAAACGGATCGTCAGGATTGCCGGAGAAGATCAAATCAAGAAGGTTCTTCGCGTGGAGACTGGATCTGCTAGAAGCTGCGCAACAGCATTTCTATCGATATTGCTTGGATGTGGCGACGACAAGGGGGGGGGGTGTATGCCAGCTACCGACGCAATCAACCGATCCGCGGAATCTGCGGCGCTTGTTTTCGACAGATTCCATCATACCTCGGACTCCACAGGTAAAATGTTTCTCGCTTGCATCGCTGTCCGGCGGCGGCTCACCCACTTCCGTAACCCATAGAACGCCTGCAGCTTCGTTCAACTCACTGAATGCAAGCCCACCGATCTCAATTCCTGGGCCCACAGTCCGCCAGATCGTTTCGCCCATGCGCACATTTCTCGCACAGCACTTATAGATACCCGGACTGAATAACCACGGCATCTGTCCCTAAGGGTATGTTCCGGGGTCCATAAAAACGCATGTACAGGTCCAGATTCTTTGCAAATCCATCCGAAGCTCGTTTGACAGTCATTGATCTTTTGGATTGCACGAGCGACCGAATTCAGCATACGTGCTGATAATCCCACGAGATCGGTGTTGAAACCAATGAATGTCAGTTCCGAACAACCCGGTTCGGGTTGAAATGCCCCGGTTGGCGTCGATCGTAGCCAGAAGGCCTCTAGTGTTCTCGTAAGCTGCGCACTTCGACACGCTTCGAGTTTGAGGTGACGAGTCAGGTCGAGCATGCCACCGCTATGGTTCCCTTTTGAAACTCTTCAGGTAAAATACCTGAAAGCCTGAATAGCACAGATGAGACGCTCAAATCGGTGACACCTAAATGCGACTTTTATCGTTTATTATCATAGAGTTATTATTTTACGAAACAGCAGTGAACTGCTATATTGCGCACCGCCTATTAATAGGTATGCTGCCTTAGCAGCTTGGTTAAACTGGCTTTACTCAAAAGCGAGGTTAACAAAACCGTTATATTGGAGGAACATTGTGAAGCTTACCAACTTATTCATCAGCGTCTTGCTTGTATCTGTGGCTTTTGCGGCGCATGCCCAAGAACGCATTACCTATAAATCTGCAAAGTCAGCAACGTCCTATTTTCAGATGGGTGTCCAAATCTCTGAAGCGATAAAGGCTGGGACGAATGGCGACGTGATCGTAACCGTCGAAGAAAGTCAGGGATCGGTACAAAATGTAATGGAAGTTCGAGCGCGCGGTGGGGATTATGTCTTCACAACCCCTCCTGCACTCATTAGGCTTGCACAAGACGGGAAAGCGATGTTTGAGGGCAAAGCTGACCCGGCCTTCAATGAAATTCGTGCGCTCTTCCCGATACCATCACTCACCATGCATTTTGTCATGGCGCAAAGTAGTCATGCAACGTCATTCGAAGATCTTGAAGGAAAGACAATTTTGCTCGGTAAAGGTTCTTTCGGAGCACGTGAGGGAGAAAAATATCTAAATCTGTTTGGCCTTGAGGGTAAAGTCCAACTGGCGAATGTAGAACTCTCGAATGCTGTCGCCGCTCTCAAAAACGGTCAAATTGATGGTTTTGTAACCGCTGGCTCTTACCCCGCTCCTAACGTCATCGAGGCATCGTCAACAACGGGTGTCAATATTCTATCGCTGAGCGACGATCAAATTGCAAAGACCAAGCGGACAAAACTCGTGATACCAGCGGGAACATATTCCGGTCAGGAAAATGAGGTGACCACGACCTCTTTGCCAGTGGCAGCTTTTACGACCACAAAAATGAGCGATGACGTTGCGTACACGCTCACGAAAACCTTCTGGGAACAACGGGAAGCGATGGGAGAAGTCGCTCCCTGGTGGAACGGTGTCAGTGAGAAACTCATGAGTGCCATAACAAGTCAGATTCACCCTGGTGCGGTTCGGTACTATCAGGAAGCGGGTTTCATTCTCAGTGACGCACAAACATAAATTTCATAGGCATTAAGACAATTTAGAGAGCCAAATCCTCGGATTTGGCTCTTTTTTAATGCCTGATGTATGCGGATCAATATCCCCAGACACGAATTGTCGCGTTCGCAGCGGCAAGCGTACTTGTCTTATTTCATCTGTACCTAATCTTTTCAGGCTTAGTCCCCAATTTGGTAAGCCGGCCTCTGCATCTGGCGCTCGCCTTGCCATGGATTTTCCTGGCCGGCGCACAAACATACTGGATACGCTTCAGCGGAATTATCCTTGCTCTGGCCGGAGTCATGGCGTCACTTTGGGTCGCTTGGTCACACAATGCATTGTCAAACCAATATGGTTTTCTCGACGGACATTTTCAAACTGTGATCGCCATTACTTTGATACTGGTCGTATTGGAAGCCGCGCGGCGCTCAATCGGTTGGCCGTTACCTCTCGTTGCTGCTTTGGCACTTTTGTATGGATTGCTTGGTCAATATATTCCCGGTGAGTTTGGTCATTCAGGCACGCCTCTGCGGAGTTTCCTCGGAACATTAACAATTGCCGAGGGTGGAATCTGGGGGAGTTTGACAGGTGTATCAGTTAATATTGTTGCAATCTTTGTCATATTCGGCGCCTTTTTGAATGCCGGAGAAGCCGGACAAGGATTTATGAATGTGGCTATGGCCGCTGCGGGAAGATTGAAAGGTGGTGCTGCGAAGGTTTCAATCCTCTCATCGGCCTTCTTTGGTTCGATCTCTGGTTCGGCTTCAGCAAATGTCGCATCAACAGGCGCCGTCACCCTGCCTGCCATGGTAAAATTAGGATATCCAAAGAGAATCGCAGCTGCAGTGGAAGCCGTTGCTTCCTCAGGGGGACAGATTATGCCCCCATTGATGGGCGCAGGCGCATTCGTCATGGTTGAATTAACCGGTGTTCCCTACGTATCAATAATGGCCGCCGCACTTTTGCCTGCCATTCTCTATTTTGTTGCTGTTTGGGTTGGAATCGATGCCTTTGCATCTCGTGAAAACCTTGCCGGTCTAAACGCGAAAGATCAGCCTTCTTCAAAAAAAGTTCTGATAACATCTGCGTTTTTTGCCGTTCCTGTTGCTTCACTTCTGTTCGGGATGTTTTGGCTCAAAGTCACACCGCAATACGCAGCTTGCCTTGCCATTCTTGTTAGTTTTGTATCCCTTTTTTTTGATTGTCATGGAGTTGGAGAATGGTCGAAAACAAAACATCGAATTGAAAACGCCATGGTGAATGCAGCGCGTCAGGTTTCAATGATCGCCGCGATCATCGTGTGCGCATCCATCATAATTGGCGTTCTTTCCGTCACGGGCCTTGGTATAAAGACGACCTCGCTGATTTTATCCGGTTCAGGCGGATTGCTGTGGCCTGCGTTGCTTTTGACGGCACTTGCCTGCTTAATCCTTGGAATGGAAGTTCCTACGACTGCAGCCTACGTCATTTGCGTATCTGTTGCCGGCCCAGCATTGATCCAACTTGGTCTTGAGCCACTGCAGGCTCACCTGTTCATATTTTGGTTTGCACTCTTATCCACAATTACGCCACCAGTGTGCGGTGCAGTTTTCATCGCGGCCGGCATGATTCACGAGAATTGGCTTAGGGTTGCCGGCACGGCAATGGCCCTTGGCTTCGGTCTCTACATCATTCCTTTAGCTATGATCGGAAATCCTCTTTTGACCCAACTTGAGCACAAACCGATTCCAGCTCTCGGAACAGCCTTGCAAATTGGAATTGGCTTGTCATTCATGTCTTTTGGAATGATCGGCAACCGAGGCTACAAAGCACGGGTTAGTCTATTTTTTGTTGGAATCTCGATAATTTTCTTACGATTAATGTTGTAGAAGCTGAAGTCTCAAAATCCGTGGACAGCTTATAAAACAGCAAAATGTCCAGAATTGGGTTCGTCCAATGACTTTGCATTCATATCCGGAATGTTTTTAATGCATGCGCAACCGACGATGCAGAACTTTTCTATTTCGAATTCAAGCTTATACCCAGTCATAGAGACCCGTGCATATCCGATCAGCATATGGCATTATCTCAAAACTGGCATGCTATTTTGGAACATTTTTCCGGAGCATATGACTGTTGGGGTGCTCTGAATACGATTGTCAAATAGAATTATGGAACGTGATCGTCTGACTGAACGTCCTTGCCATAATTGACTACACCTTGCCGTTTTAACCCTCCCTACATTATGGCCTCGACAGTGCGATCAATCATCAACACACCAACATCACCAATAGACACATACAGCGGGCGGTCCGCATGACTGTGATGATTTCCCCGGTTGGCACCACGGACTCAAACCGCAGCCTTTTCTCGGCGACAATCCTAATCATCATAGAGCAAAGTGCGTCCAACCCCGTGAAACCAATTACATCCAACACGGGAATCGCCTCATCTCCCGTCCTTTCATCGCGGTGCACCCTTGCACCCTTACAACAGTTCACGTGATCCGGTCTTCTACATGAAACCACCTTGTAGCCCGAATAACCCGGCAATATCCGCATAAGACATCGTTTTTACACTTTTATACATAAAAGCGCAGCCGGAACGTTGCCCGATCACGGCCGAGAAAAAACCGAATTGGAAACCTGCTTGAACTTCGCAATTTTCTGACGTGAAAGTTGCATGAGACATCCTTTCAAACTTTGCCTCCGAAAAATTTATAATCTACTTTGACCGCTGATGGGGCCTTTGCAATTATCTTTGCCACAATCCAAAAATAAAAATCGCGCAATACCGGCTTCTGTGTCACTCTATAGACTACGTACAAAGAAAGGCGGCTTTTCATTACGAAGAATGTAATGAAATAAAATGAATAGTTTCTACGAAAAAATTGAACCTGCTCACGACCAGCTGTTATCTCGTAATGATTTATTCGCCTATCTTAATAATGCAATTCTTGGAGAATTTGACGACGGAGACGACGTGAAATACTTTAAAAATCTTAGGGGCTTATACCCTTAATAAAATAGAATGAAATTTACATGAGGAGAGATGTTCCGGCAAGAGGATTATGTATAGGGATTTGATCGCAGACTAAGAATAGTAAAGAAAA
>JAPORU010000120.1 GCA_026710045.1 Aestuariivita sp. | reverse complement strand
TCTTACCGCCTCCTGACCCTAACACAACATCCATGAACCGGAATCCTCAAACCACACCATCCGCCGTGGTGCACTTCAGAGTTGAACGGACGGAAATTTAAATGTGATCGGATACAATGAATGTCAATAAATTTAAAAACAAATACATCGCATAATGCACCAAAATATCGATTCAGTTGAGCAGTCGAATGTTGAAACAGATAGTTCTATCTATTTTTGAACAACGGGCTTGACTGCGTTCTTCTCGATTCTTTGGCGGGCAATCTGTACCGCCAGAATACCGCATGTTACGATTGTGACACCGATATAGTCCCCAACACCTAAAGACTCGTTTAAAATAATCGCGGCAATCAAAACACCAATAAACGGGTTCAAGAAATGAAATGTCGCAGCTCTTGTGGCACCAATTCTGTTGACAAGATAAAACCATACGAGAGTTGCAGCCAAGCCTGGAACAAGGGTGGAATATGTAAAGGCAACAGCTAACGACCAAGACGGGGAAAAATAAGGGACTTCAAAAAGGAGTGCAGCGACAAACAAAGCGCTGCTCCCAACGAGCATTTGAAGTCCGACCACCATCAAGTAGTCGCCACTCGACGTTGCACCACGCAATGTCAATGTTGCGAATGTGAGAGCAAGAACGCCCATCACGCACAAGCTTACGCCATAGAGATCAACTCCAGCAGAAATTCGTGACCCCATAATAACTGTAACTCCAGAGAATCCGGCGACCAATCCGACAATTGCCAAGAGAGTGAGCCGTTCACGAAAAAAAAGGAAACTTGTCAGAGCAACCAGAAGCGGCAACGTAGAGGCGATAATAGTGGCTAATCCGGCTTCAACCGTCCGCATCGCTATAAAGTTCAAGCCAAGATAGAGACTGTTTTGACAAAGACCGAACAGGGCAGTCGCCTTCCATTGAGACTTTGATAATTTCCAAGACTGTCCGACCAGTGTTGCGACAGCAACACCCAGTATTCCAGAAATTAAGAACCTCAGGGAGAGAGCGTAAAGAGGAGAGGCATCAGCAACAATGACCCGGGCTGATGTGAATGCGGATGACCACATTATTGTAAAGGCTAAACCCATAACGAGAGCCCGGGTGTCCATACAATCCTCCAGCTTGCCCAATGTGAAGGACTTAAGACATCATGGATTGACCTACTGTGGACCAAACATGCTCTGTTTGGGTCCAGATCAATCCACGATGTCTAGATTAATTCCCGCATCTCAAAACTTTACGCTCAAAAAAGGGTCGCTGAAAGCGACCCATAAATGTGCAATAAATGACGTGAATCACTTTTCGTTGACTTTAGCATTGAGAGCTTTCGCGATGGTCATTTTGACCACTCTGTCGGCGTCCTTCTTTATTTTTTGTCCAGTAGCAGGATTGTGCACCATACGTTCAGGCCGTTCTCGGGTCTGCAGTTTACCAAGACCAGGCAACGTCACTGCTCGTCCTGAAGCTACTTCATCGGTCACAATCGACACGAGTGTTTCTAGTGTCTGACTAGCTTGTGATTTGTTAATATCGAGTTTCTCAGCCAACTCCAACACGAGTTCCGTTTTGGTCATTGCCTTGCGCACTTTCTGAATCTCCTCTTCACTTCACATTATAACATTGAAAATTAGCGGTAAAATAAACCTTACGAACTAAAACCCTAAGGTTATGAAACACAGAGGGCATCGTGGCATTCTTTGTTAAATTCTTATCTTATGCAAGCAAAAATGACATAATAATGATTCATCTGAAGTGAGTTTGCTGAAAATTCGATGGGTGGGTGCAAATAACACAAACTATAATAATTAGCGCAAGTCCAGGACTGGTTCAAATCTGTCTTGTTCAACCGTGTTGACGGTCATGATTAACTGAATTGAACTATGCACCCCACTGCAAGGTAAAAAACTCAATATTTGAAGCTCTAATTTGATGGCTGTCCGAACATTCGCATATATGATCAAGTGTATAATTCCGCAACATACCTTACTGTGACTTCCAATTTGCGACCTGCTATAAGTACAACACCTATTAGAATTTTACTATGAATCAGCAGTCCTGTTTGATTTAACTCGACTGGAGAGTATACAAAACGGACTGTTTACATCAGCAATACGAGCACAAATTTTACCTTGAATACCAGTATTGCAGTCCACCCAAAAGGAAGGGTATGAAAAAAACGCTTCTCACATTGGGGCATGGATATTGTGCAAATGCACTGTCTCATCTACTGCTTCCTCTTGGTTGGACCATTTATGGTGCAACACGATTTTCACACAAGAAATCTCAAATTCGGGGGAAAAAAGTTGTTCCGGTCACTTTTTCAAGTGACGCAATCAAAAATCTATTGTCCGAAGTCAGCCATATTTTAGTATCCGCAGCACCTACCGAAGACGGTGACCCAGTATTGGCCGAGCTACAAAATGAGATTAAAGAAATCGTACGTACAGTGACTTGGGTTGGATATTTATCGACAACAGGTGTGTATGGAGATCATGCTGGCGGTTGGGTTAACGAACAGACACCTCTATCTCCTTCAACATCTCGAGGCCGGTTGCGAAAATTTGCAGAGGAACAATGGCAAGCTATTCCTGATTTACCACTTCATATCTTTAGGATTGCCAGTATCTACGGTCCAGGCCGTACTTCATTTTCGAAATTGCGCAAAGGAACGGCTCGCAGAATAATCAAAACTGGGCAAGTATTCAATCGCATCCATGTTGATGATATTGCTCAAATCTTAATGGCTTCAATCAATAAACCCAACTCAAGTGCCATATATAATCTTTGCGATGACACCCCTGCACCACCACAAGATGTAATCGCATTTTCTGCGAAATTACTAAACATTCCCGCACCACCGGAAATAAGTATAGATAAAGCGGGTTTAGGAGCTCTAGCGCGCAGTTTCTTTGCAGAAAACAAAAAAGTTCGCAATGATCACGTCAAGAAAGATCTTGGAGTCACGTTGCGCTATCCGAACTATAAAGTTGGATTGCAGCAACTACATGCCGATGGTGAATAAAGAACACAGACCTATTTTGTTGATTGTATATCGACGCATTGGGTCTGGTGGATTATCTGTAACGATTAGAAATTACACAAACAAAGAGACGCTGATACAGTAATGAACGCGTAAACAGTATAATGAAATCTGTGGCCCATTACTTCCATAATTTGGTCATTGCCAGCAAGCTAAGCTACGACTGTGGTGGGTATGGCTGCGGCTGAGGTCACCATTGGCGGCCTCGGACGGTTTGGTGTTCATTATGATGAATCAGCGGATGATGGTCAGGAAACAAATCTTACAAGCCGGTTTCGGTTGAATTTTTCCGCTGCGACGCAGACCGATGCCGGGATTGAAGTCGGTGGTTTACTGCGAATACAGCATGATCACAGCAATCCCGCTTCGGCTGCAAAAGCTGGTGCGGCTCGGTTACACGCTGCGATGGGTCCGGTAACTGTCCAGGTTGGTAATGTCGGCGATGCGGTTGACGCTATGCCAGGACTCTACCTTCCGACGACATCCGTTGGAACGGGGGTAAATTTCATGGATTCAGGTTCTGTGGCAATTCATTCTGTTGGTGGCTTTGGGGCTAAAGCAGGCGTAGTAAATGGTGTCGCATTCAAACTTGGTATGAGTGGCCTTAATCTCCAAGTCAATGCGAGTGATGATCACAGCGACCGAGTATTGTCAGGACATCTTGCCTACAAAATCGGCGATTGGCAGGTCGCACTGGCCGGTCTTGATGATTCATCGCCTATGGAGAAGAACATCGTTGTTGGTACTGTGACCGGTGATCTCGGCTTTGCCAGTGTCGGTGCTGCGTTTGGCCGCAATGAGAACGTAGATCCCAACATGGACGCCGATAAGGTACGTATATTTGGACATATTCCAGTCGGAATGGCAACGGAACTGGTCATCTGGGGAGCGGATGAGGATAAAAACCCGGACGGAGATGGCGGCTCATTCGGCATCGATGTTGAACATCACCTCGGTGGTGGCGTTACAGCGGTCGCCGGCTTCAGTGACTCGGCAATAGACGATGGTGCACAAGCCTCCGCGGGTGTCTTCTTTAAGTTTTGATTCGAGCGACATTATTTAAATATGTGAAGGGCGAGTCTTCAGACTCGCCCTCTTTTTCTGGAACGACTCAGAAATTGAACTTCACACCCGCTTGCGCTTGCAGTGTATCGTCTTCTTCGGTGTCGACGATACCGGCCACAAAGGTCGCTCCGCCACCGAGATCGTGATCAACGTCTGCCCCGAAAGCAGATGTGCCGCGATTATCGGCCGCCCATACTGTAAGAGCGGTATCCATCGACACATCGACATTGCCGTAAACACGTGCGCTGGCACTTTCCTTGCCTGCCACATCCTCCGAGAAATCGGCTACGGACACCCCGACTTTTGCAAATTTAGCATCACCATGCACTGTGAAAATGACTTGATCTTCTGTATCCGTGTCAGAATTCTGACCCGCAACGGCAACCGTCCAGTCATTTATGGTATAGGACACACGCAGCGCGGTGCGATCTGTGCGCTCTATATTTACTATTCGGAGTTCATCCACATCGCAGTAATTTGGATTAAGAGGTCTCTCCACGCTTGGAGGTTGGAAATCATTCGTGCAGCTTTCTTTCTCCGTATCCTTGGTAGAATACGACGCTTGCAGTCCGAATGGACCCATATCATAAATCAGGTTGAGACCGTTATTGCTGCCGGCGCCAGCGGAACTGTATCCGTCAACATCGGACGCAATGACGGAATTGTATCCCATACCATCGACACCGGTACCAATCGAACTGGTGGGAAGATACAGTCTGGGCATATCATCGACCGCACCCCCGACATTTCCGGCCTGTAGCGTCAGCGGACCCATGGAGGCATGGACCCGTCCGCCATTGAATCCGTTGCTGTTTGCCTTACCATCGATGTGATTGGTTTCCGCGCGAAAACGGGCGCCCAACGAGAGGCCCACGTCACTCTCGGTGGACATATCCACTTGGAGACGCAACCGGCTCGTGAGGTTGGTTTCGCGATCGGTATTCGCCTCATTAAAGTCAATACCAAACCGTCCGAGGCCGCTGAAGGTCACCTCCGCCGCAGCCATACCCACACCGGCAATTGCGACAGGTACTGATCCTCAGTGGAACCGTGTTGCGACACAGGAACGGACCCGAAAGGGCGGGTCCCGGCGTACATTCCTCTTGTCCGCCGTTGTTCAAGGGAGTATAAGATACAATCAATAATTCACATAATCTGCGAAAAATTATTCATGTACC
>JAPORU010000169.1 GCA_026710045.1 Aestuariivita sp. | reverse complement strand
AATAGGACTCCCCGCTGGATGTGGTGCGTGTTCGGATCTTGCGAATAAACATGCGGCCAGCCTACCGCAGGGCGGGGCGTGGTGCAAGAGGCAGACATCACTTTATGTCTCTACATTGAAGAATCATACGCCCGTAAACATCTAATATACTGATTTTAAAACATAAAAAATTCCATCCGATCGCGAAAATCCTCGAATTTTGTCATTTTCTGAGAAATTTTGTTAAAGATGGGCTGAAGTAACAATCGGCTTTCCACTCCACCATCCGTGTGCACCTCTCCTCCAGCAGATCACTGTGCTGATACACGCATGTGGTAGCATCCCCTGCAAGATACACAAGGACATATTCGGCCGACCGGCCACTGATCGTATCTCCAAAGCCCGTTGGCGAGTTGATCCGCACACTCCGACAGTTGATCTAACGCGTGGATATGCACTATTCCCAACATCAACTCGAAACATCTTCGTAAACTCATTACATTCTCAACGATACCATCCGTTAAAGAGGGATATTGTCATGCTTCTTCCATGGCATTGACCGTTTCTTTCCTCGCAAGGATGCAAACGCCCGAATGACTCGTCGACGTGTAGAATGTGGTTGAATGACTTCATCAATAAACCCGCGCTCAGCGGCCACAAAAGGATTCGCAAAGCGTGCCTCATACTCAGCCGCATGTGAGGCGATTTTATCGACATCACCCAGATCTGCACGATGAATAATCTCAGCGGCACCTCGAGCTCCCATGACCGCCACTTCAGAAGTTGGCCACGCATAGTTAATGTCACTACGCAAATGCTTCGAGGACATCACAACATACGCTCCCCCGTAAGCTTTACGGGTGACGACCGTTACCTTTGGGACGGTGGCTTCACCGTAGGCAAAGAGCAACTTCGCACCATGCTTTATAACACCATTATATTCCTGACTCGTACCAGGCAAAAAGCCAGGCACATCAACAAACGTCAACAACGGGATACCAAAACAATCACAAAACCGCACAAAGCGCGCGGCCTTTCGCGCTGAGTCGATGTCTAAAACTCCCGCCAACACCATTGGCTGATTCGCCACAACACCAATTGTCCGCCCTTCTAACCGAATAAAGCCAACGATGATGTTCTTGGCAAAATCTTCCTGAATTTCAAAAAAATCTCCTTCATCCGCCACCTTCAGAATAAGCTCCTTCATATCATAAGGTTGATTAGGGCTTTCAGGAATCAACGTGTCCAATGACATCTCAGAGCGCGTTGCATCATCATAAAATGGACGGAATGGAACACCGGCACGGTTATTGAGCGGCAGGAAATCAAAGAGACGCCGCACTTCAGCGAGAGTTTCCACATCATCCTTAAAGGCTGCATCCGCGACCGACGATTTCCGTGTATGCGTTGCTGCACCACCAAGTTCTTCAGCAGTGACCTGCTCGTTTGTAACCGTCTTCACCACATCCGGTCCCGTGACGAACATATATGAGGAGTCTCGAACCATCACAATGAAATCAGTCATTGCCGGTGAATAAACAGCACCACCCGCACACGGCCCCATAATGACGCTAATTTGCGGCACAACTCCGGACGCTTCTATATTTCTCTGAAAGACATCGCCATAACCCGCAAGAGAATCCACTCCCTCCTGAATCCGCGCACCGCCCGAATCGTTCAAACCAATGACAGGCGCCCCATTCTGCACAGCCATATCCATTATCTTGCATATTTTGTTCGCGTGCGTCGCCGAAACGGAACCACCCAAGACCCGAAAATCTTGTGAGAACAGATAAACAAGACGCCCGTTAATAGTTCCCCAACCTGTCACCACTCCATCGCCCGCGGGCCGCTGTCTTTCCATGCCAAAATCAATGCATCGATGGGTGACAAACATACCGAATTCTTCAAAACTGTCCTCATCCAAAAGCAATTCGATCCGTTCTCGTGCGGTGAGTTTGCCACGCCCATGTTGTGCTTCTGTGCGACTCGGATCACCGCCGGCACGCGCATCTTCTCGGCGTCTTTCCAGTTCAATCAAAATTTCGTTCATATCGATGTATTCCAATAAAATGCTGCAACTCTATCATCTCACCGCAAGTAAATTTGCATTCACATCAACGATCATCACCCAACCCATTCCTCGATTCCGAATAAAACTCGGTCGATGAATAACTCAACGTGAATCGAAATTCTTGGTGATGCGATAATCCTCAATCAAGTTCCTGGTCGCTCATTCAATGCTCATCACACGCACTGTTGCGGTTCAATGCATCTCCCATGAATTCACAAACCAAACACAACCATTCAACGCGACACCGTAACGTCATTTTTGACGTGGTCGATCGCATCCATTCACGCTTCTCAGTCAAGTAGCGCACAATAAACTGCACAAAACCCACTTCAACAGCAAGAACCATTTCCCGATATGAACATCATAGTACTGTTATTTTCAAAATAGACGCTACTGTGTTGGAAACGGCCCGACCGTTACAAGACGATGAATCGACTAGAAGTTTCGTTGATAATTTTCTATTCTCTCGTCGACCCGATGCGGCCGATACAGATTGTACGAGAGACAAACCCGTCGCACTGCGAGAATTTCCACAGACATTCAGGCCAACCAGCGACCTGAACAGACAAGGTGGCACATCCAGCGCCGAAAGTCGCACCTTTTACAGATCGATGAACCCCGAAGGACAGAATCAAACACATGACAGACGCCCCTCAGATTCGATTTTTTGACCGAACGACACCGCCGCACATCTCAACTCTCGTTCTTATCTCGGGAATATCCGCGCTTGCGATGAACATATTTCTTCCAAGCCTACCCGGCATGACGGCCCACTTCGATACCGATTACCGCTTGATGCAGTTGTCCGTCGCATTCTTTCTTGCTGTAAACGCTATCATCCAGATTCTCATCGGCCCGATATCAGACAAATTTGGTCGAAGACCTGTTTTAATATGGGGGTTGGTCCTTTTCCTGATCGCGACATTGGGTTGTATCTTTTCTCCAAGCGTGGAGATATTCCTGTTTTTTCGCATGGCGCAAGCCGTCATCACTGTGGCCATGGTTCTCAGCCGTGCAGCTGTTCGAGATATGTATCCTCAGGACAGGGCCGCATCCATGATCGGCTATGTGACAATGGGTATGGCGATTGTTCCGATGATTGGTCCCGCCATCGGCGGGCTTCTCGATGAAGTATTTGGATGGCAAGCAAACTTCTGGATGCTCATGCTCGTCGGATTCGTATGTCTATGGTTCGTTTGGGCCGATCATGGCGAAACGGCCTATACAAGCGGGAAATCCCTTTTGGAACAGTTTCAAGAATATCCAGAACTCTTGATGTCACCAAGATTTTGGGGCTATGCCATGGCTTCCGCTTTCACCGCAGGCTCATTTTTTGCCTATTTGGGAGGCGCGCCTTATGTCGGAACAGAGGTCTTTGGACTTGCAACCGCTCAACTGGGAATATTCTTTGGAGCGCCCGCAATCGGATATATTTTCGGGAATTTTCTATCGGGACGCTACTCTGTACGATTTGGAATTAATCGGATGGTTCTGTGGGGATGTCTCATAAATGCGTCGGGCCTCTTTCTGTCTCTTATAATCTTCTTGATCGGGTTTGGCACCGTTTATTCATTTTTTGGCTTCACGGTTTTTGTCGGAATCGGGAACGGAATGACACTCCCGAACGCAACCTCGGGCATGTTGTCAGTACGTCCTCATCTTGCGGGCACCGCATCGGGATTAGGTGGAGCGCTCATGATTGGTGGCGGAGCCGCCCTCAGCGCTCTCGCCGGCGCCTTACTCGCTCCCGGAACCGGTACATTACCGCTCGTATTCCTGATGTTCACCACATCACTCTTCGGTGTCATCGCGATGTTCGCCGTGCTCTGGCGTGAACAACAACTCACCCGCTGAAGATATCGCGACCTCTTGCAAAGCAAATAGGATCTCACTTAGGTACTATCTCAATCGAGAATTTTATCGGGAAACAACCAGCCTCAACCATTCATATCAGGAAATTCTGATCACACCATATTATTCTCGAAATCGCTTGATCACGCGATACAAAACCGTTTTGCCTAATCCTCGACGTCAAAAGAATGAAAGACAATGCAACAGAAAGTGAATTCTGAATGTACGCACGCGACTCGTTAACCTATGAACCCCTTCCCCTGCCTGATCGAATAGCGTTAACAGACAAAGAGAGCCGTTCAGAAGCGAGAGCGTTCTTAAGCCGAATGCTTAAACGGCATTCAGTCAGGGATTATTCAGATCAACCGGTATCCCGCGATATCATCGAGAACTGCATTCGAACCGCCGGGACGGCTCCATCAGGTGCAAATCATCAACCTTGGCATTTTGTCGCAATCTCTGATCCGATACTCAAGGAACAAATTCGCGCCGAGGCTGAAATCGAAGAAAAACGGTTTTACGCTGGAGGAGGAGGTGACGAATGGATCAAGGCTCTTGAACCCATCGGAACAAGCGCCGAGAAACGACATCTCACAATCGCACCATGGCTTATCGTTGTGTTTGCACAACGCTGGGGAGAATTCGACGACGGAACGCGCTTCAAGAACTACTATGTTACGGAAAGCGTCAATATTGCCACTGGATTTTTGCTTACAGCCCTACATCACGCAGGGTTGAGTACACTTACGCACACCCCAAACCCGATGAAATTCCTGAACTCGGTGCTCAGCCGCCCAAGTTCTGAAAAGCCAACAATGATCATCGCAGTCGGGCATCCGGCACCCGACGCGACGGTTCCAGCTGCCGCGAAATTAAAGAAGCCACTTGAGAGCATCTCTACATTTTTTGATTAACGGAGGACAGGCCTCTAATCCCATATTTGAGACAACAATCAGGCTATTTTTCTGAGACCAACACCACGAACATTAAAATTGCATCTCGCAAATCCTCCCAAATACGGGACATGAAGCGGGCTGTAGAGCGGACTGAAACGTGGAAGAGCGGACGAATGACAAACATGATGTTTGTACAGTACAACACCACAGACCACCTGAAGAGCGAGAAAAATATTGCGGCTTATCTTGAAGCGGTGACAGAGAATACGGAAGACGACCCAGCCTGCATTGCCGATGCACGGAACATGACAACGCTTACCCACGAGACGAGGTCGGGATGAGCCATTTCGATTTGAACAAGCACTATCGGTGGAAGAAAATTCCACCCTCGGAACGGTCTTGAAGGTCACCAAGACTCGTCACCTGAAGATTAGACCCACCAACACGTAAAGACCCTACGACCTCAGCCCATCTTTAACATTTTGCAAAAAAGATCTTTTAAAAACAAATATTTATAAAAC
>JAPORU010000062.1 GCA_026710045.1 Aestuariivita sp. | reverse complement strand
AGTACCGATACAGATACTGGAACGTTCAATAGAGCCAAGATCACCTGTATCTGTCAGGTCTCTGATAAGATCCGGCCATAAGTCGCGTGATATGTAAATGTCGGCAAACCCGGCATAAATTGCATCTTCAGGACCCATGCGCCAACCGGTTGTCCCGAGAAATTCTCCGAGACGACCAGGTGCGAGTGCCAACATCAGTGATCCACCAACATCCGGTATCAGTCCGATTCCGCATTCGGGCATTGAAATTTTGCTATCAGCGCAAACAATCCTGTGAGACCCGTGACAACCAATCCCAACTCCGCCTCCCATAACGAATCCTTGCATAAAGCTCACAATTGGTTTTTGATAATAAAAGAGCTTCGAATTGAGACGGTATTCATCGCGCCAAAATTTCCGGCCGTATTCAAAGTCACCCTTCATTCCGACTTCATACATTTTGGAGATATCGCCGCCGGCACAGAAAGCTCTGTCGCCTTCTGCATCGAAAATAACCATCTTCACACGGATATTGTCACGCCAACTTTCGATCGCGTCTTCAATGGCTGTACACATAGAATATGTGAGAGCGTTTAAAGCTTGAGGACGTGTCAGCGTAATCCGGCCGGCACAACCCTCTATTCGAATATCAATATCACTCATGGAAGTGCATCGAGAAGATGCCGAACTGTGATCAAACGCATGACTTCATTTGTGCCTTCAAGAATCTGGTGGACGCGTAAATCACGTACCAGTTTTTCTATTCCGTAATCGGAAAGATAGCCGTATCCGCCATGCAATTGAAGGCATTGATCGGTTACCCGGGAACCTACTTCTGTCACGAATTTTTTTGCCATAGCACAAGCTTTTGTGGCATCAGGGGCTTTTGTATCGAGTTTCCAAGCGGCATGTCTGAGAAAGATGCGCGCGGCTTGTAATTCAATTTCCATGTCAGCCAGTCGAAATTGAAGGCCTTGAAACTGGTTAATTTTCCGACCGAAAGCCTTGCGTTCGTCCATATAGCTTAGTGTCTTGTTCATGGCGGTCTGAGCGGCTCCGAGAGAACAGGCGGCAATATTCAGTCGTCCGCCGTCGAGTCCGCTCATTGCATATTTGAAGCCCTCGTTTTCCTTACCAAGAAGATTCCCACTGTCAATCCTGCAGTCTTCAAACTGCACTTCTGCAGTCGGTTGAGCGCGCCAACCCATTTTTTCTTCCAACTTGCCAAAGGAGAGCCCAGGCGTATTATTTTCGACGTAAACTGTTGAAATCCCGCTTGTCCCTGAATTCCCTGTACGCACCATGACAATATAAGCGTCGGAATAACGTGCGCCGGAAATAAAGGCCTTGGTTCCATTCAGAACAAATCCCTCGTTTGATCGATCGGCGCGTGTTTTTAATGCGCCTGCATCGGAACCTGAATTTGGTTCGGTAAGGCAATAGGAAACAATTGTCTTCAGGCCGATGATGTTGGGCAATGTGCGCTCTTTGAGTTCTGGATTGGCGAACTCATCTATCATTTTGGCGCACATATTATGTATTGAGAGAAAAGCTGCAACGGATGGGCAGGCCATTGAGAGGGCTTCAAAAATAAGGGTTGCGTCAAGACGTGTTAGACCAGCACCACCGGCCTCTTCGGTTACGTAGAGTCCACCAAAACCTAAATCGCCAACTTTCGGCCAGAGATCTTCTGGAATTGTTCCTTGTATTTCCCATGCCTGAGCATTCGGCGCAATATGCTCTTGTCCGAAAGCATACGCCATATCAAACATGGCCTCTTGTTCTTCAGTCAGTGCAAAATCCATCTCTGAATCCTCCTCGTTACAACGTTTGCAAAAAACCGATCAAACGCCAGCGCGAGACCATTTCCATAATGCATTTTTTGACGCGATGAAGGATGAAGCATCATCATTGACCACGTTTCGCATGCGGGTTAGGAAAGCGTGATGATTGTTTTACAGGAATCAAATCTATACCTTGGACTGTCGTAAGAGTTCAGTTGGAGTGCAGGAATGAATATAAGCGGGTGTCCATCAACGACTCAAACGTCATCATTCGGCTGAAAACGGACAATCGTTTCAACTAGCGGACCAGTTCCCGCATGCCAAGATCCAAACCCTCGAGGGTTAATGGCACCATGCGATCTTCGAAAATTTCCCGTATCATGCTGATAGAGTGTGTATAGTTCCAGTAGTTATGTGGCACGGGATTAATCCATAGATTTGAGTTCCACTGTTGGCGAGCTCGGTTCAGCCAAACTTGGCCAGCTTCTGGATTCCAATGTTCGTTGGCGCCGCCGGGATAAATAATTTCATACGGGCTCATTGAGGCATCGCCAACAAAGATACATTTATAGTCCGGCCCGTAGGTGTTCAGAATTTCAAGAGTTGGTGTCTGTTGATCCCAACGTCGTCTGTTTTCTCGCCAAACGCCTTCATAGAGACAATTATGAAAATAGTAGTACTCAAGATGTTTGAATTCTGCACGTGCCGCAGAGAAAAGTTCTTCGACCAACTTTATATGTGGATCCATAGAACCTCCAACATCTAAAAAGAGCAGGACTTTCACGGCGTTGTGACGTTCTGGGCGTGTCCTAATGTTCAAATATCCACGCTTCGCGGTCGCGCTAATTGTAGCATCGATATCAAGTTCGTTGTCAGCTCCTTCGCGCGCCCATTGCCGCAAGCGTTTAAGGGCAACTTTGATGTTTCGCGTTCCTATCTCGACAGAATCATCAAGGTCTTTGAATGTGCGTTGGTCCCAAACTTTAACGGCGCGTTGATGCCGACTGTCCGACTGTCCGATTCGTATTCCCTCGGGGTTGTATCCGTAAGCTCCAAAGGGCGAGGTGCCTGCGGTGCCAACCCACTTATTTCCTCCTTGGTGTCGTTCCTTTTGCTCCGCCAATCGGTCTTTCAAGGTTTTCATGAGTTCTTCAAAACCACCAAGTGCCTCGATTTCTGCCTGTTCTTCTTTTGTAAGGTACTTCTCCGCCATTTTTTTGAGCCATTCAGCGGGAACATCAACGGACTTCAAGACCTGTTCAACACTGATATTCTCCAATCCTTCAAATGCCTGAGAGAAGGCGCGATCAAATTTATCGATGTGACGCTCATCCTTTACCATTGCTACGCGAGCGAGAAAGTAGAAGGACTCGGCGTCATAACTGATCAACCCACGCTTGAGGCTCTCAAGAAATGTCAAGAATTCTCGCAAGGAGACGGGGATTCCGGTATTTTTAAGCGTTTCAAAAAAGTGAAAAAACATGAACAACTCACGTGATCGAGCGATGCACGATAACGCTAATGAAGAGCCCCACAAGGCCAAATGCAATTGCGTAGGAACAGGCGTATTGTATACGATCGAGTCGTGTCCCACTGCGACGTTGTGCTGATCTATATCCAAGAGCAGAACCCAGCAATGCACAGCAAAAGATAATCAAGTCGCGATCCAATCTGTAAACTTTTGTATGAGATTAATATCGATCGCCGGGAATTCAATGCATGAGTCTTGTATGCCCTTTTGAACAGATGGTGGTATGGGAGAGATTAACACAACCTGAATTGAAAGCCAGTCTTGAGAATGACCCCAATCGTTCGAGTCTCGGGGTTCCATCGTTTTGCATGATGAATCGTCGGTTGATACTATGGGCGCGGGATCATAATCTGTTTACAGAGTGAGTCGATCATGCAATGGAACAAGTGAGATACAGAGTGCCGACAATGATCGGCGATGAAAGGCATTGGATAGTGTCAATGCATTCGTTGTGCACGGAAAAGCAGGGAATGACAAGGTCGGATCTGACATTGATACAATTCGAGAGTACGGTTGGAGTCAATCGCGTCCTCTTGCAGAGATATTGCGAACACATTAATACGCTGAGAAATCGAAACCATATGTGTGATTGTTCAGTTTCTACATGTGTGCTCGCTTGAACGTAAGTGCATTGAATGGACTTTGCGTTATTGTACCCTTGGTCCTGATTGCTCTTGCTCTTTGCGTGATCAATCAGGCAGGTCCGGTTTCCGCATTTGCAGAAAATCCATGTCATGGAACTGTGAAGTGTCTTTTGGGCGATCGATCATATCATGTTCGGGAACCGCATGATTGGGATGGAAAAACGCCCCTTCCAGTCTTAATCCATTTTCATGGATGGGCCCGTCAAGGGGATTTGGTCGTTGTTCACCGTCGCATCGCATCCGCTACAGCACGCCGAGGCGTCTTGTTGGTTGCACCAAATGGGCTTCGTGGGACATGGGATTTTTGGCAAGCGAATTCCAGCGATGTGTCCTTTGCGGCAAAGGTGTTACAGGATATTGCGCGACATTATCCGATCGATCAGGCGCGCATCTATGTCTCTGGATATTCTTACGGTGGTGCAATGGCTTGGCGCTTTGCTTGTGATTATGATGGTAAAATCGCTGCGTTATTGGCCGTGTCTGGATCCATCAATCAGAATGAGAATTGTCTGTATGCACCGAATGAAGTGCGCCATGTTCACGGGTTAAAAGATACGGTCATATCTTTTCCAGTAGGACCGAAGGGCGATAAGACATATCCGGTTGCGCTTTGGCGCGATCGTTTGTCATGTGGCTCTGGACGAAGCCTTGGAAGTTGGCAAGCTCGTGCGTGGTTGACTTTTGAGCGACGCGTTTGGGAAAGTTGCCGGGATGGATTGGTTGTGCTGGACATTCATTCTGGAGGGCACTTTATTCCTCATGGATGGATTGCGCGGCAACTCGATGAATTATTGAAGTTACCATTCTCCTACCCGTAGGAGTTTGCGTCTTTCAGCCAAAAGCATTCTTCAAACCATTTTGTAGCTACCTTACCGGTCAAGGATATATCCATCCTTTCAATAACGGTATGTCCTTCTCAGTAGATCGTCCCATCGATAAATCTTTATTCATCGATGACTGACAGATTGGAACCGGAATTGACGTAAGGATGATACAGTGCGCGCGATTCGGGCAACGGCGCAAGCCACGTAGCATCCATGATGGTCGTCGGATGCGACTGGCTCGAGGTTTGCAAGGAGCGGTTGTCATTCGATGTTCGGCGAGTTGCCAAGTACTATCTTTATTGCTAAGAGCAGTTCGCTGAACGCTCCAGTAATTTTGAATGACATTCTGCCTTTCTGTCTCGTTCTCCTTATATCGATCTCAATTGACTGGGTCTGGGTGCCATGAAATTCACTCTATCTTGGTTGCGGCGTCATCTTGATACAACGGCGAGTGTCGTCGATATCGGCGAAGCGTTAACAGATCTTGGCTTAGAGATCGAGGATATTCACGATCCGGCTGATCGATTGTCGGAGTTTACCATCGGTAAAGTGATACAAGTTGAGAAACACCCTGACGCAGATCGTCTTCGTGTGTGTCAGGTCATGACAGATGATGGTCAACGGCAAATCATCTGCGGGGCACCGAACGTACGTGCGGGTATTCTCAGTGTTGTCGCAAAACCAGGAATGTACATACCGGGCATTGACACCATTATCGGCGTCAGCAAGATTCGTGGTGTCGAGAGCTCCGGTATGCTTTGCTCCGAGCATGAAATGGAGATGTCCGATGAGCATGACGGGATCATCGAACTGCCCTCTGGGAACGTCGGTGATCGCTTTGTTGATTGGCTTATGGACCATAATCCTGCAAGGGTTGATCCAATTTTCGAAATTCAAGTTACGCCAAATCGTCCGGACGCTCTTGGGGTGCGCGGCATTGCACGCGATCTTGCCGCAAAGGGTCTTGGAGCCCTCATATCATGCGAGAGGCTGTCAGTGGTCGGAGATTTTCAAAGTTCAATATCCGTTCACATTGATCCGGATACTCTGGATGGTTGCCCATTATTTGCCGGCCGCATGATTCGCAATGTGTCAAATGGATCGTCACCGGAATGGTTGCAAGAACAATTGCGTGCTGTTGGCTTGAGGCCGATCTCCGCTCTGGTTGATATCACAAATTTCATGACGATGGACCAGGCCCGCCCTCTGCATGTCTTTGATGCCGGTAAGATTACGGGAAATTTGCGCGTTCATCGTGCAGTTGGCAATGAGAAAATTGTCGCATTGGATGACAACGAATACCATCTGCAATCTGGAATGATGATGATTTCAGATGATCAGGACCCGCAGAGTATCGCCGGAATCATGGGCGGAACGTTAGCGGGCGTAACGGATAGGACAGTTACCGTCTTTTTGGAAAGTGCCTATTGGGACAGCATCGAAATTGCGCGCACTGGGAGACAGTTGAAAATTAACTCCGACGCACGTTTCCGATTTGAAAGAGGGGTGGATCCGGAATTCACTATCGCTGGATTAGACGCCGCAACTCAAATGATCCTGGAATGCTGTGGTGGAGAAGCTTCTCATGTGGTGGTCGCCGGTAATGTTCCGAATCATTCGCGTTCCTATCCGTTCCGACCGGATCGGGTGAAATCGCTCGTGGGTATGAAGATTCCTGAAAACGAACAGATTCGTTCCCTTACAGCTTTGGGATTCAAGGTGGATGGAACCGTGGCTCACGTGCCAAGTTGGCGTCCTGATATACAGGATGAAGCAGATCTTGTCGAGGAAGTTGTGCGTGTAGCCTCTCTAAAGGAACTCAAGGCGCAACCTCTGAAGCGACCCTCCGAAGGGGTCACAAAGCCGATGATGTCCGTTGATCAATATCGTGCTTCGGTTGCAAGACGGTCATGTGTGGCACTTGGCTATAATGAATGCCTGACGTACAGTTTCATTGACAAGCGCAGCGCCAAACTTTTTGGTGAAAAAGATGGCGCGGTACAATTGGAAAATCCAATTTCGTCCGAAATGAGTCACATGCGTTCATCGCTCTTGCCAGGTTTACTCATGGCGGCGGCACGCAATCAAGCACGCGGATTCAATGATCTTGCACTCTTCGAGTTAGGGCCTGTATTTGAAGGGGTCAGTGTTGATGATCAACATATCTTGCTCACAGGCATCTTGATTGGCCGAAAAGAACCAAGGGAAGTGCATGGTTCTGCACGGAATGTTGACGTGTTTGATGTCAAGGCGGATATGGAGTGGGTTTTGTCCGCAATCGGAGCGCCGTCAAAGACGATGATCCTACGCGGTGCACCAAGCTGGTGGCATCCCGGGCGTCATGGGCTGATTAGTCTTGGTCGTAGTCGAGTCTTGGGCGTATTCGGAGAATTGCACCCACGTGTACTGGATGTCATGGATATTGCGGGACCGGTCATGGCCTTTGAGGTTCGATTGGATCATATCCCTCAGTCACGACACCTGAACGCGACAAGAAAAGCTCTCATTGTCAGTGATTTACAGTCGGTTGAGCGTGACTTCTCTTTTTTACTGACCGATGATGTCGAGGCTGGTACCGTGGTAAAGGTGGTAAATGGCGTTGATACATCCCTTATTGCCGACGTCAGCGTATTTGATGTCTTCACGGGTGGGCAGTTGGATTCGGGTATGAAATCAATCGCGCTTCGCGTGCGTATGGAGCCAAAGAAAAAGACGCTGGTTGATGAGGACATAGAAGCGGTATGTATCCGAATTGTTGACGCTGTCCAAAGAGTAACTGGCGGTATATTGCGTAAAATTTGAACAGATCGCACGAGATTTTGATATGTCGGAAGGAGTTTTGAATAATGACTTTGAATGTCTATCTCTCAGGAGAGATCCATACAGATTGGCGTGATCAAATCATAACCGGTACTGAGGATCTTGATGTGACTTTCAGCAGCCCTGTGACGGATCATGAAGCGAGTGATGAGTGCGGGACGTCCATACTGGGAGCAGAACCAGACACGTACTGGCAGGATCATAAAGGAGCAATGGTGAATGCCATCCGTACGCGGACGGCCATCAAGGCGGCTGATATCGTGGTTGTCCGATTTGGTCAAAAATATAAGCAGTGGAATGCTGCCTTTGACGCCGGTTATGCATCCGCGCTCGGCAAGTCCATTATTATTCTGAGTCCTCCAGAACATCAACATGCTCTGAAAGAAGTTCATGCAGCTGCTTTGGCCGTCGCTGAAACTCCCGATCAAGTTGTAAATATTCTGCGTTATGTCGATGGCGGAACGCTCTAGACACGATAGCCATTGTTGACATCTAAGCTATTCCGATCAAATCAGTGGAAATTATCCGAGCGCATAGCCCGTACCACGGACTGTGCGAACGGGATCTTTTCCACCATGCTTACGTAACGCTTTGCGAAGTCGCCCGATATGCACGTCGACTGTGCGGGTATCGACATAAATGTTACGTCCCCAAACACGATCAAGCAATTGTTCGCGTGTCCAGACACGCCGGGGTTTTTCCAAAAAGGTACTGAGTATTCGAAATTCGATTGGCCCGAGTCGCAATTCTTGTCCATTTCGGGTTACACGATGGGTTTCACCGTCGAGAACGATGCCGTCAAACTCTAGTCTTTGACCCGTTGCTGCCGGCCGCGTTCGTCGCAGCTGATTGCGGACACGAACCATGAGTTCATTCACGGAGTAGGGTTTGATTACATAATCATCTGCTCCTGTTTCGAGCCCGTGTATGCGATCGGATTCTTCGCAACGTGCTGAAAGCATAATCACTGAAATATTGGACGATTGGTTGCGCATCTTTATTCTTCGGCAAATCTCGATTCCGGATACTCCGGGTAGCATCCAATCCAGTACCACGACATCGGGTGGCTGTTCGTCAAGGTAAAGCAGCGCTTCATCGCCATCGGCAGCATTGATGACACGATACCCCTCGGCCTTCAAATTATAGGCGAGTATCTCACGCTGGGCATGTTCATCCTCAACGATCAAGACGGTCGGTTGGTTTGGAGGCATCAATTCTTTTCCCTAAGAGCCTCTGAATCATCATACTTCATAGTGTGGTATATTCAGAAAAAAATCAAATAAACGCGATAGAAGGTAGGTTGGCCCGAATTTTAGGTCAGGCTCTGAGAGTTTCATATGATGTCATATCCCGTTTCGGACGATCATCATTGGGTTTCATTCCCGTTGCCAAGTAAATTGTTTGCTCGGCAATATTTGTGGCTTGATCACCTGCTCTTTCAATATTTTTGGCGATAAACTGAAGATGCATTCCCACCGTCATTTCGTGCTGTTTTTCCTGCATTTCGATGAGCATGTTTCGAAACAACGCTGTATACATTTCGTCAACTCTCTGATCGCGTATCAAGACGGATTCAGCAATCGATTGGCTCCGTTGAATATAGGAGTCGAGCGAGTCGGATATCATGTGTACGACAAAGTCCGTTATAGTCCGCAGTGGGTGAACGACGGAAACTGGTGGATTTTCGGAAATTACAGACGCTCTCTTGGCAATATTCTTGGCATAATCTCCAATCCGCTCCAAATTTCCGCCAATTGTCATAACACTCAGAACAACGCGAAGGTCAACCGCCGTCGGCGCGCGCAAAGCCAAGAGTTTTGCACAACTGACCTTGATGTCTTCGGTCAGATTATCGATAAGGGTATCGCGTGTTCGTACGCGCTCGGCAAGTTTCACATCGCGTGTTTCGAGAGACAAGACGGCATCATTGAGAGCGGTTTCCGCCAAGCTGCCGATTCGCATTACCTTGGCTTGAACACTTTGGAGATCCTGATCAAAAGAGAAAACAATGTGCTGTGACATTCTGCACGTTATCCGATTCTTCCCGTAATGTAACTTTCGGTGCGAGGATCTTGGGGGTTGGTAAAGATCTGACCCGTATCGGCATATTCGACTAGGTTGCCAAGATGAAAGAACGCTGTTTTTTGACTGACGCGTGCCGCTTGTTGCATCGAATGCGTAACGATGACGACGGAGTAATTCTGCCTCAACTCATCAATTAACTCCTCAATTTGCGCTGTTGCAATGGGATCAAGTGCTGAGCAGGGTTCATCCATCAAGAGCACTTCTGGTTCTGTTGCAATGGCCCGCGCGATACAGAGACGTTGTTGTTGGCCGCCCGAGAGCCCTGTTCCGGGTTCATCAAGACGGTCTTTGAGTTCATCCCAAATGGCTCCACGTCGGAGGGCGCGCTCAACGAGTTCGTCAAGTTCGCTTCGGTTCCTGACCATGCCATGGATCTTTGGCCCGTAGGCAACATTATCATAGATCGACTTTGGAAAGGGGTTTGGTTTCTGAAACACCATTCCCACACGCGCACGTAATTGAACCGGATCCACTTTGGAATCATAGATATCTTCACCATCGAGGAGTATCGTGCCTTCCATTCGGGCGTTGTCGATGGTATCGTTCATCCGATTTATGCATCGCAGAAACGTTGATTTTCCACATCCAGATGGACCGATAAAGGCCGTTACCGTCTTGTCTGCGATATTGGCGGTAACATCCTTGATCGCATGATTATCGCCGTAATATAATTGGACGTTACGTGCAGAGATCTTGCAGTCGGAATTAATCACATCACTTCTGGCGTGTGGTAAATCGTACATTGACAATGATCCTTTTGTGTTCGAGCCTTTGTACATTATTGACATACCACATTATACTGTGCCGATAGTCCGATAGAACACCATCATGCTGAATTATGTCAATTATTCGATATAAAATCCGTTAAAGCTTACCAGCGCCGCTCAAATCGACGACGCAGAAGGACAGCCACGATGTTCATTGAAAGCAGAAAAATGAGTAGGATGATAATCCCGCCCCATGCTTTTTCAACAAATACCGCATCGGATCGCGAAGCCCAATTGAAAATCTGAGCCGGAAGAGCTGAATTTGGACCTTCAAAACCGCCAAGAATGGTTTCCGGGTAACGCGCAACAAAACCAACCATTCCGATAAGCAAAAGAGGAGCAGTTTCCCCGAGAGCTTGTGCCAATCCGATTATGGTTCCGGTCAGTATTCCCGGCATTGCCAGCGGCAACACATGGTGGAAGACAGCCTGCATCTTGGAGGCCCCGACGGCCAAGGCGGCGTCACGAATCGATGGAGGAACAGCTTTTAAGGATGCCCGTGTTGAAATAATGATGGTTGGGAGTGTCATTAACGTCAACACCATACCACCGACCAGCGGCGCCGATTGCGGGAAGTGCATAAATTGAATGAACACGGCAAGCCCCAGAATTCCAAAGACAATGGACGGAACGGCGGCAAGATTCGAGATGTTGATCTCAATGAAATCCGTAAACCAATTCTTTGGCGCAAACTCCTCCAGATAGATTGAGGCGGCAACGCCGACCGGCAAGGACAGTATGAGAACCACTGTCATCATCATGAACGAGCCCAATACGGCGGCACCGATTCCGGCACCGCCGGGATTGTCAACACCGGTATCAACACCCGTGATAAACAGCCAGTTGAACTCCTGCCGAATAATCCCAGCATCCGCGAGAGCGTCGACGAGATCAAGATCTTCTGCACGAATAAATCGATTGGATTCCGATATTGATTCTCGAGAGAATGTTTCCTTGAAGTATCGTTCGACCAGTGATGAGGCCGGTAAATCAAAGGTGATGGGTTGTCCAACTTTATCCTGATTGTTTCGATAGAACTTACGCAAGGTGCCGCCGATTTTGCCGACGATGCGATCAATCGAGTCGGACGATATCTCTGACGATAGACCAAGTCCATTTACGGTGTCGGTAAAAGACGTAATGAAGTAGTTTGAATAAACGCGAGTCTTTAAAAGGGCGGCCTCGGCTTCTTTAAACTGTTCGGCGGAAAGCGTGAACTCAATGCTTACCACAGTGCGCTGAAAGGCTGGTAACCCATTCAAGATTATTGAATAAACCAGAATGACAAGGAATGTCAGACCCGCTAGAATGGCTGTTAAACCATAAGCTCGAAATCGTTTTTCGGCCGCTTTTCGGCGCTTTGTACGCCGCTCTGTCTTTGTCAGAGATCTCGGGTTGGGGATATCCTTGTCGGTAAAGTTGGCATCGGTCATTCATATTGCTCCCTGTATCGTCTGACAATATAAAGAGCCAAGACATTGAGAGCGAGCGTAAGGACAAATAACGTTGTCCCAAGCGCGAAGGCGACTAATGCCTCTGGTGAAGCAAAGTCACTGTCGCCTGTCAATTGGCTGACAATTTTGGCGGTCACGGTGGTCATGGCATCGAATGGATTGAGAGAGAGGCGGGCGGCCGCTCCAGCACCTAAAACGACGATCATCGTTTCACCGATGGCGCGCGATGCAGCCAACAGAATGGCACCAACAATTCCGGGTAGGGCGGCCGGTAATACGACTTGTCGGATTGTTTCCGATTGTGTTGCACCAAGTCCATAGGAGCCATCTCGGAGCGATTGTGGTACAGCGTTGATAATATCGTCGGATAAGGAACTTACAAAAGGGATGAGCATGATTCCCATAACCAGCCCCGCTGTAATGACAGCGGTTCCACCCGACATCCAACCAACGGTATTATCGCCGAAAACTGTCACTAACATTGGACCGACCGTCAGTAGGGCGAACAAACCATAGACAATTGTTGGAATACCCGCGAGAATTTCCAGTAGCGGCTTCGCGAATGCGCGCACCTTCGGGGTTGCATATTCAGAGAGATAAATCGCGGAGAAAATCCCAACAGGAACAGCCACGATCAGCGCAATGATGGAAATATAGAAGGTTCCCCAAAGGAGGGGAATCACACTCAGACTTGATGAGCCGCCACGACCCGAGAAACTTGGCGCCCACTCTAATCCAAAAAAGAAATTAGCGATAGAGTATATTTTGAAGAATTCAAGTGTGTTGAAAATTAATGAGAATAAAATTCCCACCGTGGTCATGATCGCGATCATTGCGGCAAAAAGAAGAATGGCGAGTATACCACGTTCTACCGCGTTGCGGGCTCGAAAATCTTTTGTTGTCCGGAGGAGGGCGTATCCAAGCCCAGCGAGGGCGAGAGCGATCACAGTGATCGATTTGAACATATTTCCGGTTGCCGATAACTGATGGTATTGCTGTGCCGCGTGCACGATGGGTGCGGTTACGTTTGCACCAAGTGCAACTCCCACCTCCGCCAATCGATTGCGGATATCAGTCAGTTCGACCCGCATAGATCGAGCCTCTTCTGTCGTCATCACGTTTTCGGTTACCGCACTATCAAGACCATCGGCGACGCGGCGCACCTCGGTCATCATTAACCCAAGTGTGACACCTTGATTCGACATCCGCTCCTCGAGCAGATAGGCAATTCGGCTCTCAATGAACAAAGGCTGCGCGAGTGACCAGAAAGCAAGTACGCCGAGAGACGGAACGAGAACCCACATACTTACATTGCCACCATAATAGCTGGGCAACGAGTGCAAAGCGCGTACGTTTTGATCGACACTCTTTAGGACTCGTGATGTCCCGAACCAAAATCCGGCTGCGGCTATCGCAAAAATGACTAAAAGGATCCATGAGAGAGGCATGCCGTGTTCATCCTGATATTATGCCAAACCATTGTGCCGAACAGTCCCGATTAACCCATCGGGCCGGCTGTCAGATTCGTTGCAAAAGGTACCTTCACGGATGCAAAGTGCGAATGATGACAGCATGCGGACCAGTGATAATCAATGATCCTGATGATATGTTTCCATGTACTTATTCTTAAATTTCTCAGATTGGAAAGAATATTTGAAAGTTAAGGCGGCATCTTAGCCGCCTTAACGTAGACAAGTATTATGAGCCACTGCCCATGGTCTTGCCGGAAGAAACGGCCGCTTGCGTTTTTGCAAGTTCTGGATCGGACACGAGGCCATATTGAGCCAACGGACCATCTGGGCCGGCAATCTCATTGGATATGAAGAAGTCGGCATATTCCTGTAGACCGGGTATCACGCCGATGTGTGCTTTCTTGATATAGAAAAAGAGCGGTCGGGATACCGGGTAGGTTCCCGTTGAAATCGTCTCAGTCGAAGGTGATATTCCTGACATGGTCGCAACCTTCAATTTATCCGTGTTGTTTTCATAGAATGCCAAGCCGAATACACCAATACCCGATGCGTTTGCATCGATCCGTGCAAGTGCTTCCGTATAGTCACCATCAATATCGACAGACTTTCCGTCGGTTCGGACTTCAAAGCAAGCGTCTTCGGCGTCATCTTCGGACATGCCGGCATCCATCATTGCTTGAAATGCCCCGGTTGCCTCACATCCGGCTGCGACGACTTTTTCCTCAAATACTTCACGTGTACCGTGTTTGGTGCCTGGAATAAACGCAAGAATTTCTTCGGAGGGTAGGTCTCCATTAAAATCCGACCACTTCTGGTGGGGATTATCCACAAGTTTGCCGCCCACCATTACCTTGGGTGCCAGGGCATTGAAGATGTCGGATGGCGTAAAGGCGTCATATTTTGGTCCGTCAATCTGGCTTGCAAATACGATGCCATCATATCCGATGCGGACTTCAATAATGTCTGTAACGCCATTTTCCGCGCAGGCCTTTATCTCCTTCGCACGGATGGCTCGAGAAGCGTTTGTGATATCGATTGTGTTTTCTCCGACCCCCGCACAGAAACGCTTCAAGCCAGCCGATGAGCCGCCTGATTCGACGACAGGGGTTGGAAAATCAAAGTTTTCGCCAAAGATTTCTGCTACAATTGAGGCATAGGGAAGAACCGTCGATGACCCAGCGACTTGTACGTTGTCGCGGGCCGATGCGAGAGTGGCCGAGAGGGCGATACTCGCCAAAGTCGAGGTTAGTAATTTAACGTAGAACATTATCTCTCCTAAATGACAGTGAATATAGTCACCGAACTGTGACTCTGGGTGCGCATGTAAGGGACAAACACAACAGAATTGTAAAGAAATTGTAACAGATTTATGAAAAGTGAGTATGATGCCAAGGCCCGAAGGTTCTCTGACTTGAACGGCGAACGTCGATCGTTTCTCAATATGTCCGGTAAATCACAACACAACTCATGTCACACGCACGATACAGTCCGATAAGCATGTGATTGGCATTCTGTAGTGCGATGGAGATGCGCAGAATGCACCCATTACTTGAGGTTTGAAGCAGATACAATCTCAGCGTGAAAAACGGTGCCACAGACCCCAATGTAATTTAACTTTTATCAATGACGAAGAGACAATTGAGGGTAAAGTCAGATCCTTCGAAACACCATCTCAGTCAATAGGAATTGACGTTGATATGCGCTGAAATAAGATAGCTGGATTCCATAAAAGACAACGGGATAGAGACCATGCACGCGATGTCTGGTCACGTTTATTCAAATCAACCCATCGTTCGATGGACGGTCTGTCAACGAAATCCATGTTTGAGGTTGTGTCATGTGCTCCGTATGACAGATACACATTCCGATGTTCTCTATGATCATTGCGATGACCAGTCATTCGATCGGATTGTCAAGAGACGCTTTAACGTGGGAAACGAGTTCCAATGCGACAGGTAACTTTGCATCAACTTGATCAAGGTCTGAAGCATCATCATCATGACTGCATATCCAGAAAAGCTTGAACTGCTGTTCCTGCGAAATCTTCTCTGCCTCACGGAGTGCTTCGCAAACGCTCCAAGCCTGTTCCCCCGATAAGTTTTCATCAGCAATATCTTGGCCGATGTCGGCTGCTAATGTTCGCAACAAGAGCGTGGCAATCGCCGTGGCCTGGGCCTCTGCTTCGGCGTCGAATCCACCGCTCGTCAACAGATCAATCATTTTTTTCTTTCGGGCGGCCTGTTCGAAAATCTTGCGTGCGTTCTCCCGGTTTCGATACGCTTGTTCAATTTCATTCCTGCTTTTTGACTCAGCAGGGAGCATATTCCGATTTGCCTCGGGAACTTGGATAAGCCCCGCTTCCGCCAATCGAACCAGGGCGGCATGTGTAGTCCGATCAATGAGTTCGAGTTTCGGATCTTCTGGATTGGTTCGGAAGTCAGCCTGCATTATGCTTTCTTGGGAGTCGATAACGGCGAGCATGATGTCTTCTCCGTTCGCGGAAGATTTGAGTTCCGCTGAAATCAATTGAGTCCCGAACGCACTTTCGAGACGATCACGCAGGTTGTCCTTGGGTGTTGCCCTTGGCTGTTCGGGGACCTTCAGGGTTTCCGGGCGTAAGACTGCTTCAAGCTGCTCCATAAACGCCTTTCGGCTTGAAGGAAGATCCATTTCGGATTGTCCGCCGTAGCCGTCCAGGACGTTATCGGCAATCGCCTGTTTTTGGCTCAAGAGACCGACCATACGATGTTCAATTGAATTTTGGGTGATCAGATTGACAACGGTAACGGCACGCTTTTGGTGCTTACGCCACGCACGTGCAATTCTTTGCTCCAGTTTGGCGGGATTCCATGGCAAATCCAGATTGATGACATTGCTTGCAACTTGGAGGTTGAGACCAACACCTCCGCTCTCTGAGGACAGGAAAATACGGCACTCAGGATCTTCCTTGAATCGGTTGATTTCGATGCGTCTCCGATCTTGTGGAACAGAACCGGTGTGCCACGCGTATCCAACATTGAAGTCGTCAATGCGCTCACGCACAAGGTCAAGCATTCTTACCCATTCCGAAAAAATGATAATTTTGGCCTGCGGATCTTCCAGCATATCCTCAAGGACACGTTCCAATTCCTCCAATTTCGGACAATCCCGTACATTCGGGTCGAGAATATACGGTGTATCGCACATCATGCGCATTGATGCGAGACCTATTTGAAGTCTCTTGAATTCCTCTGGAAGCAGTGGTCGTTTCCGGGCTCGGGCTGCAATTTGACCCACCACGCGTTCGTAATCGAAGTATCGAAGCTCCTGTTCCTCCGTCATTGGCAAATAATGATGTCGCGTTGTCTTGTCGGGTAAGTCGCCTTCAACATCGGCCTTGCGTCTGCGAAGCATGATTGAACGTGTTTTCCTGCGAAGCTTGTCAAGATTCTTGTAACCAATGGCACGACCCTGATTGTCCAATTTATAAAAGTCGCGATTGAATCGAAACAACGGACCAAGTAACTCTGGGTCGAGAAACTGAACAATGGAATAAAGTTCATCAATTCGATTTTCTAACGGAGTTCCCGTAAGCACAAATGCGTATCGGCTCTGCAATCGTTTGATCGCACCAGCCGTCTTGGTTCGCCAGTTTTTAATTCTTTGCGCCTCGTCCAAAATAACGATATCGGGTTTTACCAGATTTTGAAGATCGTCAAGATCCACCAAGATTTGTTCATAATTTGTGAGTGTGAAGAACTGCGGCTTCTTGTACTGAACCAATCGATTCCCACGCGGCCCTGAAATAATTTCATAACTCAGATGGGTCGCCGCTGTGATCTGCTCGGCCCATTCGGTTTTAAGCGAGGCCGGGCAAACAACCAAAACCCGTGACACTCCAGAGAGATTTTGGAGCACACGACAGGCCCCAATGGCTTGGACCGTTTTCCCGAGCCCCATTTCGTCGGCAAGCAGGGCACGTTCACCGAGGGCGAGATGCTTAACGCCTTGACGTTGATAGGAATAGAGCGGGAACTTTAAGACGCTTAATATGTTCTTGTCTTGGTTCTCATTTTCGAGAAAGGCCGTTTTCTTTTTTTTGCGACGGATCTGGACCAGTTTCTGATACCGCCAAGTTTCGCACAATATTGAGACGCGCAGTAAATCTGGCTTGTCCGCAGCAATTTTCTCGAGAGCTTTGAGATCTTTTTGGCGACAATGCTTGGTTAGGGCGTCAAAGTGCACACGGATCACCTCAACAATGTCGCAGTGATTTTCGAGAGCGTCCTTCGGTATCTCAAGTTTCAGGTCACGCTTAGCTGTGCATGATGGATAAATCTCGATGCGCTTTGATTGCGTTTCCTGGGTGGATATATTTTCAGATTTTCGTAAGTGGTACAAGACACCTTCAATGTGCTTGCATGTCCCAAGTCGGGAGACATGGTAATCGACGCAAGTGCATGAATTTATTGGTCGATCTAAATCTCGGATTTCAACATGATAGGGATTCCCCTTTGAGGCGGGTACGTGAAAATTTCCAAACGGACTTTGTTCTTGTTGAAGTGGATAAATCCTTTCCACTTCGGTCGCACCCCTCCACTTTCGTCGTGTCCGTTCGTCGTCATCCGTGGTCAACCATCCGGTAAAATTGGGTCTGCGGAGTTGTTCCGTATTATTTTCTTGCTTTGATTGACGTGCCATTCAGCGGTACTCTTTTTTCTCATTCTTCGGACGTTTGAGTTGCATCACAAGTTTCTCATATCTGTTTGTGAGTCTGTTATGACTCTGAATCGATGAATGATCAAAAATCGGTTGGTTCTGAGAACAAGACATCAGAAATCAGCATATGAGTACAAGGGGCAACGGGAATATGGTAAAAATGAGTTGTACTGTAGATTGTCCGATTGTTACACTCAAGCAAATTACGGTTCATGAAGTTTAAAGGTTCAGTCGGACATCTTATGCACCCGAAGATCATCTTGATCTGTATCATCAACAATGAAGATGTCGATGAATCCAGCGGCGATAATGCGAGTCGGAAAGTTAGACGAACCTTTGCAAGACATCGTTCAGAGCACCGGTGAAGGGGTTGCGGATAGGGTTCATCAGGATGTGTCTTTGAGCATGTTTGGTGGCTCGCGAAACATGTGATGACCTATTGATCGAGATGTTCTCACATTGTAACATTTCTAACGGACATTACGGACATTACTTCAATTAAGGGGAAAAGTGATTGTGGAGCTGAACGGTCGCTATGAACTCTCTGAAGCAATCCCGCGGAATCTCTGCACAGACTGTGGGCTGTCAAGAACCCGTCAACCGCAACGGTGCGGTAAAGCCTGTCAATTCATTCATCCAAACTATTCGAAATTAGAAATTCAGGTACATGGCCGGGAAAGGGATTCAGCGCATGGCGACGAACTTTTTTTTGGACCGTATATTAAAATGCACCAAGCGTGGGCAAAAGTACCAACAGATGGTGCGCAGTGGAGCGGCTTGACCACAAAACTGGCTGAAAAACTTCTCGACAGCGACAAGGTTGAGGCCATCTTAACGGTGACCTCGGATCCACTCGACATATGGCGTCCAGTGCCGACTCTCATTACATCAGTCGAACAATTGAAACGGGCTCGAGGTATGCGCATGGGCTACGCTCCTCTCCTGGCCCTGCTGGAGCCGGCTTATGCGCAAGGCATCCGTCGAATTGCCGTAATCGGAATTCCTTGTCAGGTTTATGCTTTGCGGTCGATCGAGACCGAACTTGAATTTGAGCGTATTCTGGTCATTGGAACGCCGTGTTCAGACAACACTACGACAGAGAATTTTCATCGGTTTTTGGCAAGATTGACGGATCATCCTGAGGATGTAACTTATCTTGAATTTCGAACGGACTACAAAGTCGAGCTTCGTTTTAAAGATGGACGTCAGTCGGAAATTCCATTTCTGAAGCTGCCACTGTCCGATTTGCCCAATGATTTTTTTCCGCTGACCTGTCGGACTTGCGTGGATTATACCAATGTCTTGTCTGATATTACGATTGGCTATATGGCCGGTGATGGTGAGCAATGGGTCATCGTACGTAATAGTCGAGGTGATGAGATCTTCGATTTGCTGCGCTCGGAAGCACATGTAAAATCACTCACGTCGCGGGGGCGGCGATTCGGGGCGGTTAAGGGTTTTATTGGGAATGTCGAGCGAGCGGCAGGTGGGCTGCCTGTCCGGAAGATGCCGGACTGGTTGCGCCCCCTCATGGCATGGTTACAGCCGATAATTGGTCCACGTGGTCTGGAATTCGCCCGGGCTCGAATTGAAATGAAGGCAGCTGAGTCCGTGCTGCATCTGCGGATGCAAAGTCCGAAACGAAGCAAGTATATGCTTCCCGATTTTATCTGGAAGCTTGTGGCTCCGTATGGAATCCAACCCGACTCTAAAACTGAAGTATTGCAGGACGATTTTGATCGGGCTGCGGAGAAACATGACTCTCGGGCATGAGTTGAGTAAGCCAGCGTGTATGCAACGGCGATGGAATCAATAGAGTGTATTGTTTCGCGAGCGATTCCAATCGATGACGAGTGAACTTTCTTTGTTGCCGGGATCGTGCATGCGTTTGGTTCAGAAATTATATATAGTCATCGATTGAGATCCGAGACATCTATGACAACCGGGTCCGAATGCAAAATGCTGGATATTGCGATGGGAAACACGTGATACAGTAATGAGAGCGATGTAGTCGAAGACTATTATGTTGCCCCTTGTAGCTTCCTTGACTCAGCGCTATCACAAGCTTGGTTTGCGCTAGCATGTGTTTTTACTGGTTATTATTAGGCCCCGAAAAATGTTTGATCCAATTGAAACCTGCAATAATCTCGTACCGATGGTGGTGGAACAGACAAGCCGCGGTGAACGTGCGTACGATATATTCTCTCGACTACTCAAAGAACGTATTGTGTTCATCAATGGTCCAGTTCACGACGGTATGAGTCACTTGGTCGTAGCACAACTCCTGCATCTTGAAGCCGAAAATCCAAAGAAGGAGATTTCGATATATATCAATTCCCCCGGAGGCGTTGTCACCAGCGGTTTGTCAATCTATGATACAATTCAGTATATTCGACCGGCGGTATCAACACTCGTAGTTGGGCAAGCGGCTTCAATGGGGTCGTTGCTGTTGGTCGGAGGCGAGCATGGAATGCGATTTGCACTTCCCAATAGCCGAATTATGGTGCATCAGCCTTCCGGGGGATTTCAAGGTCAAGCTTCGGACATTATGATTCACGCTGCTGAGACTCAAAAGCTGAAAGATCGATTGTACGACATTTATGTGAAGCATACAGGACAAACCAAGAAGAGCGTCGAGAGGGCACTCGATCGCGATAACTTTATGTCACCCCAGGAAGCTAAAGCCTGGGGACATATTGATGAAATTGTTGAAAGTCGAGCAAAGCCGGATGAGTAGGCATCGTGACACTTCGGTTCTCTGTGTCTTTTATACGAGAAAACGACAAATGGATCGAGGATCACGCGCGCCAACGACCTGAACGGCTCGGCGAAGGTTGAGATTTGCGGTGAATGAGTTCAACTCCGGATTTTTTTGAGGGTATCCATGGCATCAAAGTTGAGCGGTGACAGCAAGAATACTCTGTATTGCAGCTTCTGTGGAAAGAGTCAGCATGAAGTTCGTAAGCTTATTGCCGGGCCGACGGTATTTATCTGCGATGAGTGCGTCGAACTTTGCATGGACATTATTCGCGAAGAGAATAAGACCAGTAAGCGCTCAACGGACGGTGTCCCGAAGCCAGCGGATATTTGCCAAGTCCTCGATGATTATGTGATCGGGCAAGACAAGGCAAAACGCATATTATCTGTTGCTGTTCATAATCATTACAAGCGCCTGAGTCATGCACAATCGATGAACACTGACATTGAGTTGGAAAAGTCGAATATATTGCTGATCGGACCAACAGGTTGTGGCAAAACTCTTCTCGCACAAACATTGGCTCGAATCTTGGATGTTCCATTTACAATGGCAGATGCCACCACACTAACAGAGGCGGGGTATGTGGGCGAAGATGTCGAGAATATTATTCTTAAACTCTTGCAGGCCAGTGAATATAATGTCGAACGCGCGCAGCGTGGAATTGTGTATATTGACGAAGTTGATAAAATCACACGCAAGTCAGAAAATCCGTCGATAACGCGTGATGTTTCTGGCGAAGGTGTGCAGCAGGCCTTGCTGAAACTGATTGAGGGGACAGTGGCGTCTGTTCCACCTCAAGGAGGTCGAAAACATCCGCAGCAAGAGTTTCTACAGGTCGATACCACTAATATTCTGTTTATTTGTGGCGGCGCGTTTGCTGGGCTTGACAAGATTATTTCTCAACGTGCCCAAGGATTTGCTATGGGATTTGGTGCTGAAGTCCGTGATCCCGCTGAGCGGGATCTCAGCAGCCTCTTCTCCAATCTGGAACCAGAGGATTTGTTAAAATATGGAATGATACCGGAATTTGTCGGCCGTTTACCGGTTCTAGCAACTCTTGACAATCTGGATGAAGCCGCTCTTATCAGTATTTTGGTGGAGCCAAAGAACGCTGTGATAAAGCAGTTTCAAAAGTTGTTCGATTTAGAAGACACGGAACTGGTTTTTACCGATGATGCGCTCAAGGCAATAGCGGATCGGGCTATTGAGCGTCAGAGTGGTGCGCGTGGGTTACGATCGATTATTGAAGATATATTGTTAGACACAATGTTCGAGTTACCGGATCTCGAAAATGTAACAAAGGTGGTCGTCAATGAAGAGGCTGTTCATGCGGATGGAACACCGCTCATGATTTATGCTGATCAGCGGCGTGAAGAGATGAACGCAAGTTGATACCGACGAATCAGAATCGAGAATGGCAGGATTAATGATGCGAGAGGAACCTGGGCAGAGAATCTTGAAGCGCTACAGGACAGACAATCCGTATGAAGAGAAGGTCGGGTATTGTCGAGCGACGTCAGCGGGTGGCTTTGTTTTTGTAGCAGGAACGACGGCTCAAGGATCTGACATTTCAGATGATGTTGCAGAGCAATGCCGCTCCGCGTTGGACGCGATTAGATCGGCTCTTGAATATATGGGAAGTCATATCGATCAAGTGCTTCGCGTAACTTATATGTTACCGGATATTGCTGAATTTGACGCCTGTTGGCCCGTTCTACATGATATATTTAACGGCAATCCACCCGCCGCGACTGTGATTGAATGTGGGTTGATTGATCCAAAATATCGGATTGAAATTGAGGTTACGGCATTGCAACGTCCGATCGATTAAGATCGTTTTAATGGCCGTATTGCGTTGAATAATTGGTATACTGATGCAAATCGTGAATCTTGTCAAACGTGCTTTAACATGGTGGGATGGTCAGACTCTTAATACCCAGTTCTATACGTGGAGAAAAGGAATACGGGTTGGTGAAGATAATCAAGGAAATGTCTATTATCGTACCAAGGATGATCGCCGTCGTTGGGTAATCTACAAAGGTGAGTCGGAGGCGAGTCGGGTAAGTCCGGAATGGCATGGTTGGTTGCATCATACGTGGGATGTTCCGCCGAGCGTGGAGCCACTGCCGCGAAAAAGTTGGGAGAAACCTCATCAAGAAAATCTTACGGGTACCGATGACGCCTATGTTCCACTAGGTTCTCTGCGACAGGTCGTCCCTAAAGATCAAGCCGATTACATTCCATGGACTCCTCCGTAAGTTGTATGCCAAATGGTGGATTATTCCAGATCAGAAGTTGCAATTGGTGCCGTTGTTCTCGCGGTGGCGGTAGGTTTTGCGGTGTATGCCGGTCAGATCATTGGCTGGACAAATGGCGCTCAGACCTACGCCCTGACTGCGACATTTCGATCTCTTAACGGTGTTTCAGTGGGAACGGATGTGCGCCTCGCGGGTGTCAAAATTGGGACTGTTACGGACATGTCCCTGAATGCCGATACCTATCACGTTGACGCAATCTTCGATATTTCTAACCGTGTTGCCATCCCTGATGACAGTGCTGTTATGATTTCTGCCGAAGGTGTTCTCGGCGGTAGCTTCGTCGAGATCATCCCCGGTGGTTCACCAGTGTTTCTGGCTGAGGGAGATGAGATTCTCGATACGCAAGGTTCTGTGAGTCTGCTTAATCTATTGTTAAAGTTTGTCGGACGTGAAGGTGCTTCACAATCAGAATGACGCGGCTATTCTTATTCATTCTCTTTTTGTTTACTCCCAATGCCAATGTTGGAATATCCCAAGAAATAGAAGTGACTCCTCTACCAGACGTCACGTTCAAGACTCCGCAGTTTGGTGACTTGCAGGCAGAGACGTCGTCGCAACCGGCTGAGGCGGGGGTAGGCGCTGTATTGCGTGCCCTTGATAAAGTGAGCGGCGAAGTATTGGACATTGAACTCTTGGACGGACAAGACGCACAGGTGTTTGGTTTGCGTGTCGCGATAATGGAGTGTCGCTATCCAGCCGAAAATAAATCGGGAGATGCGTTTGCCTATCTGTTGATCGGCGATGGGAACAAACGTGAACCTGCGTTTTCCGGTTGGATGGCGGCATCCTCTCCAGCTCTCAATGCACTGGATCATCCACGATTTGATGTCTGGGTACTTCGCTGTATAACTTCGTGAGGCTGCGCGATGGGTGCCGAAAGAAAGTTGACCCGCTTGCGTATAGCATTTTTTAACAAAGTCTTGTATTCCTCTTGATTGATTTCTATCGCACCGAGTGAGGCAAGGTGGGACGTCAGATATTGAACGTCGAACAGCACAAAACCGGTCTGGCGTAATTGACTTATGAGAAAGGCCAACGCAACTTTTGATGAATCACGCTGCCGCGAAAACATACTTTCGCCGAAAAAGGCCGCTCCGAGCGTGACACCATAGACACCACCAACGAGTTGAGAATTGTTCCAGACTTCGAGTGAATGTGCATATCCCTCCTTATGGAGTTGCAGATAGGCCTTGCGAATATCATCGTTGATCCAAGTTGTGTCTCTGTCGGCACATCCGGCAATTGTCCCTGCAAAATCGTAATCTATTTTTATACCGTAATTGTGTTTCGTAAGGGTGCGTCTCAGTGAGCGAGAAATACGAAACCGGTTCAATGGCATAATTCCACGTCTTTGTGGACTCATCCATCGGATGGTATTGCTGTCTTTATCCTCCGCCATTGGAAACATTCCAGAAGCGTAAGCGTAAAGGAGTAAATCCGTCCTCAGCATTTTGATCGCATTCGCTGGACCGTGAGTGATTCAGATGCAGGTGATGAATGGGCCGGTGATCACATCTCTTCTTTTAGAGTGAGATTTCTTTGAATCCAATTTTCCAGCCAGTGAATGTTATAATCCCCTGATTGAATGTCAACCTCTTCCAAGAGAGCGTGAAACAGAGGAATCGTCGTGTCAATGCCGTCAACGATGAGTTCGCTCAATGCGCGTGACAATCGTGCCAGTGCCTCCGACCGATCGCGACCATGCACAATGAGTTTTCCGATCAAAGAATCATAGTAGGATGGAATGGAGTATCCATCATAGAGTGCCGAATCCATTCTTACGCCTAGGCCACCGGGAGCATGATATTGTGTAATTCGCCCAGGGCAGGGGTCAAAGCGTGGTAACTTTTCCGCGTTGATACGCACTTCAATAGCGTGCCCCCTTAATTCAAGGCTGTCTTGGGAAAAGGACATTGGAAGATGGGCCGCTACGCGAATCTGTTCACGTACAAGATCAACTCCGAAAATGGCTTCGGTAATTGGGTGCTCGACTTGAAGTCGAGTATTCATTTCGATGAAATAGAATTTCCCGTTCTCGTAGAGAAACTCAATTGTACCCGCGCCGGAATAGTTCATTTCAGCAACAGCTTCGGCACAAACATGCCCAATATAGGTACGTTCTTCAGCACTTATTACCGGTCCTGGCGCTTCTTCGAAGACCTTTTGATGACGTCTTTGTAGTGAGCAGTCACGCTCGCCGAGATGCACGGCTTTTCCACGTCCGTCACCGAAGATTTGAATTTCAATATGTCTTGGTTCTTCAAGATACTTTTCGATGTATACCGCTTCATTCCCGAAGGCCACACGTGCTTCTGCGCGTGCAGTTTGAAAGGCATGTTCTATTTCATTGGGATTGATGGCAACATTCATTCCACGCCCGCCACCACCGGCAGTGGCTTTGATAATGACCGGATATTCTAATTCTTCTGCGAGTTGTTTGGCTTCATCAAGGGTGTCAACAATACCGTTTGATCCGGGTACGCACGGGATACCAAGGCGCCTCATCGTATCTTTTGCGGTAGCCTTATCCCCCATCGTCTGGATATGTTCAGCGGAAGGACCAATAAAGACAATGTCGTGATCTTCAACGACGCGGGCGAACAGCACATTTTCACTCAAGAATCCGTAGCCGGGATGGATTGCCTCCGCTCCGGTGATTTCGCAGGCTGACATAATCCCAGCAGCTGACAAATAACTTTCAGAACTTTGTGGAGGGCCGATACATACGCTTTCATCAGCCATTCGGACATGCATCGCGTCGGTATCGGCCGTTGAATGGACGGCGACCGTTTCAATACCCATTTCGCGAGCGGCTCGAATGATTCGGAGTGCAATCTCACCGCGATTGGCAATTAGGATCTTTTGAAACATGGGCGGTGGACTTACTCGATAATCACGAGAGGTGTTCCATATTCGACCGCAGTGCCATCTTCTACGAAAATGCGGGCTATTGTACCTGCCTGTGGAGAAGGAATGTGATTCATTGTTTTCATCGCTTCAACGATCAAAAGAGTATCGCCCTTCTCTATTTTGCTGCCAACACTCATGAAAGTGGGAGCACCGGGCTCCGCCTGCATATAGACAGTGCCAACCATTGGTGATGTTACCACACCTGGATGACTTGCCGGATCATCCATAGTTGCCGGCATCGGTTCTGGATGGGCGATGAGCCGATCTCCGTCATCAATTGGAATCGTATTGAACCCTGTTGATGGTGGAGAAGAATCAGTGGAGTTGGAGTACCTTCGAATGCGTACATCAATGCGGTCGTTTGTGCCGAACTCACGTCGTACTTCAAGTTCGCTTAACTTATTTTTGTCCAAGACTGCGGTGAGAAATTCGACGAAGGCGATATCGGCTTCTGTTGATTTGCGTGCCATGGAGTTTCTCGATGATATCAAAGCGCATTTTATGCAAGAAAACTCCTTCAAATGTCAAGGTTGATACGCTCGACGTTCAATCATTCAACGTAAAATGACCGGTTCAGATGTTCATCTCATGATCGTTTGTAGCGCCCGTTTGCTGACTTGGTGATCGTTTATATGAAATTAATCCGGAGTTCGAGCATTTAGGGATCGGGACACACACCTGCACAAATGATCGGTTAACAGCCTACGGCGCACGCTATGAGCGCCGTTCCCACGGGTAGGCCGGACGACACATGTTACGCACACGGACCACGATCATCCGTTAACACCTTGGAGCCATACATGGATACGATACAATTGGATATTAACCCTTTGCGTATAAATTAAGTCGGGTGCATTTCTTTCCAGTGCGGTGGGTTGAAACGATTGTTGGAACGACGATAGCATATGCATTGCCATATTCGGAAAACGGCCTCAAAGTGAGATGACGCCATCATTTTGCGTATTTTGCGGCTGCCACCAGTGTTTTGTGGAGATTATCAAGATTGTAGCCGGCTTGTCGTGTCTTATCGAGAATCATGCGAATTGGGATTTGGTTGGTTGCGGCGCCTAAGGCCCAAATCACAGAACATCGCGTTCCTGAAGCACAATATGCCAAAACAGGGCCCGAGGACGTATCGGCGAGCGCCCACTGGCGTGCGATGATTTCAGGAGTCATAGTTTGATGCGTAACGGGTAACGCTTCAAAATTCAATCCTGCGTCCTCGGTTACCTGACGTATCATGGAGGCTTGAAGAGATACTGGAACTTCATCGTCCGGGCGGTTGCAGATTACCGTTACAAATCCAGCATCGACGATAGCTGGAATGTCGTCCATAGTAATCTGTGGTGAGACAAAATAATGATCGCTAAGTTTCTTGAATGTCATGGACAATATTTCAAATGATCAGGAGATGATATTTTCTGTTTTGCTCTTATCGGCTACGCTTAGAACTGTAATGCCAAAATGGCAATCGTCTTAAAAATGCGAACAAGACTTTTACAGGAGGAAATTATCCTACTGACAAAAATCTGAACCGAGGCATAGAGATCTTTCAAACGTATTGGTCGTCCATCTGAGGACGTATTTGATCATCATTTACTGGATATCGGTTTCATCACGATCATAATGTTATTTTTGATTGCAGATCATTCAATTATGGTACGTTACTTGAAAAAAATACCGAGCAAGACCAAGACCAGTCCCATAAAAGAAAGAAATAAAGCACTTAGATTAAAAAGAACGGCAGACTTCAGTGTGTTTTGCACGACAATATCTTGTTCCGGATTTTGCCTTCGTGCTCGTACAACAAAGAGAATGGAGTAGAGAATCCCAAGAATTCCAAAGAGTGTCAACAGCGTACCGCCCCAGACCATCAATTCAAAGTTCATATGTGCTAAGCCCGCTTTAGGAATGTTGCGACATTACGATAGGAGTCGTAACAACATTTGGTTTTGGATTGCATGACGGAATTTGGATTTTCGTTCAACCCATGTAAATAATTCGTTGTTTGTTCATGGACAAGAGCTTCCATTGGTGGCAACTGGGAGTCTGTTTTAAGGTACGCGACGATCTAAAATGATGAATTTGGTATCTTCATTCATGCAAGAATGATCAGGATATTCGATCTTTTTTCTAATTCTTGCATCAGCGCTTGCGCTTATGGGCGTAATCCCTGTAAAAAAGTGCGTCTACCAAGCCACTTAGACAGTTGCATGAAGGCGAGCTTATTTAATGACAGATGATTCCACCAATTTCGCACATCACGTATCGGCCGATGAATTGCGTCAAATTGTTCAGCAGTATGAGGAATTTGAAGCCCAAAGGATTGATATTGTTAATCTGCAGAAGGACATCATGGCAAATGCAAAAGCGAACGGTTACGATACGCGCGTATTGCGCAAATTGATTTCATTGCGAAAACGTGATCGGGATGAGGTGGCGCAGGAGGAGGCAATCCTCGACGCCTATAAGACCGCACTTGCGATGCCTTCGGGAAGTGAACGAGATGTTGGATAATTGGTTATGAACCGAAACCAATATCCGCCTGTGCGATCGAGACAGACTTGACAATTGCAAAGAGTTTATCTCCGGGATGTAAGTGAAGTGCTTCGGCTGACCGACGCGTAATTCGTGCAAGCAACCGGTCGGTTCCATAGGAAAGTTGAACAACCACACCTGGACCAAGTCCCTTACGCATCGCTGTGACATGGACCTGTAAGATATTCAGTGCCGAGATGTTGCGAGGTTTGGAGAGACTTAAAATGATGTCTTGCGCTAATATACGCAGACGCGTTACCGCTCCAATCGAAGTGTTTATTCTTGGAACAAGGATTCGCCCACCCGATGTTTCGAGCTCACTGAGACCATCTGGATGATGGGTAATGACATGTGCTGTGAGAAGAGCACCGGCATCGCGTATGCCAAACTGACGAACCATATCTGGGTCTGACAAAACCTGTTCTGCAGAGCCGGAACATGTTATCTGACCATCATCAACAATTATGATCGCATTGGCGAGCCGTGCAACCTCGGCTACAGAATGACTGACGTACAGAATAGGAAGGTGAGAGAGTTCCCGAAGTCGCTCAAGATACGGCAATATTTCAGCCTTATGAAGAGAATCCAGGGAAGCGAGGGGTTCATCCATTAACAGAATTTTTGGTCGTGCTAAAAGTGCACGACCAATTGCCACTCTTTGTTTCTCGCCTCCAGAAAGAGCATGCGGTGTGCGTTGCAATAATGCCGTAATGCCCAATAGATCGGCGATTTCCGACGTGCTGGGTCCTGAGTTTCGATCAGGGGCACGACCCGCACCAAATTCAAGATTCTGCTGTACGGTGAGATGGGGGAAAATGCGATCATCTTGAAATACGTATCCTAATCTTCGTTTGTAAGCCGGAACAAATAGTCTCCGTTCGCTATCGTGCAGTGTTTTGTCATCTAATGTAATGTATGCTCTGTCGGGGCGAAAGAGTCCTGCGACAGCATTGATAGCCGTCGTTTTTCCCGTCCCAGAGCGACCGAAGAGAACGGTGATCCCATTCGATGCACGAAAATTAATGTCAAGATTCAGGTTATCAAATTGATGCGCAAAAGACACTGAAAGGGTCATTATGGTAGACCCAGGACACGGCGTTGTGCTTTGCGGGCAAGGACTTCGGAGACAAGCAGCGCAGTAAGAGCGATACCGAGTGAGATAATGACTAATTTGAATGCACCATCTTCACCACCGGGGACTTGCAAGAAGGAATAGATTGCTGTGGGGATTGTCTGGGTTTGACCGGGTATATTGGCGACGAATGTGATCGTCGCACCAAATTCGCCGATGGCTTTTGCAAAAGCGAGAATGCTCCCGGCAATTAATCCCGACCGAATAAGAGGAAGAGTGATTGTAAAGAAGATACGTAACCGATTTGCGCCGAGCGTTTCGGCGGCTTCTTCTAATCGCGGATCAACAGCTTCGATCGAAAGTCGCACGGCGCGCACTAGAAGTGGAAAAGCCATAATGGCTGCGGCAAGTGCCGCACCGGTCCATCGGAACGCCAATATTAGCCCAAGATGATCTTCCAGCCATCCTCCAATCAAACCATGGCGCCCAAATGTCAGCAAAAGAAGATATCCGGTCACCACCGGTGGCAGAATGAGCGGCATATGGACAAGGATATTCAGAATCTGCTTACCTCGAAAATTCCATCGTGCGAGTGCGTAGGCGATAAAGACCCCAATCGGTAGACAAAGAGCGGTTGCTACGAATGATACTTGAATGGAAAGAACAACCGCTTGCCATTCGTTTGGACCGAGCCAATCTGTCATCGCTGTCGTCTAGGCAAGAAGCCATGTTTACGGAAAGTTTGTTGCGCCTCTTGGTCAATAAGCCATTTTAGAAAAGCCAATGCTTTATCATTTTGCGAATGTGCTGTCATTGCGGCCGTATATTTGATTTCAGGATGGCTGTCTTCGGGGAATTCTCGTAGTATGCGGATGCGTGGATCAGTCATGGCGTCTGTCGCATATACGATTCCCATCTCAGCCTCTCCTAAGACTACAAGTCTCATTGCTGCACGCACGTTTTCTGTTTCAATAACAAACGGTTGTAAGCTCTTCCATAAATTTAATCTTTCAAGTGCGAGACGGCCGTAAATTCCAGCAGGAACAGACTGCGTAAGTGCAAGCACAAATCGGTCATTGACCTTAAGTATGGATGGTAAGTCTTGCCATTGAGGGGAGTCTCTGTTTTGATCATGCAAGCCAATAAGAACCAGTCGATTGCTCGCTAGGTTTATTGTGCTCGACGTTTGAATCAGGTTCTCATTATCGAGAACTTGTATCCAATCAGAATTTGCAGATACAAATATATCCGCTGGAGCACCCAGTTGTATTTGTCGTGCGAGCGTGGAAGACCCTGCATAAGAAATGGTAATCTTCGTGTTTATGCTGTTCTCGAACGTTTGAGCAACATCATCGAGAACATTCTTTAAACTTGCGGCGGCAAAGATGATGAGGGGTTGCTCGGCGGATGACGCGACATATGTAAATGTACACAATAACAGACCTGCAACTGTTCTAAATGCGTTCTTTCTTAACATAACTATTAATGAAAATATAGCATCATGCATGTGATTGATGTTCGGTTTCAATGCAATGTCCCCATTTATGTGTAGTTGGCGGGGAAAAGCAGTTCCAGGAGATAGGGCAAAAGAACGAGTATAACTGAAAGTCGTATTGTAGAATATTGAAAATAAGACATTTAGCGATTTATCTTTGTACGACTCTGTATTGACAGGCATTTGAAGCTGTGCATCAGAATGTGGTCTGGAGTGTGGAATTAGTATATTGCGGTGACAAGTTTTCATGAGTAGTAGGGATGATCTTTTGGATCGCTCTTATGTGCTCTAGATGGAATAAGGCCCCTATAGCTCAATTGGTAGAGCAACTGATTTGTAATCAGTAGGTTCGTGGTTCGAGTCCGCGTGGGGGCACCAATTTTCTTTTTAACTTACTGTTTTTATGAATTTTTCTGAAAAAAATTTTCAGACCACCTTTTTATCCGCACCGTAATATTTGCACTTTTAATATTTGCACTTTTATGTGCCTGTATATTATTCAATATGTCTGCTAATATAAACTTACTCGGGCCGAGGTTGTACCTCAACTCGGGCATCGCGATGCTCCATATCGTATGGAGATATCGTGATGAAGCTACTTTCGAAGAAAGCATTCAAAGAGTTGGTCTTGTACTCACCGCAACACATTGCTCGATTGGAGAAGGCAGGCAAATTCCCCAAGCGGGTAACGCTGGGCCCGAACCGTGTCGGGTGGGTGGAGCAGGAAGTCTTGGATTGGCTTGAAGAGCGTCTACTCGCTCGAGAGTAAACACGGGCTCTGTATGTCTATATGCTTGTCCGACTCTGAATTCCAATATTATGGATAACTCTATTCAACAACTCTGTAACCAAATTTCAGTTTAGACGAGAAGTGAGGGTACTGCTGCACTTGAATAATAAACGATAGATAAGTCAATTTTGAATCATTTTTTTCTAATCGAGCCCCGATGCGGTTATTTCTTACGCTCTTTCAATAGCTTGAAATTTCACATACTTTGTCTTACACTGTCTGTATATGCGACAAACACAAGAACAATCCATGCCTACCACCAGCTTTACCACCCGACTTGATACAGACCTTAAGCAAAGCCTTGAGCGTATTGCCAAATTTGACGATCGTTCAGCCTCATGGGTTGCCAATCGTGCCATCCGCTCCTTTGTTGAGGAACGTGAAGCCACCCGTCAACTGGTTGAGACCGGTCTGGAACTGGTGTCACAGGAAGCTCAAGGAATATCACCCTCAGCGGTTCACCAGTGGCTCAAGGGAGATGGACAAGCCGAGTTTCCAAAGCCTGGTGAATAATATCATCGGATATGATGGAGATTACCTATCTTGAAACATCAGAACCAGGCTTGCGATGGATGCGTAACTATTACCATCAAAACCCGCAACTTGATTACGATAAGGCAGTAGCATCTTTAATTAAGGCTGAGGCAGTCTTGAGGGGTCATCCCTTTAGTGGAAGGGTGTTTGAAGATTATGAACAGGTTCGCCAATATCCGATTGGCAATACCGCCTTTGCACTACTGTATACCGTAAAGCGCGATACCATCTGGATCATTGGCGTACGTGACACACGAGGAAGGCGGAGTGCTGATGCCCTACGGGTCTTTAATGACATGATACGCAACACCTACGGACTATAGCTCACCAGTAGCATACCCCAACAGAGAGTATGAAGCTCACGTCGTTTCTCCATCCGACCGGAGCGTTGATAGGCGGCGATAACGCCTTTATCCACCTTGTGACCCAAAGCGGCTTCCTTGACTTCAAACGGCATGTCTGTCTGTTCTTCCACGCAGGTACGGGAGGTCGCACGGAAACCATGAAGACCATAGGGCAGTTTTTTTCGGATCATCAGCTGTGATACGGCGGCATCGGACAAGGGGTTGCTTGTTAGTAAAGTGAATATGTGGTTCTTGGTGCCAGTCTCTTGTGCTATCGTAATAATAGACTGAGCTTCACTGCATAGTGGGACACGACGTTGCTGACTTGCTTTGGTTGTTGAAGCTGGGATATGCCAAACATCACCTTCGATTTCTTTGAAGCTTGCAAGTCGAACTTCGCTGGTGCGGGTGATGGTAAGAATGAGAAGGCGTAAAGCCAAGCAGGACATATGATTGTGTTCGGACAGCTAGCGATAAAAGGCTGGAAGGTCTGCCTAGGGCATGGAGGGAATATGCGTTACTTCATCACGCTGCCTGCTTACCCGTCAAAACACGCGCTTTCATGGTCGCTTGCGTATCAACATTCAGACCTAGGTTCAGCGCAGGTGCGGATCGCGGCAACGTCAGGCTCTGGCACTTCGACCTGGTGAACACGTGCGCCGAAATCGTTGCCCTTTGCGTAGACGTGGGCGTCTTCAAGTCCTTGCTTAACGCTTTCGTCGGCATCGCTCATGATTTTGCTCTATAGGTTTCCTCAATCAGATTGCAGAGTTTTATCAGGTCGGTCTTTTCAGACCGGTTGATGTTTGCCTTCTCATTCTTGGCGAATATCATCAATGGGAACAGCGGCATGTCAGGCGAACGGTGGAAGTAGAGCGCACGATACCCGCCGCTCTTTCCACCGCTGCGTTTTGCAATGCGTACCTTCGGTAGACCGTCACCCAGCAAAATGCCCGATTCTGGATTGACCGCGAGCTGGTCAATTACATCCATTCGCTCTTCATTTGACATGCCCACGGCACTCGCTCGCTTGATGAACTCTGGCGTCTCAACGACGGTTTGCTTTGCCAACCTTTAATTCCTGGATATACGTCAATGACGCAGTTCATTCTTCGAACCAAACATTTGGGTAATGCGATTGGCAGCCAATGAAAATAGAGTTTCTCAATTTGCCGACAGTGGATCCAAATCGTGAATCCAAGTCAAAATTGGTGGGACACTTTTTCGAAAACGACTCAATAAAATACGGTAGCAAAAAAGAGTTCTATTTGTTAATAAACTACTGATTCTTTTAGAAAAAGATACCCTGACCGGGTACTAATTTCTCTCAATTAAAATAGTTACAATTATCCGAAGATTCCCGTATGCTCAGGGAGAGGCACTCTCGTGACAACATCCAATGTTAGCAAGAATCGGCGT
>JAPORU010000188.1 GCA_026710045.1 Aestuariivita sp. | reverse complement strand
CATTGGCGGAACAATCTGAGTAGGCGGAATTGCAGGTAGGCCTACAAAGACGGTTCTCACAGACCCCGAAGGCCGGCGCCTGTGAAGGGTGCGCCATCAGCTTCTTCCATTGGTTTTGATGTTTCTCTCCACCGGCGGAAGTTTCATCAATCGTAGCATGCGCGATGTAGAGAATCTGGCGGTAAAGATATTCTGTCGTGTAGATGGGGGCATCGTATAGTTTGTTCGCTCAACTACATTAAGCGGCAACACACAAAGAACATCTTTGGCAGAACCCGGAAAAGAACCATCAGTCTGATGGTTTGCCTGTCCCGCAAACGGTCGTTTGCGGGACAATGTCGTTATCTGCTATCTTTTCTTATTTTTCTACACTTAAACTGTTCTTTTATCCCGTCCCAATATTCAAATATGTCCAAAAATGATCACAATGGTTTATGGGACAGTCTGATTGTCTATAAATATGATTAGACATAAGAGGGTATTCAATATTTCAAAAAAGCAGTGTCGCAACTTTTAAGATCTCTTATCTTTATGCAAGGAGGTTTTTGACCTGACGGGCAGATTTTCAACTCAAATAAGGCTAAAACAGTCCTTGACAGTACGGAATACAGAAACGACCTCTTTTTTCACTCTTAACGTATTTGAGCGAACAAACTATACGATTACCCCATATAGAGAAATGATCCGATGGCAAATTTCAAACGATCAGAATTACAGCGCTTTGTAAATAGGCGTGAGAAATCACCGCCTCCCGTGTTTGTGGGTCGTAAGTCAGTTTTAAACGACGTTTTAACGATCGCAGCGGAAACAAGGCAAGAAAGAGTTGGCATCCCCGGCAACACCACTGTTCTCACGGGCGCGCCCGGCGCGGGGAAGAGTTCGGTTCTAGGTGAGATAGCTAAACGTTCATTTTACGAGAATAATGTTCGCGTTGTCCATGCTTCAGAATCAGATGTAACCAAGCATATTCCCAAGGTCTTGCAAGCAATTGCATATGCAGGCGTAGCAACATCGTCTGGTTGGAGCGAAGCCCTATTAAAGTTTGGTCATAAATGGTCATCATACGTTCCTACAGTCGGTGGATTTGGTATGAGCATTGATCTAAAGACTTTATTCACATCAAACGTTCCTACTGACATAAGCGATCTCGCCACAAAATGCCCGAGTGAGAATTGGACATCCGTCATTATTCTCGCCGTTGATGAAATCCAACGTTTACCGACCGATAAAGATCGTGATCATGCCATTTTACTCAGAAACATCCACGACGCCTCGACGGGTTTGCCGATAACCCTCGTCTTAGCAGGACTGGGCGATACCAATTCCGTGATCCGCTCCATGGGTCTGACGCATGGTCTTTCTCCTTATTCACTGGGATGTTTTTCTGTAGAAGAGTTGCATGAATTAACAGAGAAATGGTGTGATCACTTTCACATCAACATCGGTTCGTGTCGTTCACAGATTGATGCCCTCATGGCTAAAACCGACGGCTGGCCGCGTCATGTGCACTGGGCGCAGCAGGCCTTGGCAGAAGCCCTCCTTGTCAAGGGAGTCGATGGGATCGCCGATAAGATAGAGGACTGGAACGCAGTTCAGCGCCGTTCAGACAAACTCCGACACGGCTACTACGGCGCACAATACAGCGAGGTGATGGATTATTCTCCCCAATTAACTGCACAGGTACTGCAGAAAGTGGGCACAGCGAAACGCACTGGAGAAACGCTCAATACCAGTCAACTCCGGCAGAAAATCAAAAGCTATTGCGACACAGACCTATCGGGGAATTTCGAATGCCCTCCTGAACACACCGCGAACACATTCATCACGCATCTGATGCATTGCGGGGCGTTGGAGAAAAACCCAGAGACCGGGGCGCTGACCTGCCCGATCCCTAGCTTCCAGAACTATATTCTGCGCCGCGGAGGCCTGGATCCGGACGCGCTTGAACAGATGTCGGATCTATCGGCATAAAGGTACGTAAGGTCCCACAGTAATTGTAGAGAATTGAGTCTCATTTAATGTGAGTTCGAAAACGTTATGACCTCAAGTACAAGCGATTATAGACTCAATTCTCTACAATTACCCCCACCAGATGAACAGGAAGACACCGAATAATGCAAGACACCCGTCATTCCCAGTGGACTGATCCAGGAGATTTTCTTGCCGTACGAGTACCAGAAACTCCAAAACGGTTTTAGCTCCATCACCGCAGAGGACACGATAGCATCAAGAGATGATGCCCCGGAAAAAGCCACACCATCCAAAAAGCCTGCAAACAAACAGATAAACAGGCGATAACATCGCATTTCATGAGAGTTAAAACGGCAAAAATATAAAACGTCATTGCTGTTTTAACAGGCGCTAAATACATACTGACACGCGCTCATCAACACATCATCAACACAGAGGTGTTCGGACCACTCCGTGTTTAATCCACATTTATTAAGTTGATTGACATGATGGTGATTTATCAGCTTGCCGTTCAGGTGATTCAGATCGCCGGCAAGGAAATCTTGCATGGCATTATCAAAGAACCTGTCAGGGTCTATGGTCTATACGGATTAGGTCTTAGCCTACACGGGACTTGAAGACTTTAGACACGAGGCGGTCAATCACTCGGTCAAGGAGTTCATCATAGGTCTGGCGCATACCAACGGCCTTGAGAGTTTAAGGTCACTCTTGAAAATCGGATACCGGCACCTTTCACACAGATGATCGATGAGTCCCGGGCCGAGGCCCAGACGATGCTAGCCAATGTACAGGCGGGGTTCAAAAACCGTGTCTCTTTGCTGCGGCCACTGTAGAGTGGATCCTCTGTCTCATACAGAGACCCAGGAGTGGATCGGCGTCTATAAGGGCAACTGGAGCGCTGGCAGGGTGAGGTATCGATCGAAGAAACGAGCGGAGATCACGCACTTGCTGGGGGTGTCACCGGAGCTGGACAGGACGGCCTAAGCCATTCTCGAGGCGGCAAAGACGATCCAGAACGGGACGATTGACAGCATCCTGGAGATGGATGATGCGATTGTGGGTAGGATGGGTCTAGGGATTCTGGCGGGCAAGAGGTCGAAAGGCGATTAGACGGGTTTCAAATCGGACTTGGTTCTCTGGTGGTGGGTTTTTCTGGGGCTGATCAGCGCGGGAGACGCAACCGGGATGATGCGGGTTTCGCGTCAGGATCTTCCCTGTTTCCTGTCCTTGGAGTCATCCGACGCACACACCTTCCGATCGGATCCGACGATCGCGGTTGTCCCGGACCTCCGATCAGTGCCGATCCGGTTTATTCAAACCGATATTCTGATCGGTCCCAGTGGGTCCACTTAAGCAAGCAACCGGTCATTGAAGGGAAGGGTCGAGAGCAGCTCTGGCCCGTCGTCCGACACAAGGATCTGCTGTTCCAGTTTAACGCCTTCGCGTCCTCCCGGTGTCCCCGCATAGCTTTCGACGCACACGACCATACCCGGTTCGATAAGGCCGTCATACCCCTTCGCCTCGATATGCTCGCCGTGAATGATTAGGGGGAACTCGTTGCACAGTCCGCTGCCATGGGCGATGGCTGGCTGCTGATATCCTCGGTAGGGTTCCGGCATCGTCCACGCCCGATCGGCAATCTCGAAGAAGCTCCGGCCGGGAACAAAGAGCTCACGATTCCGCTCTACCTGCTCATAAGCCAGCGCATACAGGGTCCTCTGGTCACCGGTCGGCGTCACATCACCGGCAACCCAGCTGCGCGATATATCGGCACCATAGCCAAGAGGACCGATCAGATCAGTGTCAATAGCGATCATGTCACCCGCCTCGATCACCCGGCTCCCCGCCTCCTGATACCACGGATTGGTCCGCGGACCAGAAGACAGGAGCCGAGTCTCGATCCACTCACCACCCCGTTCAATGTTGGTCTGATGCAAGATCGACCAGATGTCATTTTCTGTCTGGCCGGGGGCCGATGTTTCCATCATGCGGGTCAAGCCCTCTTGGCAAACGCGGATGGATTGGCCGATGGCCTCGATCTCTTCCGGCGTCTTGATCATCCGAGCCATATGGGCCACTTCAAACCCGTCGATGATGTGGAGACCGTTTTGCTCCAGCAGATGTGTCCCCAGCGGGTCGATCCGATCTACAGCCAGCTTTCGGCTGCCCATAGCATACGATCGCACGAGATCCATAATCTCGGCACACCAAATATGCGCAACTTCTTCGCATCGGGGACCGGATACGAAATAATACCACGATGTAGCCGTTCGGATCTCATTAACCGCTGTGCATCCTGCCGACAGATGCGCACACCCGTCGAATTCAAAAAGAACAACCGGACCCTCGACCGGCACGAACGCGTAACGGCAGGGGTTATGAAGGCCATAGACCTGCATGTTGGTCGTGCCGGTGGCATAGCGGATGTTGATCGGATCATAGAACAATCCTGCGCCGCAATCGTAGTCGGCAATTTTTTCCCGAAGACGCCCCAGACGTCCCTCATCAAGACGGTTCCGCCAACCCCTGTCCCTATCCAAGTCGTCCGACATCGTCCCCTCCGTTTCCCGAATACACAACTCCATCCATTTCCGCAGCGTCTCTGTCAAGACGGTTCAGTCCGCATTCCGGGTTCTATTCCCTTAAGGATCCCTGTCATCATGCCTGTCATCGCACCGGGCAACTCCAAGAGAGTTCGTGACCGATATCCCCATAGAAGGTTTCGCTGACCCATCTTTAACGTGCGCCGAGGTAAGGTGCACTCTCCCAGCGGGTGCGAACCCCGCCCAACACCTGTTGCTTCGGTTGGGTGCGACCGAGATGTCCGAAGTGGCGGATCAGAGAGGGAACGATAGGGTGTGAAGCCCTGCGGATAAAAGGATGGCTTGTGGCCGTTTAGCGACCCTGCAGGCCGGGCCGTTTCCTTGGGATGTGAGGGAACGCTGAGCCGGCTATGAGGCCGGCAATGTGCGTGACGACCTTCCGTTAATATGGGGACGTCTGGTACTTGTTGAGAAGTGAGCAACGCAGGCATCAACAGGACGCGCCGGGGTATTGGCGTCGGCCTCATAAGATCCGCGATGGAAGCGGGAGAGTCGAGAAGTCCTGGTGGTGGTTATGCACAGACCGAACCGGTGCCGATCGTGGCGCCGGTTCCCGGCTTGCGGACGGTGCGTCCGATGCGATACCCAAGGACCGTGAACGGTTCCTCCCGACCATCCCGGACAGCGCACGCATGCGATCGTGTGCGGGTCGTGTGATCCTTCATCGTCCGTTTCAGTTTCGTCATTATCGACATGACCGTCGTCCGCATGTCCGCTGTCCCGGATCCCATCGACCGCCTTGCCGAGGACAACACAGTCATCTGCGTAATTGACAATCACAGAGCGAAAGCGCCGGGCATAGCCCAGCGTCTTCCAAC
>JAPORU010000028.1 GCA_026710045.1 Aestuariivita sp. | reverse complement strand
TTGCCGAAAAAATACCAAGCTCTGTGAGAGTGGGTTCACGCTCTAAGATTTTCAAAATCCGATCATATTCTGCTTGATTAATTCCATGATCATTCACTAACTGCGGCGTAATTTCCGTATCTATCATATCGAACAATCTCTTCTTTCCTTGTTCGCATACGTTAGTTTATCCCATCGCAAAGAAAAAGAGGGCCTCTATTCTTGAATGCTGGAGTTTTGTATAAATTACTGCTCATGTGGAGCCATGCGAATGATCTGCGCGTGGAATCCCTTTGGGTTATTCACTCCTGCTCATTCTCATTGGTGCTCTGAGACAAAAAGAAAAAAGGAAGCCAATATCTCTCCCAGTTTGATTCTGTTCAAAGGGAGTGACATCGTAAATCTGATCAGTCGCCATGAGAGAAAGTTTTTGATGTTTCTCATATATTAGCGATTTGCCATAAGGTTGTTCGCCGTATCAATTGTTGCACCGTATTTGGTCCGTCGATCCAGTCTCAACCTCTTTGTTTGAAGAATGTCGAATGGAAATTCGTAAGATCTGCCTCAAAAGCCGATACCCACCGGAATTTTAGAACCAGATTGAAGTGATCTGACCGATTGTGCTCGTTACCCTCGGTTGTCACCTTGTAGGGTTCTCCCGTTTTTCCGGATGCAGAGAATCTGCGGATCCTTGTTTTTCATTCTCTTCGGGCTTAACTTCGATCATGTGGCGACGTTTTCGTGACGAGCCATAGGCGAGTGTGATCAGAGACCCTTGTGACATCTTTTTTTGACAACTTTGTAGACACGAGCGATAAATTTCAGCCAGTTGATTAACCCAACGGGAGCACGAACAAAGGGACTCGGGCGGGTCTTAAAGTGGTCCTTACGTTCTGGTTTGTTTTGCCTTTCAGATCCATCTTTGTGTTCCAAGTCCGTTTATCTTCTTGCTGAAATAGTATCGTGCGGGTACAAATTTTGAATTTGGAGAACGGTATCATGGATCCGTTTTCCAGGATATTGTCGACTGAGATTTTTTGGCAATTGACCAATTGAGGGTGTCATGAGCGAATTAAAGTTTATCGAGGTGCGCGGCGCGCGTGAACATAATCTAAGGTCAATTGACGTTAATATTCCAAGAAACCAGTTGGTTGTGATTACAGGATTGTCTGGATCCGGGAAATCTTCATTGGCATTTGACACAATCTATGCGGAAGGTCAGCGACGTTATGTTGAAAGCTTGAGTGCGTACGCCCGTCAATTTCTTGATCTTATGGAAAAACCGGATGTTGACCATATCACGGGACTATCGCCAGCGATTTCCATTGAGCAGAAAACGACATCAAAGAACCCTCGGTCGACTGTTGGGACGGTGACCGAAGTCTACGACTATCTGCGTTTGTTGTTTGCGAGAGTGGGGACGCCTGTCAGTCCCGTAACAGGTCGACCAATTGAGGCGCAACAGGTTCAGGATATGGTTGACATCATATTGAAGTTTTCCGAGGGAACGCGAGCGTATGTGTTGGCTCCGATTGTTCGAGATCGAAAGGGGGAATATCGTAAAGAATTCATGGAATTGCGCAAACAAGGATTTTCACGCGTCAAGGTAGATGGTGAATTTCTTGAAATCGATGAACCTCCAGAACTGGATAATAAGAAACGACATGACATTTCTGTTGTTGTGGATCGCGTTGTTGTGCGCGAAGGTATTGAGGTAAGGCTGGCGGACAGTTTGCGGACGGCACTTAATTTGGCGAACGGTATCGCGATTTTTGAGACGGCTTCAAGCGATGATCAAGAGCCTGAGTCCGTCACATTTTCGGAGAACTTTGCATGTCCTGTGAGCGGTTTTTCCATTCCCGAGATAGAACCGAGATTATTTTCGTTTAATGCACCTTTCGGTGCGTGTGCCACCTGTGATGGACTTGGGGCGGAGGAATATTTCGACGAAAAACTGATCGTTCCAGATGAAAGAGTCAGTCTTACCAAAGGCGCCATAGCGCCTTGGTTACCGGATATCCAATCAACAAGCACACAACAGACCATTGATGCGTTAGCTGCACATTATGGCTTCAAGAAATCGACACCTTGGAAGAATTTGCCGGAACCGGTTCGTCAACGCATTCTATATGGTTCAGGGGAAGACACCATTCTTTTTCGATACACCGACAATAACGAATCATCCTATGAAGTGTCGCGTGTCTTTGAGGGGGTCATTCCAAATCTTGAGCGACGTTTGAGCGACGTATCGCAACCGTGGAGGCGCGAAACAATTACGGCGTTTCAGAATACACGCACATGCCTGGCGTGTTGTGGATATCGACTGCGTGAGGAGGCGTTAGCTGTAAAGATTGACGGGATGCACATCGGAGAAGTTGCCCAGATGACGATAAAAGAATCTCTGGAGTGGATTATGGATGTTCCAAAGTCGTTGTCATTGCAAAAAAATGAAATCGCACGATCGATTGTGAAGGAAATTAGCGAACGGCTTGGTTTCTTGAATGACGTGGGTCTGCAGTATCTGACGCTGTCCCGATCAAGCGCAACTCTCAGCGGTGGCGAAAGTCAAAGAATTCGGTTGGCATCGCAAATTGGATCTGGTCTTACCGGAGTTCTCTACGTATTGGATGAGCCATCTATTGGTCTGCATCAACGAGATAATGGTCGATTGTTGAATACCCTTAAGTCTCTTCGGGATCAGGGCAATACGGTCATTGTCGTTGAGCATGATGAAGAGGCTATTCGTGAGGCCGACTATGTATTCGACTTTGGTCCGGGGGCCGGAGTTCATGGTGGTGAAGTTGTGGCACAAGGGGTGCCTGATGCAATTGCGTCAAATGCTGCGTCGATTACCGGTCAGTATTTATCTGGAGCACGAAAGATTCAGATACCGGCACGACGTCGGGTTGGAAACGGAAAAAAGCTCACGGTTGTCGGAGCAAAAACAAATAACCTCAAGAACGTTACAGTGGATTTTCCTCTGGGACAATTTATTTGTGTCACCGGTGTATCGGGTGGAGGAAAATCATCTCTGGTAATTGAGACACTTTATCGACAAACTTACGAAACGCTCTCCTACTATAAACTGAGATCTGCGAGTCATACGATTATCAAAGGTCTTCAGTTTATTGATAAGATCATCGATATTGATCAAAGGCCGATTGGGCGAACTCCACGATCGAATCCAGCGACCTACGTCGGAGCATTTACACCGATACGAAATTGGTTTGCGGACTTGCCGGACTCACGAGGACTTGGATACAAGCCAGGCCGCTTTTCATTCAATGTAAAGGGCGGTCGTTGCGAAGCATGCAGCGGGGATGGATTGATTCGAATTGAAATGCATTTTTTACCCGATGTTTATGTCACCTGTGAGACATGCAAGGGAACACGCTACAACCGCGAAACTCTTCAGATAAAATATAAAGGACAAAGTATTGCCGACGTCCTTGATATGACGGTAGCAGAGGCAACAGAGTTCTTTAAGGCCGTTCCATCGATATATGAGAAAATGGATGCTTTAATGAACGTGGGTCTTGATTACATCAAGCTTGGCCAATCGGCGACAACTCTATCAGGTGGTGAAGCGCAAAGAGTTAAGCTTGCAAAAGAATTGAGTCGAAGATCAACAGGCCGAACATTGTATATCTTGGATGAACCGACGACAGGTTTACATTTTGAAGATGTCCGAAAGCTTCTGGGAGTCCTTCATGAATTGGTGGACCAAGGAAACACGGTCATTGTCATAGAACATAATCTTGATGTGATCAAAACCGCTGATCATGTTATTGATATTGGCCCGGAAGGAGGCGATGAAGGAGGCGAGATTGTTTCATTCGGCACGCCAGAGGAAATTGCAATGAATCAAGACAGTTATACGGGGCAATATTTGAAGCAGGTTTTGTATGACAAGCTCGTTGCGGCCGAGTAAAAGGTAATGTTTTCTTCAAATGCGTCAAATGTGCAATTCTGCGGTTATTCGAAATGCTTCTGGCGCGTTTCAATAGGGACATCCAAACAGTGTTGCAGTTTCTTTCGTTCGAGGTGTGGAAAAAAGTGTACCCTATGAGAGCCATAAACATCGGAAAGCGATCGCAAGAGTGAGCATTGCATCGATAACTTAATGGCTTTCGAACTGTTGTAGAACTGCACTGAAATCTTTTCCCAGTCCGTTTCCGCTGTCAATGAACTCACGATAGATTTGCGTGGCAAGTTTACCCATTGGTGTGTCAGCTTTGACCATCGTGGCGGCCTGTTGGCTCAGATCGAGATCTTTAAGCATGAGTTCTGCAGCAAATCCAGGAGCGTAATTGTTATCTGAGGGCGACTTTGGGCCGATGCCGGGCGCTGGGCAGTAGGCGTTCATCGACCAACTGTATCCGGAGGAAGTTGAAACGACATCGAAGAGTTTTTGCCGTTCGAGACCCAATTTATCGGCAAGCGCAATTGTTTCACAGGTTGCGATCATTGTTGCCCCCAAAATCATATTGTTGCAGATTTTCGCGACTTGGCCGGCACCTGACTCTCCACAATGGACAACTTTTTGCCCCATAATCTCAAAGAGCGGCCGCGCCTTTTCGAAAGCGGCATCGGAACCACCAGCCATAAAGGTGAGCGTGCCATTGGTGGCACCTGTAACTCCCCCGGATACCGGAGCGTCAACGGGCAACAGCTCTCTTACAAGCGCCTTATTGGCAACCATTTGAGCATTCTCAACATCGACTGTAGAGCAATCCACCAAGCCCGTACCCGGTTTCAGCGACCCTATGATTTCATCAACAACGCTACGAAGAATGCGACCATTCGGTAACATGGTGATGACAATGTCTGAATTCATAGTTGCGTCTAAGGCGTTCCTCGCCATTGAAACGCCATCAATGTTCACGTCAACGGGATCAAATCCGATGACCTCATGGCCAGCCTTGACCAGATTCGCGGCCATTGGGGCACCCATATTGCCAAGACCGATAAACCCGATTTTCATCTTACTGTCCTTTTCAAATGTCCAGTTTCTTTGATCCCAGAGGTTGCAACATATTTGCGACGGCGACCGTTGGCACATCTCTTTCTGTATATTGCCACTGTGGATTCCGATCTTTATCGATAACTTGCGCACGGATGCCCTCAAGAAAGTCGGCATGCTCCATGGATCGAAAAGTAAATCGAAATTCCATCTCCAGTGCCTTGTTGATCGTAAGACTTGACGTCCGGAGACGATGAATAATCTCGATTGTGCAGGCCGCTGACAGAGGGGACACGCGGGATAGAGTGTTCAATACCGTCTTTGCAAAATCGCTGTTATCGGTTTTCAGGGAATTCACGATATCCCGAAGAGCTTCTCCATCAAAGAGAGCATCAATTTTGCTCTGCTGCTTCTCAATTGGTGCAGTACCGATACAGATACTGGAACGTTCAATAGAGCCAAGATCACCTGTATCTGTC
>JAPORU010000187.1 GCA_026710045.1 Aestuariivita sp. | reverse complement strand
AAACCGTCCTCTACCATCCAGCTCCTCCTCACCCCCTCAGCAAGACACCGGGGTCTGGAGAGAAGCTCGGTGGTGCACTTCAGAGTTGAAACGGTGTGACATAGAAAACATTTACGAGGTTACATGTCTACGGAAAGTGTACAGGATCGAAAACTTAAGTATGACGCGATGCGCGCTGAACTGTTAGATGCGGAGACTGAGTTGAAGCTTGCGTATGCGTGGCGCGACAATAAGGATAAGGCAGCTCTTGATCGGTTAATCACGGCATATATGCGTTTGGCAATTTCCATGGCGGCTAAGTTCAAGCGTTACGGGGCTCCGATGAATGATCTGATTCAGGAAGCCGGATTGGGACTGATGAAGGCTGCTGATAAGTTTGATCCAGATCGGGGGTTACGTTTTTCGACTTATGCGGTATGGTGGATTAGAGCGTCTATCCAAGATTACGTGATGCGCAACTGGTCCGCAGTACGGACCGGATCGACAACCTCCCAAAAGGCTCTTTTTTTTAATATGCGTAGGGTTCGGGCGCGGCTTGAGCGAGAGATAACAGAGGATGGCGACGTTGTCAACCGAGAGGAATTGTACCGTTTGATCTCCGCTGAAATCGGGGTCCCGGTGCGCGATGTTGCGATGATGGATGGACGATTATCGAGTTCTGATTTCTCGTTGAACGCCATGCAAGCGCATGATGAAGATGGTCGTGAGTGGATTGAACTGATTGAAGATAACGGGCTGCGAGCGGATCAACACTTTGAGATTGAACATGATTTGGCTCAACTCAGGGAATGGATCATGGTTGCTCTCGATGTTCTGACCGAGCGTGAGCAGTTGATTGTGTCGGCGCGTAGATTAAGTCCAACCCCTCGAACCCTGGAAAGTCTTGGTAACGAACTTGGTTTATCGAAAGAGCGTGTTCGTCAGCTTGAGGTTGTCGCGTTTTCCAAGATGCGTGCGAGTCTTGAGGCTCAATCGCCGGAAGTTGAGATATTCTTGCAGTAGTAGGTCTGATGGCGCTGTATGGGGCACAAAATGCATGAGGTTGCGAATGTCTCTTCACGATCCTTGCAAAGCTTTGACCCCGATTTTTCCCTCCACTTGGGACTGAATGGCGAGAACGGCTGCGTGGCTTCCTGCAGCGGTCGTAAAATAGGGAATCTTGTCGAGCAAGGCGATTGAGCGAATGGATTTGCTGTCTTCAACCGCTTGGGTTCCTTCTGTTGTATTCATGACGAAATCGACACCGCCGTTTTTCATTAAGTCGGTGATGTCGGGGCGTCCTTCATAAACTTTGTTGACAGGTTCGCATTCAATTCCGCAAGCGCGCAGCCAAGCCTGTGTGCCGCGGGTCGCAACCAGAGAGAAACCAAGCTCAATCAGTGTTTGCGCGGCCTGTCGTATGTCGGGTCCCTTATCGGCGTCTTTGATGGAGATAAAGGCGCATCCTGACGAGGGCAGGGTCACACCGGCACCCCATTGTGCCTTCAGGAATGCTCTAGGAAAATCGCGATCCCACCCCATGACTTCGCCTGTCGAACGCATTTCCGGGCCCAGCAGCGTATCGACGCCGGGAAAACGTGCAAAGGGAAGGACAACTTCCTTTACCGAAAACCAAGGCATATTGGGATCCGCAAGTGTCATGGGATCCGCCAATGGTAGAACCGTGTCGTAATTGGCTTCCTCGAGATTGTATGGTGGACGCACGGCAAAATCAGAAAGGGGCCGACCAGACATGATCATGGCACCGATCGATGCAATAGCCGAGTCTGTCGCCTTTGCAACAAATGGAACGGTTCGCGATGCGCGTGGATTGACTTCAATGACATAAACTTCATTATCCTTTACGGCAAATTGAATATTGATGAGTCCCACAACATTCAGTGCGATCGCCAAATGAATGGTCTGTCGCTTAATGTCCTCAAGTATGTCGTGGGGAAGTGAGTGCGGAGGCAGTGAACAGGCACTGTCACCGGAATGAACGCCCGCTTCTTCAATGTGCTGCATAATTCCGGCAACGTGGACATTCTTTCCGTCACACAAGGCGTCGACATCAAGTTCAATGGCGCCTGAGAGATAGCTGTCGAGCAAGACAGGGCTTTCACCCGAGACAAAGACGGCGTCTGAAATATAACGCTCCAAGCTTGACTGATCACGCACAATTTCCATTGCCCGTCCGCCCAAGACGTAGGATGGGCGGATCACTAAGGGGAATCCAATGTCTCGTGCAATTGCGAGGGCTTGCTGGGTGGTTGCTGCAATGCCGTTCTTGGGTTGCTTCAGGCCGAGGTCTTGAACGAGCTTTTGGAATCTCTCGCGATCTTCGGCGAGATCAATGGCGTCAGGTGATGTACCGAGAATTGGTACACCGGCTTGATGCAATGCGTGCGCGAGTTTCAAGGGTGTTTGCCCGCCGAACTGCACAATAACTCCGTGAAGTGTTCCGTTTTGACGTTCGACGTGAAGAATTTCCATGACGTGTTCAAATGTCAGGGGTTCAAAATAGAGGCGATCGGAGGTGTCATAGTCGGTTGAGACCGTTTCTGGATTGCAATTTATCATGATGGTTTCGTATTCGGCCGACAGTGCAAAACAGGCATGGCAACAGCAGTAATCGAATTCTATACCTTGTCCGATGCGATTGGGACCACCACCAAGAATGACTACCTTTGTCGCATCGGTCGGTCGCGCTTCGCACTCGACATCTCCCATCATCGGTTCTTCGTAGGTCGAATACATGTAGGGGGTCTGTGCCTCAAATTCGGCGGCACAGGTGTCGATTCGCTTGAAACTCGCCGTGACGCCGAGTCTCCGGCGCATGGCACTGACGTCACGTTCCGTGTGTCCGGTCAGTTTCGCTATTCGAGAATCTGTAAATCCCAGCATTTTTACTGTTCTCATGGTGGTTTCCGTGTTCGGCAATCCCATAGCTCGCAGATCTCTTTCGGCTATGATGATCTCACGGATACGGGTGATAAACCACGGATCGAAATGGGTAACAGATTGAATGAGGTCGTCATCAAGACCGGCGCGCATGGCTTGCGCGATAAGACGCAGGCGGTCAGGCGTCGGCTTTGCGAGTGCGCTGATGATCGCCGCGGTGTCCGGAGCCCCGTCTATGTCAATTTCATCAAATCCGGTGAGACCCGATTCCATTGATGCGAGTGCCTTTTGGAACGACTCATGAATGGTTCGACCGATAGCCATCGCTTCGCCCACCGATTTCATCGCGGTTGTGAGTGTCTGTTCCGAGCCGGGGAATTTTTCGAATGCGAACTTCGGTATTTTGGTCACAATGTAATCGATAGTGGGTTCGAAACTGGCCGGAGTGACTTTGGTGATATCATTGTCGAGTTCATCAAGTGTGTAACCGACGGCAAGCTTTGCGGCAATTTTGGCAATGGGGAAGCCTGTGGCCTTGGATGCAAGAGCAGAGGATCGGGATACGCGGGGGTTCATTTCAATAACCACCATACGACCATTGTCGGGGTTGATCGCCCATTGGACGTTTGACCCACCGGTTTCGACGCCGATTTCTCGCAGGACTGCAATGGAACCGTTGCGCATTCGCTGAAACTCTTTGTCGGTTAGCGTCAGTGCGGGAGCCACGGTAATCGAATCGCCGGTATGTACACCCATGGGATCGACGTTTTCGATGGAGCAAACAATAATGACGTTGTCGGCCTTGTCGCGGACAACCTCCATTTCAAATTCCTTCCAACCCAGCAGGCTTTCGTCGATGAGAATCTGACCGACCGGTGAGGCATCGAGTCCTGTACGGCAACATTGGATGAAGTCTTCACGATTATAGGCAACACCACCGCCGGTTCCACCGAGTGTGAAGGCTGGGCGAATGATTGCGGGGAGTCCGATGCCCTCAAGCGCATCCAGCGAGTGGACGATTGCGGTCTCTATGTCACGGGTCGTGCCCCGTCTCGGAGCGTTAATGATTGCGGATCTGGGGTTTTCAAGGCCAATTTTGCTCATAGCCTCACGAAACAAAGCGCGATCCTCCGCCTTCTCGATGGCCTCTTTTCTTGCTCCGATCAGTTCAACATCAAATTTCTGGAGAATGCCCTGCTTTTCGAGTGTGAGGGATATATTGAGACCGGTCTGTCCACCCATGGTTGGCAGGAGTGCGTCCGGTCTTTCCTTCTCTATGATTTTTGTCAGGATGTCGGGGGTAATGGGTTCGATATAGGTCGCGTCTGCAAGTTCAGGGTCGGTCATGATGGTGGCGGGGTTTGAATTCACCAGGATCACCCGATAACCCTCTTCTTTCAGAGACTTACAGGCCTGTGTTCCAGAGTAGTCAAATTCACAGGCTTGACCGATGATTATGGGGCCGGCGCCGATAATCATGATGGATGAGATATCGGTTCTCTTTGGCATCGCCAAAACCCTATTGTACGATCCGATTTTATAACCTGTGTTGTTTACAGGTATGACGCCGCTGTTCGCAAGCGACTATATCGGGCCTTTCTCAGTTAAGATTTCTGTGGCTCCGATGATGGAACATGGTTGCAGTCGACAGTATCGGTCGCCTGTGGACGAGATCATGTTTTGTGAAATCCAATTTGGGTCGTGTAATATGCTGCGTTCTGGAATGGTCTTCGTCAGCATATGACTTCGTGATAGATATTTTGGCTTCATCGGTCATCAAGTATGGATGTTTGCGTGCCCTTAACGGTCTTGAATGCGGTCTCATATACGCCATCATGCCGATTGTGGGCAACAGACAAAACTTGGTGTCGCGTATGCGAAACAGTTCGCGTGACAACTGGAGTATTGATGATCTCAAAGCGCGTGTAAGGCGAAAGGGCATCGGTTGGCGTCAACCCGAGTATTAGTCCTATTATTCAGTTACCCAGGTATGCGTTTGCGCGCTATACCGGTGTAGAGGCCCATCCAGGCTCCTATCAAAAGGGGAGCTTCTGGCGTCTTGATGTGCGCTCCGCATACAGGTTGGACAGGAAATAGATCTTAACCCATCTTTAACGTGCGCCGAGATAAGGTGCACTCTCCTAGCGGGTGCAAATCCCGTCCAACAATTGTTGCTTCGGTTGGTAGCGACCGCGGCGGATCATAAAGGTAACGATATGGTTTGAAGCACTGCGGATAAAAGGACGGCTTATGGCCGTTTAGCGACCATACAGGCTGGAACGTGAGTGAACACTGAGCCGGCTATGAGGCGGGTCATGCGTGTGACGACCTTCCGTTAATATGGGGACGTCGGGTACCGGTTGAGAAGAGAGCAACGTAAGCATCAACGGGACGCGCCGGGGTATGGGTGTCGGCCTGTATGGAAGAGGGAGAGTGTGACAACTCGGGAAGTCCTGTCTGTGGTTGTGCAGGGTTGATGTACGGACCGAACCGGCACCCTGTGCCGATCGGACGGGCCAGGCTGGGCCGACAGGATGGCGG
>JAPORU010000046.1:33451-35038 GCA_026710045.1 Aestuariivita sp. | reverse complement strand
CATCGTCCGTGATAGTGATGGCGGCAAAATATTCCTCAGCGCCGCCGGGCAGCTTGAGCGATTTCGGCTGGTCGAACTTCAAGCAGAGAGTCTCGTCGCCCTCGTGGTACTCGTCGTCCATCAGGAGATGGCTGATCGACCTTTCCCGGGACTCAGGGCGGCTAGTGTCCCACTCGAACATCTTCGGCGGGGGGTAGTTTGTCCGCGGGAGGACGTTGATGCCGGTTCCAAGTTGCCCTAAATCCCGGGCATTCGCAGTGGCCTTGCAAAGGCCGCCACTGTCGACAAATGACACCCTAACACTGGGGTTTGTCACGCTCTTCTCGATATCGCCAGAAAGTTGAAACGGTAACTGAAAACCCGGAATAAATGACCCGATTGATACTTGATAACTGTGATCTTCCGCCACCTTGAGGTCAGGCAGGCTGAGCACGCGCCCGGCATATCCAGTGTCGTCCTTCACGGGTACGGTGAGCGTGGTCTTCGTTCCGAGGTAGTAGTCGCCCTCAAGCAGCCTGACCGTGACCTCGCCGTTACCGCTCGCGGGATCGATCTGGGTCTGCACCTTGGGGTTATGCGTCACGTTCCGCGCCTCCCCAATTCCGCCGAAGTAAAAGGCTGGCAGGTCGTGGGACTTGCGCCCTTGCTGCGCGGACTCCAAGAAATCACGGGAGCTATCGTCAACGACTTCCCAGTTCAGGCTCACCGCAGGGTCGTTATTGCTTGGATTAATCCGCCTCAGCGTGAAGTCGAAGGCGCCGCCTTCGGTGATGCCGTCACGCTCAAGGGCCGAATCCGGGTCGATCGAGATCGTCGCACACGGGCCGGCATCCTTGACCTGAATCTTTCGAGTGTTGTTAGAGCCCAGAGCATTCGTGGCGAGCCTGTATTGATGCCAAAGAGGCTTACCGTCAGTAGGAACCCCCAGTTTCAGGGTGAACCTGATAAATCCGTCCTTGCACTTCCTCGAATCCAGTTTGGTATTGATCTTAATGGTATGCTCGTGCTCTCCGTTTTGGACATAGAAGTGCCGATTAAGCGTCCCCTCACCCACGCCTACAAGCGGATTGTTGTGCTGATAACCCGTGTTCAGGAAGTCGAGAACAGAATCGTCTTTAACCTCGAATTGCAGCTTTATGTACTGCTGGCGCGGTGAATTCGTCTTAATGTGAACAAGAATCGTCTGGCCTTCGACGATGCCTGTTGACGAGAGTGGGGTAGTACTGCCTTCAAGGGTTACTTTCTCAATTGTGACTAAAGGCCAATTGGGGGTTTGGGGCAAGACCGCGCCCGGCAGCAGGAACAACGCCGCAAGCAACGGGCCGAAGGCACACACCGCACAGCGACAAGCCAACGACCGCAGAGTTCGGACGACGTTATACGCCATCATCGTTCGTTAACCCGCATCGCCAACCGCCGCGCAAAGGCACAGTCCATGCGCCTAAATTCCCGACGCATCAGAACAGCTAGCAACGAAGCGCATGAGCGCTCGCAAGCCGAAAGTAAATTAGATGAGGAAGGTGTAGGGCCCTTACGCTGAACGCTGAACGCTGAACGCTGAACGCTGAACGCTGAACGCTGAACGCT